>JABSPQ010000350.1 GCA_013214205.1 Flavobacteriales bacterium
ATTATTCTTAGTAAGTATCAGACTCTTTAGCCGTAGTTTCCTTTTATAGTTCCTTTCCTTTTTATACAGAATAGTTAATTCTTCTTCGCTCTCTTTTATAAATATATTAGCTCTTTTTCCCATACTATAAATATACGAAACATATAGGCAGCTTTGAATTTTAACTGGTATTAATGAAATCTCGCTACTTTGAAAAGTTTGAGCATGCAACAGAGTTGGATTTATTGAAGAATGAATATGAATTTTATCTTAATGGAGATAAGACAGGTTCAAACTTTGCTCACACTCAACTTAGAAGTGAATCGCAACTTAGCCTACTTACATATAAGAGGTTTCTAAACGGAGAGAACTTGGAGTTCTTTAAGTTACAGGACAAGAGGAAAATAGAATTTTTAGAGGAAGAGATTGATAAACTAGGTTACTTGGTTAACATTGATTATTCGGGTGAAACAGCTAGAGTGAGCTTCTTTCATATAGAAACGGAGGCTGAAAAAGAATTAAACTTAAAGGGATTACCAGACTTAACCGTTAGACAGAGGTATGCGGTTTTTCAGCAACTTGGTTTTCGAAAAAGAATTGATGAATGGGATTTAAAGTCGAAGGATAAATACGATTTAATGGCTGTCATTTTGAATATAAATCCAGATAATGCTAAAAAACTTTACGGCAATACCTACAAACAATTGACTTCTAAGGATGATGAGTTGTTGTCTAAATTCCTTGATAGTAAGGGATTTAATTATGATTCTGAAATTTAGAGGTCGACCCCCATCTTGACCCTTTCTACTATTGTATCATTCAAATGCACGAGGCATGAGAATGATAACATCAATTAAATTTTAATAATATGATTACAGATAATTCAATAATAGAAAGTATGGGAGCACAAATAAAGGAAAGAGTAGGAACCAAGTTTGTAAAGCACCTTAATGAAAAAGTAGTTGAGGCATTGGAAATAGCCTTGGAAGAAACGGATATGGAGATGTACGCTCATGATGTTTGTTTAGAAACTACAATGGAGTCTTGCAAAACAGAATTAAACGAACTTGTTTCTGCAATTATGTGTACGATTGAGGAAAGTGATTTAGCAGCAATTCAGATTGAAAACTCTGGTTCTTAAGCTCCCCTAAACACGTTTATCTTGGGCATACTAGTTAAGTCCCTGGATAAATCAAGTTTCCTTAGGAAGTTGAAAACCTGGAGATTATATTCGCAGACTCGGTTTTCATGGGCATGAAAATGTCCGAATAATTAACAACAAAATATAGAGGCAATTACATCCTCAAAAAAAATGTTGCACTAGCAGCCCTGGGATTGTTTTGCCTAAACCGAAATAAAATAATAGTAAATGAAAGAAGATAAAGACATAGAAACCCAACCATTAAAAAGACTCTTTGAGTCCTTTCAGACAGGTATTAGAAGCATGAGGGCAGTTAAGCCAAAAGAACATTTAGAGTCGCTAGGACTTGATTATACAGACTTAGAAATAGGGTTCAACTCAGGACAATTTCACCACAGAAAGAGTGAGAAATTTAGAAAGCCCTTTGTAAAATTAGGTATGCTAAAGCCGAGCAATGCAGCCGTTTTAAAAGAAGGCATGAAGGCTTATACATGTCATGGAGCATATGGGATTGTATTTCCAATGCACGATGAAACAGGGGAGCTTGTCAACTTCTGTACCCAGCGAATTGAGCTGGAAGATAAGCCTTGGATGCAGCTCAATGGTAAAGGTCTTTACCCAAAGTTCCCACACCAATTAACCCAAAGATTATACATTACTTCAACGGTACTTGATGCAGCAAGCCTGCTACAAGCAAAGGTTTTAGAACCGAGAGAGGCGGTAATATCATTACATAATAATAGCCTAGTACCTCAGCACCTAACAGCAATTAATAGATTGAGTGAACTTAGGGAGATAGTAATAATAACAGACGGAAATAGACCTACTGTAAAGTCAGAGATAGAAAAGCATTTTCCAAATAGTGTATGTGAAATGTTAATTCTACCTGAGCAGCATAGCTTAAATGATATGCTTCTTAACTACGGCAGTGAGGCGATACTAGAGTGGACAAAAGAAACCTGTTTACAGGAACTTCAAAGAGAAACACAAGAGGATAAGCTAATAGTAAAAAACCCTCAACTACTAGAATATAAAGGAAGAGGTGCTACTTATGAAGTGGTAGGCAAATTGCAAAATGACCTATCTAAGCTAAAGGCAACCACATTTATTATTCATCCTGATACAGGAAGAAAGTATAGATATACAATTGATTATTATGACAACCATAATATTAGTATGCATTGCAAGGAGCTATCCGAAAAGGAAAACTTAAATGAGAACTTACTTGAAACTGACCTTTCAAGATTAACCGAGTTGCTTGAGCAGAGACGAAATAATAAGCTCGAAGAAAGCATGAATAATTTGGTCGTTGAGGATTTAAGCCATGAGCTAACAGCCAACACAGAACGGAAAGCGATTCAATTTCTTTCAGAGCCTAACCTTCTTAAAAGCATTAATACAATGCTTGGAAAGAGCGGAATAGTAGGAGAAGAAGAAAATAGAATTGCCATGTTCATACTGGCCTCAACTTATAAAACTGCTCATCCTTTACATGGATTAATACAAGGAGCTTCATCTAGTGGCAAGACTCATTTAATTGAAGCTGTTTCAAAATGTATGCCCTCAGAGGATGTGATGAGCTTTAATCGGATTAGCAGTAAATCTTTGTACTATTTCCAAGAGGGTGACTTGATTAACAAACTATTTGTTGTACAAGATTTAGATGGAATGGATGGTGATGCACTTTATTCTCTAAGAGAAATTCAGTCAGCAGGTGTGCTAACCAGTTCAACACCTGTACAGGATGCACTTGGAAATAGAAGAACGACCATGAACAAAGTTAGTGCAAGTTTCGCCTCTTTAATGGCTACCACCAAGGCAGAGATATACTATGATAACATGACTAGAAGTGTTCCCATTGGAGTTGATGAGAGTGAAGAGCAGACTTCACGAATTATACAGCACCAAAACAGAAAACGTGCAGGAAAGATTGATAGTGATGAGGAGTTTAAGGCAAAGCAAGCTCTAAGGAATTGCATAAGAGTTCTAAGGGATTATGAAGTTGTAAACCCCTATGCTGAGAGTATCCTGCTGCCTGTGGAGGCCAGAATGCAAAGGAGACTCAATGGTCAGTTTCAAGACTTCATAGCTCAGATTACGATTCTTAACCAGTTCCAAAGAAAGAAGGATGAGAGGGGAAGACTTATCGTAGCATTGGATGATGTGATACAAGGCATTGAGATATTCTTCAATTCCATATGGCTTAAGGTGGATGAACTTGACGCTTCTACAAGACAGTTCTTCGAGAGTTTGAAAGACTTTATAAAAGAGAATGGTGAAGGTAACAGCTATAAGTTCACAGCTCGTGAGTTAAGAGAAAACCTAAATGTAGCCAAGGGAACAGTATTCAATCAGTTAAAAGTGTTACAACAATTAGAGTACATACAGATTGCTTCGGGTTCCCCTAACAGAGGCTTTAAATATATGGTGAGCCATTGGGATGAAAGCAGTAGAGCCAAAGAGGCAATAAAAGACAAGATGGTTCAACAAGTGAAAACACTAAATGAACACTAGGATTCAATAATAACGGGCGATACGATACTGGTGTTCAGTGTCCAGCCAAAACAGCATGACAATGGAATTACAAAACCCAAGATTTAAAAAATACTTTATCGGTTTCGACCAGTTCATTAAGAACAAAGAATTGAAAAGTAAAAGCAAGATGTACCATGTCCAAGCATTGGAATTTATGTCTTGGCTAGAAGCAAAAGGAATAACGAGTATGACAAAAGTAACTAGTGGTGTTATGGTTGATTACCATGAGTACTTAACCAACAGACCCAAAAGAAGTGGGAGTGGAGTGCTTAGTCAAAGCTCAATAAACGGTCACCTTTACACCATTGCGCTATTATTTGAAGACCTTATGGAGTCGGGTGTTCTAAACTCTATAATAAGTCTGCCTAAGTTCAACCGGGATGGAGTGAAAAACCAAAGGCAAATAATCTCCATGGAGCAAGCTAAACTATTATATGAGCATAGCAGCTCACAACGTGACAGGGCAATTATTTCAGCAGCTTACGGATGTGGATTAAGGCGGAGTGAAATGGAGAAGCTAAACGTTGAGGATATTTCTTTTCCTACTAAAATGCTGATTGTGGTGAGTGGCAAGAATGAAAAAAGAAGAGAGATTCCAATGAGTAAGAGGGTGATTCACTATTTGAAGGAATACAAGTATGGTGAGAGGAATAACATTTTAAGTAGTGTGAATCAAGGGCAGCCAGCTTTTTTTGTTGCCAATATAGGAAGGAGACTTACGGGTGATATGATGAACAAAAGACTCAAAGAAATTATTAAAACCACAGGTGATGAGGATATGATAAATAAAGAGATTTCGCTTCACTGCCTAAGACACAGCATTGCCACGCATCTAATGGATAACGGTGCAAAGATGGAATTTGTTCAGGGGTTTCTTGGACATTCCAATATTGATACCTCACACATTTATGCAATTAGAAGAAAGAGAAAGTTTAACCAATTAATTAGTTCAACCTTATGAGAAAAATAACATTACATGAGTTCATTTATAGGAACCATACAAGACAAAGTGCAGACAGCTACATGTATTTGATAAATCACTTTATTGATACCAACAAGAATGCAAAGGATTTCAAGTACCAAGATATAAAGGAATATATGCTTCGATTGCAAGATAGATATCAGAACAGTGCAACAAGAAATACCAGACTCGCTGCAATTAAAAGGTACTTTGATTATCTGCTATTCACTGATTATAGGCAAGACCATCCTTGTAGGAAATTCAAAATAAAGGTCAAGAAGAATAGAGATGTTCAATTTCAAAACCTGCTAAGCGGTGAACAGTTGAGCAGTCTAATGAATAGAGAGAACAGATACGTTAACTTAGAAAGTAGAAACAAGGTGATAATTGGACTTATGATTTACCAAGGCTTAACCAGTGGAGAGTTGATTAATCTTAAGGTAGAGGATATTGATTTGACAAAAGCTACAGTCTATTGCAAGGGTTCAAAATCTCTTTCAAGTAGAACGTTGAGGTTAGAGGGAGAACAGATTACTTTGCTTAGAGACTATATAGATATTCACCGAAAGAACCTACTTAAAAGCAATACTCAAAGTCTAATAGTTGGAACAAGAGGAATGGCAATTTCTGTAGATGGCATTCATTCTATATTCGACCAGTTCAAAATGTTATTTGGAGGAAAGGTAATATGTCCTTCTATCGTTAGACAAAGCGTAATTGCCAACTGGTTGAATGAAGAAAATCGTGAACCACAACAAGTTCAATTAATGGCAGGTCATAAGTGGATTAGCACAACAATGAAATACGTTCGTAAAAGTTCCATTGAGCAAGTAGCAATTATTAACCAATTTCATCCTTTAGGTTAGAAATAATTGTCACCAATATATAAAGAGTAAACCTTCAAAAAATGTTACCTATATATAATGTGTAGCCACTAAAAAACGACACCTATATTTAAAGAGTGCCTTCAATGAAAATTGAGGGCTTTTTTATGTCTTATATTATTGAAAAGTGGAGGTAAATCCTTACCTTTATTTTATAAAGGTAGCCACCTAAAAACAGTGCATTTTTTCTTTGCTGTAGCCTATCCTAGGCACTTTCAAAACCGTGTAGATTCTTATAGATATGGCTTTAACGGAATGGAGAAAGACGATGAGGTTAAGGGGAATGGAAATAGCTATACAACACAGTTTAGACAATATGACCCTCGTATCGGTAGATGGATGAGTGTTGATGCTCTTACAGATAAATTTCCAGAGCTTTCCCCTTATCAATTTGCTGACAATACACCACTTTGGGCTACTGATATAGATGGGTTAGAGGCATTTTTTATTCATGGAATGGCGAGTTCGCCAAATAAATGGAGAACAGCAGAGTTTAAAGCTGTTAAGAAAACCTTAATACAATTAACCAATAATACAGAAGTTAACTCTAACGACGGTTTTGATTGGAGCATGGGAAAAGGGAAAAGGAATGGGGTTGCTCAAAATCAAAGGAATAGGACACGGGCGGCGAAAAGGTTGGCAAAATATGTTGTTAACAACAGAGCGGGTGGTGAAGAAATCTCTTTAATAGGAGTTAGTCATGGGGGTAATGTTGCAATTCAGGCAGCAGCAATTATTTATGAACAGACTGGCGAACAGGTTAATATTATTACTTTTAACACAACCGCAACGCACGAAAAAGGCAATGTGGAAAACCCAATGGGTAATGAAGGAATTAATGATATGATTGATATAAGAACGAAAGACGATAGAGCTTCTGAATTTGTCAGAGGGGGAGGATACAATAACGAGCCGCATAAAGTAGGGCAAGATTTATTAATTACAAATGACCAAGAGAAATGGTTGCCTAGACATGCTACCAAGAATGCAGATTTAGGGCAAATTAAAAACTCTTCACTTGTTCCTATGAAACGAGTTCCTTCAAGGAAGGAAAGAGGATTACGACCTGTTGTTGGACCATCATATTAAGGGATTACTATGACAAATAAACTATTGATAGCAGTTCTTATTTATGCAATATTGGGTTTTAAAAATCAACCAAATAAATGTGAATTAATTCCTAATAAAGGAGTTAATAATCTTTTTATTGGAGAGACAACTTTAAAGGAGGTTAAGAAGGAGTATGGTAAAAAGTTTACTAGGCATAAATGGATTTTTTCTGATGAAACTGAGGTGTTTGGTCGTTTCGAGTACTTTGTAAAAGAAAATGGGATTAAGTTTTCAACTCGAATGAAGGATAGAAATAAAACAATTATCTACAGAATTGTTTTATCCTCAAATTGTGACTGTAAAACAATTAATGGGATTGGGATAGGCAGCAGTTACAATGACGTAATTGACGAGTTTAAGTCGGCAGGAGAACTATCGCATTGGGATTCATATGGATACAAAGGGGAAAAGGTAATTGAATTATCTTATGATAATATGTATGTAATATTTGATGGGAATAATAAAGCCACAAGCAAGGTTGTTCAAATAATAATTGAATCGGCAGGCCCCAATCCAGCTTGCCATCTTCCAAATAAGTAAAAGTTCAGCTTGTCATTTTAGATTTTAGTGTTAGCGTAAAAATCTTAATGGCAAGCGGTTTAGAAATGAAGAATGCTGAAATTTAAGTATTAGATGTTTGGAGTAGCAAGGTGATAAACCATAATGCCCTAGGCTAAACCAACGTTTTAATTTGGTTTAGGTGGTATTATGGGTTGATTTAATGAAGGCTAAATAAAATTAGCAACCTCGGATAAATGAGGGACTTTGTTATTTTAGAAACGCTTGTAGTTTGTTTTTAGCAAGAAAAGCATCTAAGAAAGTGTATACACATTGTTTTTCCGAATCTTCCAGCTCGTTATGGAAAGGGCAACGATACAGCTTACGATGCAAGTCAGGAGGTTACCCTAACTCAGCTTGCCATATGCCAACTCGCATCAGCTTTTCATTTTAGAGCTTCTTTTTGCGGAGCAGAAATAGAAGATCTTAATGGTAAGCGTTAAAAAATATAGGCCTTTGAGCAATCAGAGGCTTTTTTATTTACAGGCTTTTGAACTTGGCTGCTTTGAGTAAGTTATCTAAAGAATACAGCACACCGCTTTTATCATCTTTTGATAGGTTGTCGATATCCTGTAATCTTTTAAGCATCGCAGGATCTTTAAACAGATTGGCATCTTTGTTTTCTCCAAGTAAATAACCAACGGTAGTATCTAATAGGTTCGCCAGCTTTACAGCAGCTTCAATAGAAGGGGTCATCTCTTCACGTTCGTACTTACCGATAACAGAATGGGAAGTATTGAGAAGCTTAGCCAGTTCCTTCTGAGATAAACCTTTTGCTTTTCTGCACTCACTTAACTTATTGCCAAAATCTAAACTCATAAACTACCTTAAAGGGGGTTAAAACATACTGTTTTTTAGTAATGAGGCAAAAGTATGAATATTAAAAGGTAGATAAAAACATGAAAGGCTTGATTGGATGAACTGGAAAATATACCTTTGTACCTAATAAGGTGTATTAAAATATTTTTCCAATGGCAGTAAAAAAGTTCAACATAACCAATCCCGAAAGTCTAATCTATCAGAACGAAATCTTAAAGCTAACCGTGCTTGGAGGAATAAAGCTTGAAGGATTAGACAGAATGCGCAGCACATTAAAAATAGAGTTGAAAAATAGCAGTGTTCCTCCAGTGCGGCACAACTTAGATCTGTACAACGATACACAAACAGAGAAGCTAATCAGAAAAACAGCAGAGAAATTAGAGATCGGCACTAGTGTAATCGCAGCAAGCTTGGCAGAACTAACCGAGCAACTAGAAGCTTACCGAATAGATCAAATAAAAAAGTCAGAAGCTGCCACCCAAATAATAACTAAAGAGCTATCAGCCCAAGAGCGGAAAGATGCAGAGCACTTTTTGAAATCTAAAAACCTGATGCAGCAAACCAATGAGATGATAAGCAAAAGCGGAATGATAGGCGAAGAAAGCAACAGGTTATTAATGTACTTGATATTTACCAGCAGAAAATTAAACCAGCCCTTGCACGTAGTTAGCCTTGGCGCAAGTGGCACAGGAAAAACGCATCTACAAGAAAAGGTGGGCGAACTAATCCCTGAAGAAGATAAAATAGAAATAACGGTATTAAGCGAAAACGCCTTTTACTACTTCGGCCAACGAGAGCTTAAAAACAAACTGATACTTATTGAGGATCTGGACGGAGCAGAAAGTTCGCTTTATCCTTTAAGAGAATTACAATCTAAGAAAAGGATCTCCAAAACCATTGCCCATAAAAACACCAAAGGAGAAACCAGAACAATCCATTTAGTTGTTGAAGGGCCAGTAAGCGTAAGTGGTTGCACAACCCAAGAACAGATTTATGAAGACAACGCCAACAGAAGCTTCTTGATTTATTTGGATGAAAGCAAAGAACAAGATCAACGAATAATGGAGTATCAACGGAAACTATCAGCAGGCAAAATAAACGAGCAAGAAGAAGAGACAGCACAAGAGCTGATGCAAAACTGCCAAAGAATCTTGCAGCCAATCAAAGTGATTAATCCGTTTGCCGAACTGTTAAGCATTCCCGAAGAAGTATTGAAACCAAGGCGAACCAATAATCATTACTTGCAATTTATTGAAGTGATTACTTACTACCACCAGTTTCAAAGGGAGCAAAAAGTAAACGAAGAAACAGGGGAGATGTACATAGAAACAACCCTCGAAGATGTGGCAGCAGCCAACCAACTATTAAAAGAAATCCTGCTAAGAAAGAGTGACGAACTAACAGGCGCATGTAGAAATTATTTGGAAGCAGTCAAGAGTTATTTAGAGCAAGAAAACAAAAAAGGCTTTACCAACAGAGAGATCCGCAAAGCATTAAAAGTAAACCCAAGCAATCAAAAACGTTACAACCTAAGTCTAACGCTGAATTACTACATCAAGCAAGTAAAAGGAAAAAAAGGAGCAAGCTACCATTATGAAATCGTTAGCTACAAAGAGTTCCAAGAGCTTCGAAATCACATTGCAAGCGTGCTTGATAATAACTTAAAAAAGCTAGAGGGGTTCACTGGTCCGCTACCAGTTCAAAAGAAGTATGAACCAGTTAAAGTAAAGAGCAGCAGTGAAATAAATAACCAGTTCACAGCGAACAGCAAAAAGGTATCGTAAGTGAAGTTTTTAGTCTTAAAAAATAGCAGCTACGAGCACTTAGAAAAAGCTTTTAGGGAGTGGCTAGATATTTTGGGTTACTGCGCCCAAACGGTATACAACATGCCAACGCTTGTAAGAGAGTTTTTGCACTTTTTAGAATCCAACAACGTCAACCAAATAACAGGGCTTAAACAAAAGCATTACAAAGAATATTATAATTACATAACCAGCAGAAGAAATCTAAAACGAGGCGGTGGGCTAAGTAATAATTATATCAATCAACACATTCAAGCATTAGATAAGCTTTATGAATACCTTAGCCACAAGGGCGTTCAGGATCTACCACCAGTAATTTTAAAGCAACTCAAATTAGAAAAGGGAAATGTTACTGTGCTCAGCCAAGAAGAAATTAGGGAGTTCTATGAGGTAGCAAACCTAGAAGGAGAAACCATAAAAGAAGAAGCTTTGCACTCAAGAAATAGAGCAATGTTAACCGTTTATTATGGTTGTGGGCTAAGAAGAAAAGAGGGCGTAAATCTGGCCATAGACGATATTAATTTTGATCGCAGAATTATCCATGTTAAACATGGAAAGAACTACAAAGAAAGATTAGTTCCGTTCAGCAAAACAGGTTCAAATTACTTGCAGCAGTGGATTTATGACCACCGCGCCAAACTAGTGAAGAGCCAAAAGGAAGGAGCATTATTTATTGGAATGAATGGAAATCCAATGAACGGAAACACCTTGTATGTTCGGCTCAAACTCCTTCAACAACAAATAGAAAACCCCGAACTACAAAGTAAAAATGTTGGGTTGCATACACTCCGGCACAGCATTGCAACTCACCTGTTAGAAAATGGAATGGATCTGCAAAAAATACAAAGGTTCTTAGGACATAGCTCTTTAGAATCCACACAGATTTACACACATCTCATCGACCGAAGCTCTTCGTTCTCCGAAGCTGTAGCGAAGGTTGACTTAATCGAAAAGGATAATGGGGAGCTTTAAACAACATCTTGAATCGCAAGGTAAAAGCAAAAGCACCGTAACTGCTTACAACAGTTACGCATTAGACTTTATTAGTTACTTAGATAGAGACAACACTGAAGTAGAAAACGCCACAGCAAAAGAAGTTCTAAGCTATCTTAATTACTTGCAGAAAAAAGGGCAGGAGAATAAGACCAGAAGCACCAGACTAATTGTAATCAAGCAGTTTTTTAACTGGCAAATTGAACATGGAGCCAGGGCAGATAATCCAGTTGCACACCTAAAAATAAGAGGAACTAAAAGACAAAAACTCTATCCAATCTTAAGCAAACAAGAACTAGAAGAGATCTACGTCAGTTACGAAATACCAACAGAGCAGCACAAGAAAGCAAAATGTAATTGGTTTAAAACTTACCAGCTCTCCAAACAAAGAAATAAAGCAGTTCTATCACTATTAATCAACCAAGGTTTAACCACTCCAGAGATTGCAAAAATTAGATTAGGGGATTTAAGATTAAAGGATGGAAAGATTAAAATAATAGGAGGAAGAAAGAGTGATAAGAGGATTTTGGATTTAAGATCAAATCAGATAATTGAATTGATGGAATACCAATACACCACAAGAACCGAGCTTTTAAAATACCAGAAAGAAGAAACTGATTTACTGTTTTTATCTACACCAAGCGCAGGTAAGTTAGAAGCTACAGGAAATGGAGAGCTGCAAATCTGGAAGAGTTTAATCAAGGATATTAGAAAATACAATCCCAAGCTAATCAACTTTAAACAAGTACGCACAAGCGTAATTACCCATTGGCTCAAACAATACAATCTTAGGCAAGTTCAGGATATGGCAGGGCACAGATATGTAAGTTCAACCGAAGCCTATTTAGTAAATCAAACAGAAGACTTACAAGCAGATATAGACCAGTTCCATCCGTTTTAAAACAAATCAAATATTAACTTTACATCTCACACAATATGAATATCAAGTTGGCAAAATCACAAAAAATCAAGATTGGAAGTAGTGATGATATTTACAGTGTCATGCAAAGTGTTTTACTTAGAGAATGTAGGATAGATCGAGATAGAGAACACTTTTGGACTGTATGTTTAGACAACGCTCTTCGAATAACAAACATCGAAATGGTTAGCATGGGCACCATTAATAAAGTACTTGTTCAACCGATGGAAGTATTTAGTATTCCACTACAAAAACGAGCAGTTAAAATCGTTTTGATACACAACCATCCAAGCGGAGAAATCAAACCTTCCGAGGCTGATAAAGACATAACAGATAATTTAATCCAAGTAGGTTTAATGATGAAAACGCCAATATTAGATCATCTAATTATTACCGAAAAAAGCTTCTACAGCTTTGCAGATAGTGGCCTTTTGGCAGAGTTGGCGCTAAGTGAAAAATATGTTCCTGCTTACATTTTAGAAGAACGCTACGAGAAAAGATTTAAGCAAAAGATTAAACAAGCTGTAAAGGATGCGCGAAAATCTACAGAAAAAGCACTTGCAAAAGCAGAGAAATCCATAGAAAACGCAGGAAAAGACAAGGCAAAAGAAATGGCTAGAGCCATGAAGAAAAACGGGGAAGGAGTAGAAATAATCGCTATGTACACAGGATTAAGTAAGGCGGTTATAAGCAAATTAAAAGTAGATTAATCTGAAAAAGTCACGCACTGCGTAACGAATTAAGTTGACACATTACAGGCTGCTAATGCGTATCGAAAAGAAAAAGGCCACTCAAAAAAACAGTAACTAAATGTTAGCTTCGTGTTATGAATAAAATAGACAAGACCGCGTACAAGAACTTTGTAGAAGAAATCAAAGAGAAGGTATATCGATCCCAATATGAGGCTCTAAAATCGGTAAATAAAGAACTGATAAAGCTGTATTGGGAGATAGGAGCTTCTATTATTGAAAAGCAAGAGCAGTACGGTTGGGGGAAATCAATAGTAGAAAATTTATCCAAAGACTTACAAAAGGAGTTTCCAGGAGTGAAGGGTTTTTCTGTTCAGAATCTTTGGTATATGAGGCAGTTTTGTACTGAGTACAAAGGAAAAGAAAAACTCCAACCACTGGTTGGAGAAATAAGTTGGAGCAAGCATATTGTCATAATTAGTAAATGTAAGGACGATTTAGAGCGAGAATTTTATATCAAAATGACCAAGAAATATGGTTGGTCAAAAAATGTATTAATCCATCAAGTAGAAGGGCAGGCATATGAACGTTTTTTACTGAATCAAACCAACTTTGATAAATCATTAGCCGAAAAATACAAGTATCAAGCAAAGCTGGCAGTTAAAGACAGTTACAGTTTTGACTTTTTAGAAATGAGTGAAGATTATTCAGAGCGAGAAATGGAATTAGGCTTGATGAAAAATATCAGAAGCTTTTTAATGGAGATGGGAGGAGATTTTACATTTGTTGGTAATCAGTATCGCTTAGAAGTTGAAGGAGATGAGTTCTATATTGATCTATTATTGTATCACAGGAAATTACAGTCATTAGTTGCAATAGAGTTGAAGACGACTAAATTTAAACCCGAACACGCAGGGCAGATGCAGTTCTATTTAGCCGTTTTAGATGATACTGTAAAAACGGAAGATGAAAATCCATCAATCGGAATAATCATTTGTAAAGATAAAAACAGAACAGTTGTAGAATATGCTTTGAAAGAAAGCAATACCCCGATAGGAGTGGCAAACTATACCATCAGCGATAAATTACCAGATGACATGAAAGAGTTGTTGCCAACATCAAAAGAAATAGCTGAAAGCTTAGGCAAGCTGCTTGAATAAAGCTTTGCATACGTTTGAGTAGCCATAAATCCACCGCATCCCACAGCAACCAAAACCCAGTTTTTTGCCGAAGAAGCAAAAAGCCTCTGTGTTTTGTTTGCCTCCCCTCGCAGCCCTTCTGTGTTTTTTTCGCCTGCCCGGCCACTGACGTGGTCACACTTTTTTCCCAACCCGAAAGCAACACATTATTTATTCTTTTGAAATAAAGTTTTTAAACGGAAAAAGGAATAAATAACAAGTTGCGCCAACGCACAAGCAAAAAGAATGCGCCAAAAAAAACACCCCAAGCTATATTTACATAATAGGAGTTATAAAACTGAAGAAGTCTTATAACACTATTATGCAAAATATCCGCACCCAACAGCACAAGCAAAGGGCAAAAGAATTTACCCTTGCAAACCCTTTTCGGGCAACTTAAGTTGCTTGGTTTGCTTCGCAGTTATTTATCAATGGGGGTCTTCCACCCCCAAACCCCTGGATACTCATTTTGATTAATTAATACGCGCAAGGCAACCGCACAATCAAATATTAATCAATAAAAATCGAGTGATAATTTATCCGTTTTTGAAGACGATCCAATAAATCCCGTAAAAAATAAAAAACTTTTGGATCGGCTTTGAAAATGCGCCAACCGTAGGGCGGCAGGGTGTGGCTATTTTACATAATATGGTTATGCGACCCACAGCTCGATTTATGCGAGGAGTTGTATAACGGCATGTTATGTAAAGATAACTTTGGAGTTACTTACCTTTATTAAATCGGAATCACATATTAAGAACTTGTAACAATGAAACTTAAATTAAAAGACAGGAAACACAAAAACGGGAAAACAATTGCTGAAATAATAATCAAGGATAAGGATGTAGTAAGAACTAAATCACTGGACTCTGAAACAATAGTGAACGGAAGATCTCCTGACTCAGATTTTAGAACATCCTTTAGCCTAGAGTTTATTGATAGCTATCATCCAGATTATAAATATGGTGACATCATTATTGAATATTTAATTTTTCCTGGTACTAAATACTCAGCCTTTGTTTTAACAAATTTTTTTCAAAAGGTGTACTTGAAAATATTGTTTGAACAATATGCTATTCAACGGCTCAAAGGTGTGCTAAGATTTGCTTGGGAAGTCTTTGCCGTTTTTTTTGCTGCCTTTGTTGCTTGGTATATCTCAAAGTGTAGTTAGTTCTAAATCAAGTTTTAAAGGAAAGTACTTATAAAAACTTCTATCTTTGGCTTAACAAATGGGTTGTCTAAAACTATCATATTACGAGCAAGAAAAGGATCTAGAAATAAATCCTAATTTTTTTGTGGGTACTCTAGAAAAGAATGACCACGCGGAAAAAAATCGCGTGAGTTCCTCTAGGTATGGCTTTAATGGCATGGAGAAGGATGATGAGGTGAATAATGTGTCTGGTAGTAGTTATACAGCTGAGTTTTGGCAATATGACGCTAGGCTGGGTAGAAGATGGAATATTGACCCTGTTGTGAAAATTCACGAATCTCCCTATGCTGCTTTTGCCGATAATCCAATTATATTTGCTGATCCAAATGGGGATTCACCAGATAATGTTATAGTTAACGATGACGGGGTTGTTACTGATGTAGAAAGAAATGATGACCCAAATAAGTTCTTTGATGAAGATGGAACGGAGTTTAATTTTAATGATCCTGACAATTTGGATGAGATGTTATCGACGGATGACTTTAATAAAGGCGATCAGTTGTATTTTCCTGTGAGCAAAGAACAGATTGGTAAAACAATAGCTAATGCAGGTATGGATCCTTTATTTGAGAAGGCCACTAGTAAATATTTTGACGCAGTATACTCCGTTGTTACGAAATCACATGGCTCGGCAGATTTTGTTTTTAGTTTCCTTTCTACGGAATTCCCTATTAATCGTGCAGGAAGCGACAATGAAACCGTATTAAGAGCAGGGTTTTCTGAGAGCGCTGGGTATTTTAGATTTGGTGAAAGTAATACGGTATTTAATCTTTATGACGCGGGAAATTTCCTTTGGGGGACTTGGATGAAGTTAAATAACTATTCAGACTTCACAGCGAAATATGGTGCACACTTAAATGAGATTTTACATGGTAACTTTAAAGGTGATTCAGATGCGGATCAAAGAGCAATTGGTCAAGGTTTACAACTTAAATTTTAAGATTAACTAATTATGATTAAAGTGTTTTTCAAGAAAGGTACTCTTGTTTGTTTTTTGCTGCTGGCTTGTTCTTATTCTATGACCCTTCTTTTGGACGGTGATGTTTATCGAGTGCTTTTGAATGCCATTGGTTGGATTGTGAATTTACCTGTGTATATCATTGGGACCATATTGGTAGTAAGGGCCTTCTCTAAATACTTAAAGAACGAAATTAATGGAAAGGATTTTTTTTACAGCGTTCCAATGTTAATGGTTTCTCTGGCAGGTGTAATTTCGTTGGCCTATGCTCTAATTAAAGTTGTGAAAGAACTCTGAAAAAGAACTCTGAGTAATACAGGATTTCAGAAAACTCTTGTTATAAGTGGATCTCTGAATCCGCGACCCAAGAGATAACTAGATGAAAGTTCGAGGTTTTATTGGATAATCCCATATGCATAAGAGTTATTTACCGTTTGTTTGTTTTGTTTTAATTGTTTTTGGGTGCTCCCAAAATGATAAATCAAGTCGGCCTAATAATTCAATTGATGAAGAAATAAAGACAATTGAAGTAGATAGTTTAAGGAAAGTCAATCTATTTTACCGTGATGTGAATACACTGATAATGAGATGTTATATAGATGATTCTTGTAGGTATATCCAGTTAATTTCTAAAAGAAAAAATGATGTATTACTGGTTAAACACAAAAAGAATTGGATAAATATTGATAGTGTTGGACATTATTACTGCTTCTTCCCGTTGGCTTAGAGAAGAAAGTGCTGGCACCGAAGAACTACCAACTTATTGGATGGACGGTCGAGAATTATCATCAGATGTTTTTGGATGGGCTAATGTCTATGAAGAAGGAATTTCGGCTGGCGGGAGAGAGCATTCCTTTAGGTTAACTGGAACTATTTATACGACTAATCTTGAATTTGACGTTGCTATTCTTGCAGCTTCTTTTGGCACAAGTAGTATGTTTAGAGCGCTATCGAATAGGGCAGTTTGGTCTGGAACAGGTGCAGAGGCAGCGGCAATAAAGGCAGGGTTCACAACATTGAGTAAAACAAGAGCTGGCCAAAATCTAGCAAAGCTAACTTCTGACATGGTATATAAGCCAGGTTCTCAGGCTTATAATATGTGGGGAAGACTTTCGCAAGCCTGCGTCAAAGGAATACCAAAGGGAAGTAAAGTACATTTGTATATAACTAGAAGTAAATTTAACGATCTAACAAGTATTTATAATGCTTTTGAAAAGAGCATCTTAAATGATAGGAATATTAAGACAATTATTAATTTCATAGATTAAATTAAACGCACACAATGAGTCTAAAAGAGCTGTACGAATCTATAATTCCTCCTCCTAGATATGAATTTAGAAATGGGTTTAGTAATATTGAAATTCTTGACAAGTTAGTTGGAGACGATAAATTGAAAGTGACGAAAATGCTTATAGAAGAAATTAAGCAGTCGGAGGAAATGGATGATCTAGTAGTTAATACTCTAGTATATCTGGATGAAAAATTGGCGATTTTAACAATCTCCGACTTGCTCGATCAATCTCATACAAGTATAGATTCTTTGTTTTTAATTACTACTTTATATAAACTTAATCCTGAGGAAGCTTTAATAAAGGAAGCGATACTTGTTTTTGAGGAAATTAAGGATGAATATATTCTGGTAACAGCAATTCATTACTTATCATTAATTGATAATGATATGGTGCGTAATAAAATTACCGAACTAACTTATCATTCCAATACTCTAGTTTCTAATAGAGCTAAGCAATACTTGTGAGAGAAAGAAAGAGAAAGAGGTAGTGTATCAGATTATATGATAGAACATATAGAGCAATGTAATCTGTTGTAAATCAATAAAGAAATAACGGAGTAAATTTGAAAAGGAGATAGCCTATTGGTTATCTCCTTTCTTTTTAGGTCAAATACGGGCCTTAAACTCAACAAACAGGCTCCTTGTGTATCAGATTATATGATAGAACTTATGAAATGTAAATATTGTAGTGAAGTAAGTGTAAAGAATGGATTTATAAATTCTGTTCAGAGATACAGATGCACAGAATGTAGACGTGTGTTTCAAAAAGAATACAAATACAAAGCTTATGAAGTAGTAGTAAATTCCAATGTTGTATCCTTTTTGAAAGAGGGGTGTGGAATACGAAGTATTGCTCGACTTTGTGGGATAAGTACTACAACAGTAATGTGTAGAATACTTAAAATATCTAAGCACATTAATCGGCCTGTAATGGCCGTTGGTAAAGAATATGAACTAGACGAAATGTGCACATTTATAGGAAATAAGTCGAACCGAGTGTGGATTGCCTATACCTTAAGAAAGGATACTAAAGAAGTAATGGATTTTAGAGTAGGAAAAAGAAGTAAGCGTATGCTTAGACCGTTAACTGAAAGTTTGGTTCTTGCAATGTCGAAGAGAGTATCTACAGACAGACTGATTCATTACCAAGGCTTAATTCCCAAAGCAATACATGACACAAAGAAGTTCGGAACAAATCACATTGAAAGAATGAACTTAACCCTAAGAACACATTTAAAGCGGCTGAACAGGAGAAGTATATGTTTCTCGAAGAGCTTAACAATGCTAAAAGCTTGTTTGAAAATTTACTTCTGGGATAATATCGTACAGTCAAAATAACTCATTTTGCTGTTTTTAGTCTTGTCATTCAGAGAGAAACGATGAAGGATAGACTGCAAACCAAAATCCAACGCAATGCTCGAATCCTGATGTGTTTGAGGCTTACCGTTATGGTGAATCATATTGCTGCAATTGGTTTTCCGTCATCGTCGTGGCATATGTAGTTAGTGTATCTTTTGTGTTGACGATTAGACATTATTACAAAGTAATACCGAGCAATTGTAGACATTTCCCATTTTGCTGTTTTTAGTCTTGGTTTCGTGCTTAAGCAAAGAAATTAGACTGCAAACCAAAATCGAACGACGTGCTTGAATCTTGATGTGATTGAGGCATACGTTTCTCTAGCTGTGAATCATATTGTTGCAATTGGTTTTCCGTCATCGTCGTAACATGGTTGTAAGAGTATCTTTTATGTTGACGATTAGACGAAAAACAGCAATTGGAAGCAGAGAGGTTGTCGCAATCCCATTTTTCTCAGATAATTACCCTTTTAATTCGTAATATTGTTTCAACACAAATCCAATAACCTTCATCTCTCATCTCATGAAAATTACAGGCAAACCCTGCGACTCCATTCTTTTCGGAGAACTATATTTAGTATCAATCAATTTAAGTAGTCGGCATGTCGGTAGGAGGATATAAAATACGAGACCAACAAGCCACGCATTTCTTAACCCTCACAGTAGTAGGCTGGGTCGACATTTTTACTAGGGCGTGTTACGCCGAAATAATTACCGATAGCCTAAACTACTGTGTAGAAAACCGAGGACTTAAAATCTATTCGTGGTGCTTAATGTCTAATCACTTGCACATCATCTGTAGAAGTGAGAACGAGGATCTATCTGCTATTGTTAGAGACTTTAAGAAATCTACATCCCGACAAATTTTGTATGAAATTAAAAGCAATGTTCAAGAAAGTAGAAAAGATTGGATGCTGAGTGTCTTTGGCAAGGCCGGGGTAGATAATCCGAAAAATGTGAAATATCAGTTTTGGATAAACGGAAATCATCCGATTGAAATAGTGAGCAATAGATTTATAGATCAAAAGACAAACTACATCCATCAAAACCCTGTAAAAGCCGGATTGGTACAACAGCCAGAATATTATCGTTATTCGAGTGCCATAGATTTTACCGAAGAGGAGGGGTTGGTGAAATTGGAGCCGATGTAGGTGGTTATACTGCTGCAATTGGTTTTCCGTCATCGTCGCAACATGGTTGTAATAGTATCTTTATAGTTGACGATTAGACATTATTACGAAGTAATACCGAGCAATTGTCGTCATTCCCTATTTTGCTGTTTTTAGTCTTGGTTTCGTGCGATAGCAAAGAAACTAGACTGCAAACCAAAATCCAACGCCATGCTTGAATCTTGATGTGATTGAGACATCCGTTTTTCCTTTAGGGTGAAGGAGTCATACTGCTGCAATTGGTTTTCCGTCATCATCGTAGCATAGTTGTAATAGTATCTTTATAGTTGACGATTAGACAAAAAACAGCAATTGTAAGCATTTTCCATTTTGCTGTTTTTAGTCTTGGTTTCGTGCTTTAGCAAAGAAATTAGACTGCAAACCAAAATCCAACGACGTGCTTGAACCTTGGTGTGTTTGAGGCAGCAATATAGTATAGCCAAAATATATTGCTGTGAAGCAGTATATTCTCAGTCCCAAACCGACATGAAATCATTCCAAATCCCGACGTTATTTACCCCGTTTCTGAAGCCTTAAAACGTATCTCGAAAAATAATATTTACGCAAATAAGTATTATGATCCTAATATATTGGTGTTGAATGTTTTAGGGTTGTGATTGTTTCCTTCGTATTGAATTTATCTAAGGGTAAATACCTTGTGTTATTTACGGTAATTCGTTATATTTAATGCACCAAATAAAGGAATACTACTGTAGCCATTCCAGTTGCATTTTGAGGTAGAATTAACTTCATAAAAGATTAACAAAACTTGCTTCTATTTTGCATTTAATCATTGCGTGTTGATGAATATAAAGACAAACAATAATGAATAAAGGAATAATGAATAAAGGAATAATGAATAAAGGAATAATGATTAAACGCATTGATTTAAACAAAAAACTTAAGGCATTTACTTTAACAGAACTGTTAGTTGTTTTAGTAATTGTAGGCATCTTGGTGCTATTGGCTTTGCCCAATTTAATGCCGCTAATTTCGAAAGCGAAAGCTACAGAAGCGCAATTACAATTGGAAGCTTTGTACAATGCTGAGAAAATGTACTTCTACACGCATTCTAAATATACCGACGATATTACTCAGTTAGATTTTGAGCAGGTAAAACTGACAACGGAGGATGGTACGGCCAACTACTTGATGGATATCAAGGAGGCAACTGCTACAACTTTTGTAGCAACAGCTGAATCTGTAGTGGATTTCGACGGAGATGGCGAAATGAATCTATGGCAAATGGATCAAGATAAGAAGTTAATAGAAGTTGTAAAAGACTAAAGTTGACACTCATTCTAATACCCATAGTTATGATATTACTGTCTCTTATAGCCTACCAAGATTTCAAAGACCGCTTGGTTTCCTGGTACTTGTTCCCACTACTTTTTGGGTTTTTAGCTTATAAAGGAATCCAGCATTTATTAGTAGTTGAGTTTTTGGAATATGCGGTGGTCAACCTTGCATTTCTGATCCTTCAATTTGCAATGGGCACCATTTATGTTTCCATTAAACAAAGGCAATTGGTAAACATTACCAAGCAATGGATTGGCTGGGGCGATGTTTTATTTTTAGTAGCGCTTTGTGTTGCATTCTCTCCGCTAAACTTCTTTGTGTTTTACCTCGCCAGTTTAATCGGGGTAATTGGCATTGCCTTAATTCAAAAAGTATTTACAAAAAACGAAGAGCCATTAATTCCTTTAGCTGGCATAATGGCTGTTTTTATGGTGATAATCCTAGGGTTAAACCTCACCGTTTTTCCAATCAATTTATTTGATGATTCGTATTTCGCAAACTTATTAATTGGAATGTAATGGAGCAATTAGATTACATATCACTCAATGTAGATAAGCAAAATGTTATCACCACCAATCAGGCGTGGAACTACGGAATCATTCCTAAAAATGTAAGTGATAACGAGATTGGGTTTTATATCGATGAAGCTCAACTGTCGGATGCGTTGCACGCAGAGCTCGAAATTCTTTTTGGCAAAACGGTTTCATTAGAAAGTTCTCCTACAGAAATTATCAAGAAAACCCTTTCTAAATACTACCGAAAAAGTAAGAAAGAAGGCGTTCAAAAAATAGAATTAGATGCCAGTAAGGCCAAAGATTTATTGAGCAACTTGGTTGCCGAAGCAAAAAATATTGATAGCTCGGATATTCACATAGAAGCTTACGAGGAAAGATGTAGGGTGCGAATGCGAATTGATGGTTTATTGGTGGAACGATACACGATTAAAAAAGCTGATTATCCGGCTTTAATTAATAAGGTAAAAATCAAGGCCAACTTAGATATTTCTGAAAAGCGTTTGCCTCAAGATGGCAGGATATTTTTTACAGATGGAGGGCAGAAGCTCGACATTCGGGTGTCTGTATTGCCAACGTTGCATGGCGAAAAAGTAGTACTCAGGCTTTTGAACAGCGACGCGGCAGAAATTGATATTGAGCAATTGGGTTTTGAATTGGATGATTTAAAAACCTATTTGGATGCCGTTAAACGTCCTAATGGTATTGTACTCATTAGTGGCCCTACAGGTTCTGGTAAAACCACCACTTTGTATGCTACCCTTAAAATATTGAATCAGGAGAAAACCAACATTCTTACCGTTGAAGATCCTATTGAATATACGCTGGAAGGCATTAACCAAGTGCAATTAAAAGAAAGCATCGGGCTCACATTTGCCAGTGCGCTTAAATCATTTTTACGGCAAGATCCAGATGTAATAATGCTGGGCGAGATTAGAGATGGCGAAACCGCTCAAATGGCCGTTCGTGCTGCACTTACTGGGCATCTGGTGCTCTCCACCATTCACACCAACTCTGCCTGGGGCACCATTTCAAGATTGGCCGATATGGGCGTACCACCATTTTTAATAGCCAGCACTTTAAATACATCGGTAGCGCAAAGGCTAGTAAGGTTACTTTGTAAGGCATGTAAAAAGGCCGAAACATTCGACTCCCAAATGTATCCACGAAGTTATAAGCCTACCGAAACAGTAACCCAGCACATGGTAGCTGTAGGTTGCGACGAATGTTATTATACCGGATACAAAGGACGAAAAGCAATTTACGAAGTGATTCCAATCGACTTCGAATTAGCAAATGCAATAAAAGAAGAAAGGTTTGCACCGCCTAAAGAAACAGAAAATGGTCCCATTAAATTTTTGGGAGCAAACGCATTCGATTTATTTAAAAGTGGTTCAACAAGTATAGAAGAAGTTTATCCATTGCTATTAAACAGTGGCGAATAGAGAAATAATGAAAGGAAAAACAATAAAAAGCATAGCATTGATTCTACTTTGTTTGGTAAGTCAAGTTCAATTTGCCGAGGCACAAGTTTCTGTACCAACAGAGAAAAAGACGGAACCGAAAAGAGATTTGTCAAAAGTTTCTGAAGAAGACTTTGTTGCAATGGAAAACAAAATGAAGGCGTTAATTCCTGAATTTAAAGGCTTAAAAGATAAAGTGGAATTGTCGGTAAACGATGTATCGCTCGAAGAATTTATTAGAAGTTTGGCGCTCACGAATTCATTAAACGTTAGTGTAGATAACTCCATGAAGTTTATCATCACCAACAATTTTTCTAACGTTACCGTGCTTGAGGTTTACATGTTTTTAGCCCGACAATATAATTTGGAGATCTCTTTTGTTGGTTCCATCATGTCGTTTTCTAAATATGTTCCGCCAGCAATTGTTGTAGAACAAGTCCAAAAAAAGGAATTACTTGTTACTTACAAAAAGGCAGGTAACCTGGTTAACTTCGACTTAAATGAAGATTTACTTTCGGAAGTGGTAAGAAAACTCACGAAAGCATCTGGTAAAAACATTGCGATTTCATCCGACTTAAATTCTAAAAAAGTGAACGGTTATGTTAAAGATATGCCGTTTGAAGATGCTCTGAATAACTTGGGCTATTCCAACGACTTGGTGGTGGAAAAGTCAGAAAATGGCACCTACGTTTTTGCCAAACATATTCCAGAAGTGGCCTCGTCTACAGGTAATAGAAATAGCAAAAGTAAAAATGGGCGGAGCGGAAACAAAAAGGGAAAGGCTGATTTTGTAATTGATGTTTTAACCAACGGGAATATAAACGTGGTGGCGGAGGAAACTCCAATTATAGATATTATTATGGCGGTATGCGAGGCAGCCGAAATCAAGTACTATCTCTATTCTAATCCAACATCCATACTTTCTTTAAATGTTAAAGATGTTGCCTTTGCCGACTTACTTTCCAGCATGCTTAAAGGAAGCGAGTTTACTTTTAAGATAGATTCAAAAGGCACTTTTTTAATTGGAGAAAGAAGTTACGAGGGGCTTCGACAGGTGAAGATCTTTGAGATGAAATTCAGAACGGCCCACGATATAGTTGAGTTTATTCCTAAAGAAATTACGAAGGATGTGACGGTTAATGTATTCGAAGAACAGAACAGTTTGATTCTTTCTGGTTCGCACATTGCAATTAACGAAGTAGAGAATTTCTTGTACAGCATAGATAAACCTGTACCAGTAATTTTAATAGAGGTAATAATTGTAGATGTGTCTCAATCGAAATCTTTGTCTACAGGAATCTCTGCTGGCTTAGGTGATAAACCTGGCACTACTACCGGAACGTTACTTCCAGAGTATGGGTTTGATTTGAATGCGAACTCATTAAATTCTTTGATTTCAAACTTTAATGGATTTGGTTTGATTAAGCTAGGAAGCGTTACCCCCAACTTTTATTTAACATTAAAAGCAATGGAAGGGCAAGGGAAACTAAACTTGAGATCGACGCCCAAATTGGCCACACTAAATAGTCATGAAGCAACCATGAGTATTGGCAATACAGAGTATTATTTAGAAACCACAGTAACTAGCCAAGGGAGTTTGAATGTGTCTAACATGCAGGCAAATCGTTACAAAGCAGTTACTGCCGACTTGTCAATTAAGATAAAACCAACCGTTTCGGGCAACGAAATGGTAACAATGGAGATTGATGTTCAGCAATCAGATTTTACAGCGAGAATATCGCCGCAAGCACCTCCAGGAAAAGTAACACGACAGTTTACATCTATGATTAGGGTAAAGAACGAAGAAATGATTGTATTGGGTGGTATTGAGGAAAGTTCAACCAGTGAGAGCAGTTCTGGATTACCCCTTTTATCAAGAGTTCCAGTTATTAAATGGCTTTTTAGCTCTAGAATAAAAGAAAAGAAAAAGGGGAAAATGATCGTATTCATCAAGCCGACTATTTTGTATTAATGAATTTTAAATTCGACATACAAGATTTTTTAATTGGTACCACAGCTCTGGGAGTTGAGGTGAATTTACAAGGCGCCAATGCTGATTTTAAAGTAACTACTTTAGAAAAAAAGGAAGGGAGTATTGATGTTGTCGGTTTTGAAAATTACAATTCTCAAGAAACGTTTTTTGAAAAACTCAATGTCGAAATGCCTATTTATCTATCAATAGGAGGCAAGGGGATAATTAATAAAAAGGTGGCAGCAAAGGAAACGATCTCTGATGATGACCTAATTCAATTGGTATTACCCAATGCCAAAATAGCTGACTTCTATCTTCAAAAGAAATCGTTGGGCAACAATCAATGGGTGGTGTCCATCATAAGGAAATCTGTTTTAGACGAAATTCTTCAAGAATTTAAGAGCCTAAAAGCCTATGTACTTAAAATAGTATTAGGGCCATTTTCTATAGTAAACGTTAGCGGCTTATTGGCGAATGACAATGCTACAATCAACGTTCCTGGCCATCAACTTCAATATAAAAAAGGGGAGTTGATAGCTCATAAAGCAAGCACCGAGGCCACCAATGGGTTAATTCAAATTGTTGATGATCAGGTAGATTTGAATCATTTGGTTTCTTTCTCCAACGCACTTTACCACTTCTCGCAACCAGATGATGATGGCGGTATTTCTATGGCAGAGAATCAAGATGAATTCAAGCAAAAGAAAATATTTAAAGTTGCTGGGTTCGGATTGCTAGGCATTTTTATGGTGAGTTTAATCGTTAATTTTTTGCTCTTCGAAAATTATAAAGCCACCTACCAAGCATTACATACTCAGGTAGAAAGAGACAAAGGAAAGCTGGTAATGTTAGCGAGTTTAGAAACTCAGTTAGAACAGAAAAAGGGGTTTTTAGATGTCTCTGGAATTTTGGAAGCTTCTAAAACATCTTACTACAGTGATCAGTTGGCTAATTCTGTACCCAAAAGTATGAAGCTAACAGAAATGCACATTCATCCAATTATTGGCAAAATAAAGAGGGCAGAGGTCATTCATTTTAATTCTAAATCCATTAGAGTTGAAGGAGAAAGTAAAAAAAGCACCGACTTCAACAATTGGGTTAAGGAGTTAGAAAAATTAGATTGGATCAAGGATTTAAAGATTTTAAACTATTCCCAAACAGGCGGAGGATCCACTGGCGAATTTGAATTAGAAATATTGTTGAATTAGCATGTTGAAGAATCTAACATATAAAAAGAAGAACATATTATTGGCTATAACTGCTGTCGCATTTACGTTTATTATGTACCTCGCTGCTATTTCTCACACTGTAGCTATTGCCGCTCAATGCGCAGAGCATGAAAAAGAGTTGGTGAAAATTAGTGGCGCGCCTGAAAAATTGATGGTGATAAAAGTTGAAATGGCCAAAATTGACAAAGTTTTGGGCAATAAGAACCCTCTTGGAGAAAACTTGCAAAATAGGTTGTTGGAAGAAATAGTAACCTACTGCCAAAAAAAGAAAATTGAACTGAGAGAGTTTCCAGAACCGCTTATTTACACCAAAGATGGCAATGTAATTGAAACCAGTATTGTTACTGTGGAGGCCGATTTTATTAAGATTTTAGGATTGGTATATGCGTTAGAACAATCTATAGACGCGGGTAAGGTAATCTCTGTTGATTATAAAGCGGTAAAGAATAAAAAGACAAGAAAAATGGAGTTGTTGGCCGACATCTTTATTCAAAATATTAAAAAGGAAGCATCATGAGAAAAAGTGTGAATATTATATGTGTCGCAGTAGCTTTAATGACAGTGCTGTATAGTTGTTCAGATATCATTGAAAAAGACATCTCAGAAGAATCCGTATTTCTTAATGCCCCTGCAGAAGGATTGGAATTGGAAGACTTAACGCAAACTTATTGGTGGGATGAAGTTGCTGGGGCATCTTATTACAATCTTCAAATTGTGAGTCCATCATTTGCCAGTGCAGCTACTGTATTGCTAGATACAAATGTAACGAGTAACAAATTTACCTACACGTTAAGTTCTGGAGATTACCAGTGGAGAGTAAGAGCAGAAAACTCAACAAGCGAATCAAATTATACAACACATAATATCTCTTTTTCGGATGATATTGATTTAAATGCAGTTACAATCAATTTAACATCTCCCAACCCCGGTGAGTTAACCAACGATACTGTCATAGAGTTTGTTTGGGATGAAGTTGGAATTGCACATGCATATCGAATACAGATTCTTTATCCCAATGTTATAGATCCTACTTACGAGGAACTAGACACCTTGATTTACACGAATTCATACACGCATACTTTTGTAGCAGATGGAAGTTTTGAATGGCAAGTAATGGGGGTGGACACTGCAACTCAAATGAGATCACTTTATTCTTATGAAAGCATTACTGTTGATGCGACTATTCCAACTAAACCAAACAACGGTGAACCCGAAAGTGCAGATATGATTAAATTAGATTCTGCATTCACTTTCTCATGGGATCAAGGTACTGATGCATTAAGCGGTATTATGGTAGATACTGTGTTTGTTTATAGCAACGCTTCATTAAAAACTCAGGTGGCTGCCTTGGTTGGAAATGAGAGTGCTGCAAGTCCCGATTGGGATAAAATGAGTGTAAATAACACCTATTGGTGGGTGGTACAATCTACCGATTATGCAGAGAACCAAAGTTCGTTTAGCGACACCACTAGCTTTATTGTGTATTAGATTTTGAAGAGCAAAAAGTTAATATATGTTTTGGTGCCCGCTGTAATATTTGTGTGGGGACTTATTATTATGCGAATTGTTTCGCCCGATACGGGAAGCGAATTTGTAATGACAGAGCAAAAGAATTATTCGATTGGAGATTTAGAAATTTCGGTTGATACATTCAATATTGTTGCTAAATACCGCGATCCGTTTTTAGGCAGAATATATACAGAGCCAGCTAAAAAGAAGAAAGTTATTGTTGCAAAATCGAAACCAAAGCCGAAAGCGATTCCCGACAAAAAATGGCCTTCTATTAGTTATGGAGGAATGATAAAGAACAGTAAATCGGTTAAAGTAATAGCACTGGTAAACATCAATAAAAAAAGCAATTTGATGCAGCAAGGAGAAACGAAGTATGAAATTGAACTTTTGAAAATTTATAATGATTCCATAGAAGTGAAATTTTCAGGAGTAAAAAAATACATTAGGAAATAATTAAGACGATGAAAATAATGATGAAAAAGACTTTCTTACTAATCGCAATGTTTACTGTTTTACTGATTCAAGTTAATGCACAGCGCGATATTTTTAAGGAGTACGAAACCACGGTTATCAGCATGAGCAACGATAGTTCGTATTTGCGTTTCTCCATTTACAACAGTAATCCCAAAATGAACCCAAAGAAAATATTGGCTTATGCTTGGTTTAAATCTAATAAAGTATTTGTTACCAAGGGTGGGTTTGATGGCAAATTACTTCATGGCAAATACACTTCCTTTTATAAATCAGATCAGATGATGGAGCAGGGGGAATATAAAAAAGGAGTAAAAAATGGTGAATGGATGCTTTGGAAACCCAATGGAAGTATAGATAAAGTAATTAACTGGAAAGGTGGAAAGTTAGATGGCACAACCTCTGTTTATAAAGGTGATAAAATACGGACGGAAAAAAATTACAATGGCGGAAAACTGGTAATAGAGAAAGATAAATCGAAAAATAAAAAATCTGTCGATTGGAAAAAGAAAGAAGATAAACCCGCAGAAATTGAGAAAACGAAAGAAAATTTCATCTCGGTTTGGATGATGAAACAGAAAGCAAAAAAGCGTTCCGACAAGGTAAAGAAACCTAAGAAAAAATAATCCATGTTGCGCGCCGGAGCTTTATTTTATGCAATTGTAATTTCCCTAATACTAGCTCTGGTAAGTAGTTCGTTAGTTATGTATGGCTATTTGAACCGCTATAGAAATTTACAATACGATTTAATTACGAGGCTCCACGATAATGCCAATTCAGGTATTCAATTGCTCATGTCTGATCAAGATATTGTTGACAGAGACGATGAAAAGCAAATAGATTTGTTTGATTTAGGGAGAGACAGTGTGTTACTCAAAAGGAAATCGTGGGGAGTTTTTAAAGTAATTACTGCAACGGCAACAAGTAAAAATCAATTGGCATCTAAATCGGCTCTGATGGGTTATTCACTTAACGATAGATCTACTGCACTTTATTTAGCCGACAACAACAAGCCGCTTTCAATATGTGGATCGGTAAAAATAGTTGGCACCGCCTATTTGCCCAAAGCAGGCACTAAGCGTGCCTATATAGAGGGTAAAACCTTTACCGGAAGGAGCTTGGTTGATGGAACTGTTTTAAGAAGCAAGAGGTCGGTACCTAGAATGAATAAAGAGGTTTTAAGAACGGTTACACAGTACATAAATGGTTCAATTAGTTTTGGCCGACCAATTACCATGGATGAATTAGGGCAGGACACCTTATCTCAATCTTTTGCCGATGAAACAATTATATGGCAGGTTAGTGGAAGCATCAACCTTTCTGAAATTACCTTGATAGGAAACATAATGGTTATGTCGAGTACGTCAATTTTTGTTTCAAAAAGTACGAGGTTAAAGGACGTAATTATTGCGGCACCACTAATTGAAATAGAAGCAGGTTTTGCAGGAACGCTTCAAGCATTTTCCTCAGAAGAACTAATTGTAGGAGAGAATGTGGAATTGTTTTATCCAACAGTATTAGGGATGGTAGCCAATCAGTCGGTTATTGGTGGTAAGGCTCAACTAATAATAGAACAAGGCGCTCGTATAAAAGGAGTTGTTTTTGCCGCATCGCAAAGCACACAAGTAGTTGCTGTTAAAGTTGAACGAGGAGCAAAAATTACAGGACAAGTGTATTCGCAAGATGGAATGCAATTAAGGGGCGAAGTGATTGGCAGTGTGATCTGCGATAAGTTTATTTTAAAAACTGCATCGGCCTATTACGAAAATCATTTATTAGACGGTAGAATTGATATTACCCAACTAGCTCCCCAGTTTGCCGGTATTGGTATGTTGGGCATTTCAGAAAACAAATCAATTGCCAAATGGGTGCATTAAAATGAAAATTAAAGCAGGAACCCTTATTGAAACTTTGATTGCCTTGGTAGTGGTAATGGTAGTTTTTAGTATTTCCATTATGATTTACCAAAACGTTACAGGAGGTTGTAGTTCTGCCCGACAGCTTACGGCAGATTTAATATTAAGCGATGAAATGATCAACACCATTAAAGGTGGTTCTTTCATTGATGAGGACATTCAAGTAAAGGACCTAACGATTGTTAAATCTGTTGAAAAGTATGATAGAATAGAGGATTTATTGATGATTACACTTAAATGTATCGACAAAGATGGAAAGGAATTACTAACCAAACAGCAATTGTTTTTTAACAGATGATATCACAGTTAAACATTTTTAAGCGATTTTATCTCGATGTATATCGAGATCTTTCTTTACATAGGAAGTTACTTTGTCATCCGAAGCTTCAGCGTAGGATGAAATCCTTCACCCTAATAGAACTTATTGTAACCATGATCATCTCATCCATCGGCATCGGAATAATGGGCAGCGCCTACAGAATTGTGAATCATCAATATTCCTCTTATAAGAAGATGAATGAAGGTATTTCGCATATTAAGCAATTAAACGCGCTTTTGCACAAAGATTTCGACAACGCCATGCAAGTAAATTGGCGCAATGGCACACTGGAAATAGTTAACGAGAAAGATGAAAAAGAGATCATCTATAAATTTAACCACAACACTATTACTCGATTGCAAGCAAATGTGAATGATGTTTTTGAAATAAAAATAATTGGAATTAAAGGTATGTTGATGGATCAACCGTTAACGGGGATAATAGACGAATTGCAAATAGAAGTATTGGTTAATGGAGCAAATCAGCATTTTCACTTTAAGAAACAATATGGTGCAGACGTAATGATGGCGATGAAAGAAGTATATGGCAATTGATCTAAATAAAATACAAAGCGCTAAGGCCATCAAAAAAACGGCTGGAAAGACTTCGGAGGGAGGTTCTATGTTTGATTTATTAAACAAAGACATCAAGCTTTTTGGTAGCCAATTAAAAGATCAAACAAAGGAATCATTCTATTCCGAACTCACCACACTTTTCTCTGCTGGTGTAGATATTAAAACAGCGTTAGAACTGATAGAAGAAGAGCAAGAAAAAGAAGTAGATCGAGTGCTGTTCAAAAAAATTAAAGACGATGTGGTAAGTGGAATCTCCTTATCAGCATCCATAGAGAATACAGGTAAGTTTTCTCCATACGAATTTCATAGTTTAAGAATCGGGGAGGAGAGCGGTAAATTGAACTTTGTACTCACTGATTTATCCAAATTCTTCAGTCGTAAAATAAACCAACAACGTCAAATAGTTAGTGCTTTAACCTATCCGGCCATTGTGTTTTCAGTTGCTTTCGGTGCTGTGTTTTTTATGATGAACTTCATTGTTCCGATGTTTGCCGATGTGTTCAAACGCTTTGGTGGCGATTTGCCAGGCATTACCCAATTCATCATCGATCTATCGGATGGCATTGCCGACAACTGGTTTTACATGTTTTTAATCATAGCATCAAGTGGAGCATTTATCTATTCTCAAAGAAACGCCAATTGGTTTAGGAAATACTCATCAAGAATTGTTTTGAAAATACCTGTAGCAGGTGAGATAGTTAGAAAGATTTATCTAGCGAGGTTTTGTCATTCAATGAATTTGCTCATCAGTGCTCAAACTCCAATCATTAAAAGCTTAGAGATGATCAACAAAATGATTGGATTTTATCCATTAGAGGAATCATTAAAACAAATACAAAAAGATGTGCTGTCGGGTAAAGCATTAAGCGAAAGCTTAATGAACTTTCCGATATATGGTAGGAAGTTTTGCTCGTTAATTAAAGTAGCGGAAGAAGTAAATCAAATGGACATGATGTTCGATAAGCTGGCAGATCAATACACCAGCGAAGTAGAACATCAAACCAGTCTTATTAGTAGCCTTATAGAGCCCCTTATGATTGTTTTCTTAGGCGTAATGGTATCTGTAATACTAATAGCAATGTACTTGCCGCTTTTCCAACTGAGTAGTTCTTTTCAGTAGTTTTGTATAAAGGTTAAGCAATAATGAAAAAAGAATATTTCAATGGTAATTTTATGCACTTGCTCAAAAAGAATGGCCTTGTTGAGAAAACGGTAAAATCGAAAAAGTTATTAGGGCTAACTAATGTACCAGGTACATGTATCAAAAATCGGAGAATTCTTTTTAGCAGTGATAACATAGATTTCCTTTACAAAGGAGAGATCCTAGGAAGTACAAACTCTTTGACTGAAATTCAATTTAGGCATGTGGTCTTGTATTTAACAATGGGAGGTGATGAATTTAGAACAGTGTCGCCAGGGAAAAAGTTTAACCTAACATTTGTTGGGCGATATATCGAAAACCTGAAGAAAGAATATAAAACATTGGAGCTTTATGGCACTGATTTCTTAAGACAGAATGAGATACTCCGTATTCTTAAAGTTTATAATAGCGTTGTTTCACGTTAGTCAAAAGGGAGTTCTAGAGCAATTCAATTAAAATAAAAGAGGGCAGTGTGGGGCTTGTTTTTGCTTATATGCTGAATTTAAGTTCGGAATATTTATACTTACAAAGTTAAACTAGATACAGAGGGTGATTGGAGAAACATATATGGGGCTATTACATTAGTACTAGTTATTGCAATTCCCTTTTTTATATTCACATTC
>JABSPQ010000351.1 GCA_013214205.1 Flavobacteriales bacterium
CTTTGAAAATTTAGAAAATGTAAAACTATGGTTACATGATTTTATTAAAAATAACCTGACCACTGAGAAAATTTTAAGCATAACAAATGATAAACTTTTTTTTGACGCTTTTGTGGGCGGATTTGATTGCTAATTGGTATTATTCCCGCTATTATGTCCTTTATTACTCTTTTTGTTACAGTTTATATTAGCTTTCAAACGTCAAAAGAGTATTTAAAAAAAAGATGAAATAAATCGAATTGTGTTTAATGTTTCAGATAGTATTGTAAATGAAAATAATAAAAAGTTGGATATACGGTTGCAGGAAATATCTGTCGAATTAAACAATTTTAAGGATTCTTTACAATCAGCTTTATTAAGTTCTGCTAAAGGGGATTAATAAGAAATAGGTATCATATGCAAATAAACAATTAGAGCATTTTTCTTAAATACAGTCTCTTGGGTGATCCTTTAGGTTCGGCCTGCCCAAAGGATACCCTTACACAAATGCCTCTAAAGCTTAAATGGAAAGCAAAATGTTCTTGGTAACGTAATCAGAAATGCCTCCAAAAACGCTGTGCCTTTTGCCTCGCCCTTTAGGTCGAGCTACACCAAAAAGGCAAAATCTGATGAAAACCGTTAGATTTTAAAAATTACATAATATCTTCGCGTTCCACCAGTAGATAGCGATATAATATGAAGCCAGTACACGATTTCGTACGCCAGTCCCTTAAAGCCAGAGAAGACAACGACGCCTTAAGAAAACTCTCATTAAAAAGCGATCTTGTTGATTTCTGTTCAAACGACTACTTAGGTTTTGCTAGGTCGGAAGAACTAGCGAAAATGATTAAAAAGGACATTCCTAAGTCGGGCATAGGCTCTACAGGCTCTCGATTGATCTCAGGGAATTCAAAGGAAATAGAAGACGTTGAGCGATACGTGGCTGAATACAATAAAGCTGAGGCTGGTTTAATCTTCAATTCTGGCTACGATGCCAATCTTGGTTTGCTTTCCTCTTTGCTTAAAAAAGGCGACACTGTTATTTACGACGAGTTATCTCATGCCTCAATAAGAGACGGTATTAGACTCGGGCATGCAAAAGCGTATTCCTTTGCTCATAACGATGTAATGCAGCTTAAAGAGAAGCTAAATATTGCTGAGGGTAATATTTATGTAGTAGTAGAATCTGTTTATTCTATGGATGGCGATCAGGCGCCTTTGGATGAAATTGTAGATCTCTGTAAAAAGTTCGACGCCGCATTGATTGTTGATGAGGCACACGCAACAGGTTTGTTTGGCGAAAAAGGAGAGGGGTTAGTTGTAGACTTTGGATTAGAAAATGATGTGTTTGCAAGAATGCACACCTTCGGAAAAGCGATGGGATGCCATGGTGCAATCGTGTTGGGAAGTAAAGATTTAAGATTATTTCTAATCAATTTTGCAAGGTCGTTTGTTTATACCACCGGCACTCCCAATCATACCGTGTTATCCATTAAAAAGGCGTATGACTATTTGTCAGTATCGGATGATAGGAATGTTAAAACCAGTAATTTAGTAGATTTATTTAAAGAATTACTTAAAGGTGGGGGCGGTGTTGGTTTGGTAGAGAGTTATTCGCCAATTCAATGCATAATAGTGCCCGGAAACGAACGAGTAAGAACCTTGGCGAAGAATTTAAACGATGCAGGATTTAATGTAAAACCGATCCTTTATCCAACGGTTCAAAAAGGCAAGGAGCGAATTAGAATCTGCATTCATGCATTCAATACCGAGGAAGAAGTTAAGGGATTGGTTGAAGCGATTAAGAAGAATTTATGAGAAAGATTTTTGTTACAGGAAACGGAACCGATGTAGGCAAAACGGTGATTTCAGCAATATTAGTTGAGGCGCTTAAAGCCGATTATTGGAAACCTATTCAGGCTGGCGGACTGGATAATACCGATACCATGTTTGTAAAATCTCTAGTGAGCAACGATAAATCTGTATTTCACCCTGAGCAATTTGTACTCACAGAGCCAATGTCGCCACACGCTGCAGCACGAATCGACAATGTGGAAATTAAACTGAACGATTTTAAAACACCACAAGCCGAAGGAACTCTAATTATTGAAGGTGCTGGCGGGTTAATGGTTCCGATTAACGACGAAAACAATTTGATAATCGATTTAATCCAGCATTTTGATACCGAAGCAGTGATTGTTTCGAGAAACTATTTGGGCAGCATCAATCATACGCTCCTTACTTTCGAGGTGCTTAAGCAAAGGGGAGTAACGATTACGGGCATTATTTTTAATGGCGAAGAGAACAAAGAAACAGAAAGTTATATCCTTAAATTTACTGGTGTTCCGCTCTTAGGGAGGGTTAACTTGGAAGAATCGGTGGATAAAGAGATGATTAGAAAGTACGCAATACAATTCGAGCAGATCTAGAAATGAATACATTAGAAAAAGATTTAGCATACGTTTGGCATCCGTTTACACAGATGCAAACCGCCGAAGACCCCATTGTTATTGAAAAAGGAGAAGGTTCTTATTTGTATTCAAAGGATGGTAAAAAGTACTTGGATGCCATTTCTTCGTGGTGGGTAACTACCCACGGGCATGCTAACCCTTACATTGCCGATAAAGTTTATGAGCAGCTAAAAAAGCTCGAACACACCATCTTTACAGGAATAACGCACGATAAGGCGGCTGATTTAGCGGCAAGGTTAATCGGTTTATTGCCTGATAATCAGGCGAAAATATTTTATAGCGACAATGGTTCTACCAGTGTAGAAGTGGCTATAAAGATGGCTTTTCAGTTTTGGCACAATCAAAATAAACCCAAAACAAAAATCATTTGTTTCGATCGGGCATATCATGGCGATACCTTTGGGGCAATGTCGGTAGGGGGCAGAACGCACTTTACCGCACCTTTTGTTCCGTTTTTGTTCGATGTGGTTCATGTGGAAGTGCCAATAAAAGGAAGCGAAAACAAAGTTGTGGAGCAAATGAAAGTTGCGCTCGAAAATAACGACGTTGCAGCGTTTATTTACGAGCCACTCGTGTTAGGAGCCGCTGGAATGGTTATGTATTCGCCAGAGGTCTTAAATCGATTGTTGGAGCTTTGTAAAAATGCGAACGTATTGTGCATTGCCGATGAAGTATTCGTAGGATTTGGAAGAACTGGAAAGTTTTTTGCATCAGAAAATATGGAGTTTCAGCCAGATATTGTAACGATGTCTAAGGGGATTACTGGTGGTACTATGGCTTTGGGAGCAACGGCGTGTACACAGGAAATCTTCGATATGTTTTTATCAGACGAAAAATTGAAGGCGCTTTTTCATGGTCATTCTTTTACAGGAAATCCTGTTGCTTGTGCGGCCGCGTGTGCTAGTCTCGATTTGTTTGGAAAAGACGAATGTTGGTCGAGCATTGCCATGATTTGTGAAGAGCAACAAGCGTTTGTGTCGAAAATGACAGGAGCAGCGTATGTAAAGGAGATTAGAAGCACCGGAACGATATTGGCTATAGAGGTTGATACAGGTGAGGGTACATCGTATTTTAATACCATTCGCGACACCATTTACAATTATTTTATGGACCAAGGAATAATCATCCGACCGTTGGGTAATGTATTGTATCTGGTTCCGCCTTATTGCATTACGCGCGAAGAACTCCAAGGGATTCATACGCATATTGAGGCGTTCTTCGAAAATCTACCTGGCAACTAAAACGTTGAAATTGCGTAAAATAACTACGTTAAAATAGCTATTTTCACTAATAAGTTATAGGCTTTATTCTTGTAAAGTGCGTGATTGTTAGCGTTTTGTACGTTATTTGGTTATCGATCTAATCGCCACAACATGTTAGTTAACTATTACAGTTTGTTAGAAATATCTCGATCAGCTACAGAGGATCAGATAAAAGCTGCATATAGGAAAAAGGCGAAACAGTACCACCCTGATGTTAACCAGTCGGAGAATGCTCTTAAGATGTTCATTTTAATCAAGGAGGTTTACGAAATTTTAATGGACCCGTTAAGAAGGTTGAAGTACGATAGATCTATAGAAAACGGAAAGGATGAAGAAGACCTCGAAGCGATTCTGAAAGCTAATAAAGCACATTATAGAAAATACGGAAAGTCGAAGGGGTATGCTTCCGAGGAACAACGTAGAGCGTATGCTGCTAGACCAAGAGTAAGGAGAGTGTTGAGGTATCCAATTATAGAGAAATTAATGCTTAGTTCTATGGTGGGTATTGGGCTTTATCGACTTTATACAGGGTATTTGGAAGTGATGAAAGCGCTTGAGGATGGAACCAAAATAGATTATTTCGGTATAATTTGGGGCTTTTATTTTATTGTGATAATGTGCTATTTGTATTACAAACTTAGAGGAAACCCTTTTGTAACGTACAAAGAGAGCTGATTTTTTATTGTTATACTTAATTCAGCGTCGGACTTTCTTGTTCCTTCCAATACTTCGTTTATAACTTCTCGGTAATTGTAGAATTCATTTGCAAGAATAGGCAGCTTAAATTACAAACTATTAATACTTTTGGAATATGACAATTCCAATAGTTGTAGCTACCTGTATCGTCTCTATCATGGCGTTTAAAAATCGAGAGATTTTTAACAAATCCATGTTTGTACCTCACAAAATTTTGAATGATAAAGAGTGGTACCGTTTGGTATCTCATGGTTTAATTCATGCCGATTGGATGCATTTGGGTTTTAACATGTTCGCGCTTTTTATGTTCGGTAAAGCTGTAGAGCATCATTTTGGACGATCTTTTGGATCTCAAGGCACATTTTACTTTATACTGCTATACATTGGCGGTATAGCTTTTGCTTCGCTTAGAACCTTGCAAAAGGAAAAGGATAACTACATGTATAGCAGTGTTGGTGCCAGTGGTGCAGTGTCGGCAGTAGTAATGACCTCTGTTCTGTTTGAGCCATGGCAGAATATTTACATTTATTTTATTGAAGTTCCAGGTATTATAGGTGCAGCTGGCTTTATTGCCTATTCTGTTTATATGGGTAAAAAAAATGTCGACAACATTAATCATGATGCTCACTTGTGGGGTGCTTTGTTTGGGATCACATTTCCTATTATATTGGATTACACGATACTTACTGATTTCTTTAATAAACTTTTTTAGTTAATATTCAATGAGCGCACTAGTCAACTTAGATGGTCAAATAGTTAATTCTAACACCATCGATTTAATTAATAATAGAGCGTTTAACTACGGAGACGGCTTGTTCGAAACCATGCGGTTTATGAACAGGAGAGTTCAGTTTGTAGACGAGCATTACCGAAGATTAACAAAAGGGATGGCGGTTTTAGGTCTTAATACTCCTGATTACTTCTCTGCTTCTTACTTTGATGATCAAGTAAAAGAACTTATAGAACAATTGGATTATAGTGGTTCGTGCCGAATTAAACTGATGGTTTTTAGGCAGGAAGGTGGTTATTTTTCGCCAGCCAATAATGATGTTTCATTTATAATAAACTGTTTCCTAATGGTTGCTTCGAGTTACGAGTTAAACGAAGGGGGACATAATATTGGGGTTTACGATGAAATTACGCTGTCGAAGAATTCTCTTTCTAATATCAAACACCTCAATTGCCTACCAAATGTATTGGCCGGAATTTATTGCCGTAAAAATAAATTGGAAGATTGTCTTTTGATAAACGACGATTGGCAAATTGTTGAAGGAATTAGCTCAAATGTTTTTATAGTACAAGGAGATGAGATAGTAACACCACCGTTAGAAGTGGGCTGTGTTGCAGGAACTATTCGTGGTGTAATTATTAATTTGGCGAAAGAGAGTGGAATAAAATTCAGAGAAGGGAACATTACTCCCGAAGATTTAGAATCTGCCGATGAGGTATTCCTTACCAATGCTATCACCGGAATACGTTGGGTAGGGGCTTTCAATAAAAAAAGGTATTTCAACACCAAGGCGAAAATCCTTAATATGCTGCTCAATAAAAAATCGTTGGGGTAAATTGTTTTCTCTTTACTCGCGCTCAAAACTCCGTACTGTTTTAATTCATATTAGGGTCTTCAGGGAAATTAGCCATGTGAACGAACTCTTTACCCATTTCTTGAACGGTAGTCTTCCACATTTCATGAGGATTATCAGAAAAAATGTGTTTTTTATTCGCTTCCGAAACAAACCATGATTCTTCTTTCATTTCCTCTTCCAACTGATTTGTTTGCCAGCCAGCATAGCCCAAGAAAAACCGCACCAGGCTTAAGTCAACCTGTTCTTCGGCAATTAAAAGCTTTAAAGTAGCGAAATTGGTTCCCCAATAAATTCCTTTGGCAATTTCGATGTCGTCATCGGCCAAGCCTTTTATCGTGTGAAGAAAAAAGATGTTGTCCTTTTCAACAGGGCCACCTAAGCTAATTGTGCAATCCGTATTAGGAAAATCGTCCATAACTTCATCAAGTTTAAAATCTAATGGTCGATTAAGAATAAAGCCCATAGAGCCCATGTCTTTGCTAAATTCGGTTAAAATAATTACCGAACGTTTAAAGAATGGATCATCCAAAAATGGATCGGAAATTAGAAGTCGTCCCTTTTTAGGTCTTAACTTATTAGCTGGTTTTAATTTGCTCATTAACATACGAAGGAAATTAGGTTAATTTTTGAGACCTTGCAAGTCGTTTGGTTGATAATAGAACAACGAATTTTAATTGATATAAGTATAATACGCAGTGATTAAGGAGAGGTTAAGTAAATATTTGAATAAATTTTCATGGTGCGATCAATGCTTAGGTGGTTCTGTATCAGAAAGTTTGAGTCTAATTGTTGTAATTCCTTGCTTTCATGAACTCGACTTGATTTCTTCCTTAGAATCATTAAAAAGATGTGCAAAACCAGTTGGAACAGTAGAAGTAATAGTTGTGTTTAATTGTTCTGTAAACACAGATTCTGCAATTCGAGCAGAACATGAGGGTTCAATTGAGCCATCAACAAAGTGGATGGCGGCCAACGGCAACGATTGGATTTCGTTTCATTCAATTGTTAAAAATGATTTACCCCGAAAGCATTCAGGAGTGGGATTGGCAAGAAAAATCGGGATGGATGAAGCTGCAAGAAGGTTTGCATCAATCAATAAAGATGGCATCATCGATTGTTACGACGCTGATAACAATTGCGATGAGAACTATTTAGTAGAAATTGAAAAGCATTTTAATCTTCATCCAGATAGCCCTGGTGCATCCATTCATTTTGAACATCCTGTAGTTGGTGATGAGTTTGATGTAGAGGTGTATAAAGGAATAGTGAAATACGAACTGTTTCTGAGGTTTTACATCCAAGGTTTGCGATACATTGGATTTCCGTATGCTTTTCATACAATAGGCTCCAGTATGGTTGTTAGATGTTCGGCCTATATGAAACAGGGCGGGATGAACAAGCGAAAAGCAGGGGAGGACTTCTATTTTTTACAAAAGATTTTTCTGCTTGGCGACTTTACCGAAATTAGTAGTACGTGTGTTCGGCCTTCGCCTAGGTCGTCGGATAGAGTTCCTTTTGGAACAGGTAAGCAAATCGGGAAATTTTTAGAGGATGGTTCAGATGATTACGAAATTTATGATCCGGCTTCTTTCATTGCGATTAAACAGTTATTCGATTCAGTTGGTGAACTGGGGGATGCAAATAGGGCAGATGCTTTGTTGGTAGGTTTGCCAAAAGTTGTTCAGGCTTTTTTAATTGAGAATAAATGGCAGGATAAACTAGCGGAAATTAACAAGAATACAACGAATGAAGCTTCGTTCAGGAAACGTTTCTTTCAGTGGTTCGACGGATTTATGGTGTTGAAATTTATGCACTTTAGTCGAGATGCATTTTATTCGAACAAGCTATTGCCTCTTGCAGCAAACGAATTACTAATGTTGAGCAAAGCAAGCATTAACGATAATTTGTCGTTGAATGAACTATTGGATTGTTATCGGCAATTGGATAGGAAAGGTCTTAAATCTACTAAATCCATGTCTTGAAACCCCAAGGTTATTCTCTCAAAGAAAAGAACCCATAGCTACGCTATAATTACGTTTCTAGCTTATAAAGTCTCAGGAAAACTTCCGAAAGAAATAAAACTCAAGTTTGATAAAACGATTAAACCCATTCCCGTGTAAAACAGAAATGGGTTCTAATACCTTTAAAAGTAAGCTTACTCTTTAGCTGCTTCCTTCTTTTTAGGAGCTGCTTTTTTAGCAGGCGCTTTTTTCTTAGCTGCAGCTTTTTTAGCTGCTGCTTCTTTTTTAGCAGGCGCTTTCTTTTCTTTAGTAGCTGCTGCTGCTGCTGCTGCTGCCGGAGCAGTTTCTGCTACAACTTCTTCTACAACAGTTTCTTCAACCGCTTTTTTTGCTGCTGCTTTTTTAGCTTTAGCGTTAGTAGCTAATGTGCTAACTGATTTTCTTGGTCTAGATACACCGTAAGATCCTCTTGCTCTTTTACCTTTCTTGGTTTTTATATCACCTCTTCCCATTATGAATTCTTCTTTATAATATTTTGGAAGCACGAAAGTATGAATTTAAATGACTATTTGGTTGTGAATGCTAGAGGAATAACAAATAAATTAAAACAACCTTAAAGTTTAGGCCAAAAAAAAGGCTTCGTGTGTACGAAGCCTTTTATATCGGTTGAATAAACCTTACTTAACTTTTCCAGAAAGTTCAGCACCTGCTTTAAATTTTACCACTTTTTTAGCTGGGATGTTTATTTCTTTTCCTGTTTGAGGGTTTCTTCCTTTCCTCGCTGATCTATTGCTTACTGAGAATGATCCGAATCCTACTAGAGCAACTCTATCACCTTTTTTAAGTGCATTTGAAGTTGCATCTACAAATGCATCTAATGCTCTTTTTGCGTCTGCTTTAGAAAGATCTGCTGATGAAGCAATTGCTTCAGTTAATTCTGCTTTGTTCATAGTTATTTTTTATAATAAATTAAAATATAATACTCTTTCGTATCTAGGAACAAATATAGCTGCCACCATGAGTGAAGCAAATTTCAAGATGTATATTATCGTTTTTGTTGATAAGTAGGGTTGTTTTGTTAATAACGGCACGTGTAAAGCCTTAATATCATTGACTTTCTGTGATTTTTTACTCGGATTTCGATTTTAATTTCCAATCGTTGTCAATTTTAAAACCTGCTAAAAATGGTAGTATTTTCATTCTTTTTTTACCACTAAGTTGTATATCAGTTATTTGCAGGATATCGTTGCCGGTTGTTACTTTTAAAAAGGTTTTTCCGTCGGTAATTACGTCTCCAAATGAGCCATTAGAATCGTTAGAAACCAGCTCTGTACCAAATATTTTAATAGGATAAACCTCTTTTTCTGGAGAAATCAATTGCGAATGTGCAGCAGGGTATGGGCTAAGGCCTCTAACCTTATTGTATAGTTTGTCTGCCGATTCCTTCCAATCTATAGCACAATCAGGTTTGAAAATTTTGGGAGCGCTTTTAATTTGATCGCTAAGCAGTTGTTTAAATGGAGTTGCAGTGCCTTCAGCAATCGAATTTATGGTAGACACTACTAGTTTGCCACCAACTTCCATCAATTTATCGTGCAAGTCGCCCACATTATCGTTTTTCCCTATTTCAACAGATTCATTGAAGAGTACTTCGCCAGCATCAATTTCTTCATTTATAAAGAAGGTGGTAACGCCTGTTTGGGTATCTCCATTAATAATGGCCCAATTTATAGGCGCTGCGCCTCTGTAATTAGGCAGGAGGGAAGCATGGAGGTTAAAAGTGCCATATTGCGACATGGCCCATACCGCTTTGGGTAATTTTCTAAAAGCTACAACGATAAATAAATCAGCTTTATAGCTTTCTAATTCGGATAAAAACTCGGGTGCTTTTAAATTAGATGGTTGAAGTACATCAATGTTATTTTCATCTCCAAAAACTTTAACGGCCGACTGTCTTAATTTTTTTCCTCTTCCTGCTGGTTTGTCTGCAACAGTACAAACCGCAACTACCTCATGATTACTTTTAGTAATCTGCTTCAACGAAGCAACTGCAAAATCGGGTGTGCCGAAAAATACTATTTTCAAGTTGTTGCTCATATGCCTAATTCACTTTTACTGTTTTTCCACCTTTTATGAGACCAGATCCAATGTGCCGGCTCATTCATAATTGCGCTGTCTAATAAGCGCGTATACTTTTCTGTAAGGCTTCCTTTTTCCGCCGATTTCGGATCATCTGAAATTGTTTCGAATTTCATTTCATAATAGCCTCGCTTAACTTTAGAGAGTTTTCCAAATACCATTGGTAAGTCATAAATTACAGCAAATCGTTCGGCACCGAGAAAAACGGGGGTATCCTGATTTAAAAAAGTGGTCCAATATTGCTTGTCGGGATTGGCAGGCCATTGATCGCTCGCCATAATTAAAACCGTTGGCTCATCAATAGATTTTAAAAACTGATTCACCGCTTTCATTGGCACTGGTTGCATGCCATATTTAGATCTTACCTTCGATAGAAAGTTTTCGAAGTGTGGATTCTTCAATACTTTGTATACAAACCCACCCTTGTATGCCGTGTGAAGGCTAAATGAGCTCCCAAACCATTCCCAGTTGTTGTGGTGAGAAATAAGTAAAAGAATACTTTTTCCGTCTTTCCTAAAGGCTTCTAACAACTCGGGATTCTTAATTTGAATGCGTTCCTTCATTTTCGCAGGGCTAGTTGCGTGTTGTTTAAACGATTCGAAAACAATATCTGTAAAATGATGGTAATACTTCCCCATTAAAGTATCGATTTCGGATGCGCTTTTGTTAGGAAACGATTTTGTAAGGTTGTCTTTAATCACCTTTTTCCTGTAGCCCATTACTTTAGCTATAAAAATCGAAAAAACATCGGAGAACAAATAGCGCAATCCGTCGGGTAAAATCGCTACAAAGTAGATGAATGGAAGAGATAAATAAAAACCGATTAAACGCATGTACTATATTATATAATTCCTACTTAAAGGTTTAACTTTTTCCACCTATCCATTCGTAGGTAGATGAATGCCATAATTCCCATTAACCCAAAATAAATGTATTCGGAGCTCCAAACCAATTCAATTGCCAAATTGTAGTGAAATGCGAACATAAAGGCCGCGGTTAAATAAATAATTGTGGTAATGATTTCAATGAGCAAAATAGCTTTTCTGTCACCTGTTCCGATAACGCCAGAGAACAAAATGTTTACCAAAGAGAACATAATCATTGAGCCAGATATGATGTGCAGTGTTGGAATGGTATCGGCAATTAGAGTAGTATCGTTGGTGTAAAAGGAAATGAGCGTTTCTGGGAATAAAAAGTTGAGAGGTACCATTACCAGAGAACTGAGCACACTTAAAATCGAAATTCTTTTTATTATTGTAAGCACTTTATCTATTTGGCCTTGTCCTATTAGGTTACTTACCATTGTAGATGTGCAAGCGCTATAACCCATAAGCGGAATGATAAGTACCATGTACAGGGTTTTTACAATGTGAGAGATTGCCAGATCGCGAGCACTGATGTGTTCTATCATTAGAAAAAATGCCAACCAACTTGAAAAGGCGATTAGATTTCGGAGCATAATAGGAGATGCAATTACGTTAATTCTAGAAATTATATCGCGCTGAATTTTGGGAAATTCGAACAGCGAATATTTCTGATGATTGATTTTTGATGTGTAGTAAACGAAATGCAAGGATGCAACAGCCTCGGCAATTACAGATGCTAATGCGGCTCCGGCAATACCCATCATTGGTAAGCCTAGTTCGCCAAAGATTAAGCCGTAGTCTAAAGCAACATTAATAGCACATAATATAAATGTATTGATAATTAGGACTTTCGTTTCGGTGATGCCAACATAAAAGGCTCTAAATGCAAAATTGAAGAACGAAAATAGAATTCCGTATGCTCTATAATCAAGGTATTCATTGGTGTATTGAGCTATTTCTTTCGATTTGCTAACCGCTTCGATTAGGTCTGGCACAGCGAATTTTGTGAAAAGAAAAATTACGACTCCTAAAAAACAGAGGCAATAAAAGAGGTGGGAAAAAACTTTGCCAATTTGTTTGTAGTTCTCTTCGCCGTTTCTTCTTCCTATCAATATTTCGCCACCAGCTGCAAAGCCGAGGCCGGCCATAATAATAACCATGTAAAAAATGCCTCCGTTTCCAACGGCTCCAAGTGGAATTTCGCCACCAAACTTTCCGATAAATGCAGTGTCGGTAACGCTTACAATGTTTTGTGCAACACCGCCCAGTATAAGGGGGTAGCTAATTACCCAGATTTTTTTGTAAGATATGTTATCAACCATTTTAACTCGTCTATTGCTAAATGCGGCAGGATTACTTTACTATATAAAGTTCGTTTTGCTTGTTGTACGCAATCACGTTTTTGTCGAGCAAAAGCCTAATTACATCAATGTAATTTCCTTCATCGTCATCCAAAGCCAGCATTAAGTCGTCCAAGTTAAGGTTGTTTCCCGTGAGTTTAGATCGAATTTTGCCCTCAAATTCTTCGTTTTGTTGTGGAGGTGTTTTTTTAATGTTTTCTAAACAAACATCGCATTTGCCACAATCTTTCTTCTTTTTTTCGTCGAAATGAGCCAATAAAAACTTGCTTCTACAAACCCTGTCGTTGCTCATGTAATCTATTACAGCATTCATTTGTTTGATAGCAACTGATTTTCTGTCGTCGTAATGAATCCTCGAAATTCTTACTTCCTTCACGTCAATTCTAAACGGAGTAAAGCAAATTTGAGGTTGTTTACTCGTTGGCAGATATTGAATGATTTCATTCTTATGCAAATGATTTAAATATTGAGTCACTTTCTGAATGCTAATCTCACAACGCTTTGCAATTTCCTCTTCGTTAACCTGAACAAAGTCTTCGAAAATAGAGGTATACGATCTCAATAGCGTCTTGATGAGCTTATCGTACTTCTCATTTTTTACCTGAAAATTGTAAAGCTGTTGTTTGGGGGCAATAAATAAAATTTTCGAAAGCGTTTTTTGATTGAAATTAGAAGTTAAATACCCGCCACGTTCAATAAATTTAAGGCAATTTAAAAATCCACGTTGTTTAAAATTAAATCGATCACAAAATTCGTTTAAATTAAAATTGTAATAAGTGCCTTCGCCACTGCCAATAGCTAATCTCAAGTAATTTGCAATTGCTTTGTAAGCTCTTTTTATTTCGTCCATAGGAGGGAAGGCACCCTCAACTCTGCTCACCAAATTAGCAATATCGTGTTGTGTAGCCAATACAACTGCAAAGGCCTTTTTGCCATCTCTACCACCTCTGCCAGCTTCTTGATAATATGCTTCGATAGAATCGGGCAAATCCATGTGGATAACAAATCGAACATCCTCTTTGTCTATACCCATTCCGAAAGCGTTGGTAGAAACAATTATTCGGGTTTTACCAACCATCCAATCGTGCTGCTTTTTCTCCCTGATTTTCATTTCTAACCCAGCATGGTAATAATCTACCGAGATGCCTTTTTTAGATAGGTAATCGCTTATTTCTTGTGTTCTCCTTCTGCTGTATGCGTAAATAATTCCCGATCCTTGCACCTTGCCGATGATGCTTTCGAGTTGCTTGTTTTTGTCTTCGTTAGGTCTAACCACCAAAGCAATGTTTTCTCTTTCGAAGCTTTTTCTGATTACGTTTTCTTCCTTGAATTCAAGTTTTTCTTGAATGTCTTTTACCACCTCCTTTGTTGCAGTGGCCGTTAAAGCCATTACAGGAACGGTTTTGAAAAGTTTTCTTAACTCAGAAATGTTTAAATACGACGGCCTAAAATCGTATCCCCATTTAGAGATACAATGTGCTTCATCGACCACCAACATATTTACATTCATTTTTTGAACGCGTTGGAGAAAAAGATCATTGACAATTCTTTCGGGGGAAACGTAAAGGAATTTTACTTTACCGTAAATACAGTTATCTAGCGTGATGTCTATTTCTTTTTTAGACATGCCAGATATAACTGCTTTAGCATTGATGTTGTTTTTTATCAAAGCCTGTACCTGATCTTTTATCAAAGCTAGCAGGGGAGAAACCACAATGCAGATGCCATCCATGGCCATTGCTGGAACCTGAAAACAGATGGACTTTCCGCCGCCTGTGGGCAAAAGTGCCAGCGCATCTTTCCCTTTAAGAGGCTGGTCTACAATCTCTTTTTGAAGTGATCTGAATTCATCAAACCCCCAATATTTTTTTAGGATTTCTTCTGGTTGCACTTAGTAAGCTAATTCTTACTCAAAAATAGAAATTTATAAAACGGGATTGTTCTATATAGAACAGAATCTGAAACGGAATTTTCGGAAAAAGATTAATTGTTTTTAATTATCCGCAGCGCTGTTTCTAATTTCAGGTCGATTAAATCATGTTTCCTAATGAGTCGGAGCATTTCGTTGGTGCGAACATTCGAATAATATTTTGCATTGAATAAGGTATCAATTATAAACTCCTGGTAAACAACCCCTCCGAAATCGCCAAAGGTTCTGCCAAAAATACAAAGCTGAGTAGAGTCGATGTTGTTGCCCCAATTTAACGGAACAGATTCTCTTTTACCCACACTGTCGATATAGAGGAACTGCAAGTTTTTTAAAGGTATCATTCCTTTATTTTCGTTGAATTTGGTTTTTAGAACGCCGTCGTTTTCAATTCTATAAATCCTAGAATCGTTTTCGTACTCTGTCTCCGTGCCCCCATCATTGTTATGAAAAACAAAAACTCGCCCCACGTATCCATCGGGAATAAAATATTTTTCCGATTCGGCCAATTTGCCAATGTAAAGCAACCAAAATAGAATTACTGGGAAGGGGATAAGAATGAGTTGAACAATGAGTTTATCGATCCGTTTTATATAGATTCTGTCTATGATTAAGCTAATTACGATAAAGGCAAAGCCAATGGTCATCATTAAGAAAAACAGATAGGTAGAGGGCCACACCATGTAGAACATAAGTACGTTCAATATAAATCCAAAAGTGAGCAATATTAGCCCCCATACGGCCAAAGGTTTTTTATGCCATTCCATTTATTTGCCTTTTTAATTAATTCGTTAGTGCGATTGAGCGCTCTTGTTTATGGACGTTTCCCATAAAGGACGAGTAGTCTAAGGTTGATTATTATACTACTCGAATGATATTATTGTTATGTGTGTGCTCGTAAAAATGATACGTATAAAAGCCTAGTAAGTTGCGACTCTCCACAATCCTCGTTTGAAAAGAAAAGCAAATGTTAGGAAGGAAGTTTTAAGTGTAAAGTTTTAAATGTTAAGTCCTGTGGCTCGAGCCACCTGTCCGTGCCTGAAGCAGGTTAAAGGATCTTATGTTTATAGCGGAACTTATCTTTTTGTACTCTTGCTCAAAACTCAAGTCTGTATCTTGCTACTTGCATTTGTTCTTTTTTACCAAATCAATTTCTTGCTGATAAACCTGGTAGTAAGTTTGTTCGTTTTTAGTAGCATAGCTTTTTTCGAGACCAAGTTTGATGATTTTGTCAATGTTAACACACAAGTAAAAAACCTCGTCGCAGTTGGCATCAGCAGCTTTTAATAGCTTCACCATATCTTCGTAATAAACTCCTCTTACCGCCAACGACATCATGTTTTTTAAATCTGCGTCGTCGCCAGAGTGGGTGTTTACTTCCTTTTCGTATCGAATTACTTGGTAATGAATCATCAAAGAATACAATTCGCTCTCTCTAGGATTCGTTTTAAGCAGTTCTTTAAGTTTATCTATTGATTTGTACAATTCGCCTTTTTCGAACAGCTTTTTGGCTTTTAATAGGGCTTTCTGATCTGGCACGTCTAACTCTGCATGAGAGGAGAGGGAAAACAAGATGAAAACAAAAAATAGTCCAATAAATTTCATAGCAATGTTTCACATTTATTAGCAAAAGCTACGCCAAGATAGGAATAAAAAGCAGGAAGGAAAAAGGTAAATGGCCACTTCTACATAGAAATGGTTGCCAGATAGGAAGTTAAATAATTATTTACGCTTAAAAGCGCAAGAAAACCGGTGATGCAAAGTGGGATTAAAATGAGTTGAATCCAAAAGATGCATTGGTATTGTGTCTTTTTGCTTTCGTGTTTTTCGAGTGATATAATATTCCAAAAGGTACTGTAATGTGTCCACTCCATCCATAAACTGTTAGTGGTAACTCCCTTCGACTCAATTATTAAAAGCATTTTTAGCCATAGGCCGAATCCTAAACTAAAACATGCAATAATGTAAACTGTTGGAATAGTAATTAAATCCATACTCAAAGTGGTTTAATATTAGCGCTGTGTATAATATTCCGCTAAGCTTACTTTACCCTAGGACAATTTTAAAATATTTTAATATACCATTGCGATATTGGTTTAATTTGCAAAATGATGAAGCACAAATACCGTTACCTAATCCATATTCAATACTTGGGATATCGTTTTCATGGTTGGGCAAAGCAACCCGATATTAAAACGGTTCATCATATGATAGATCGCACATTCCGATTTGTATTTGGTCACCACAATTTTAAAACAGTAGGCTCTAGCAGAACCGATGCAATGGTTTCGGCAAATCATTCGGCGTTTCAATTATTTATGGATGAACCTTTTGACAAAGAGGATTTGTTGAGCAGATTCAACCAAAACTTGCCATCAGACATTAAAGGTGTGAGTATTGAGGAGGTAAGCGATGATTTTAATATCATTAATTCTGCCCGAATTAAGGAATATGTTTACTTGTTCGCTCATGGCGAAAAATTTAATCCTTTAGCGGCGTCTTTAGTTACGTTGATTCCGGATAAGTTGGATGTTGACTTAATGAAACAGGGTGCAGCAATTTTTGAGGGTGAACACAATTTTAAAAAGTATTGCACAAAGCCTACCGCCGGAAAAAAGTTTGTTAGAGACTTATTGGTGAGTAAAATAGAGGAGAATACACTTTTAAAGGCCAATTTCTTTCCTGAAATCAGTTTTGCTTATCACATACATTCAAAAGGTTTTATGCGAAATCAGGTTAGGTTGATAATGGGGCAACTCATTAAGTTGGGCAAAGGGGAGCTGACTTTAGAAGATTTAAAAGCTTCGCTAAACCCTAAAGATGACTCGCCGCTAGATTGGATTGCACCCGCTTCTGGGTTGCTTCTAAATAAAATTCACTTTATAGATAAGTAATTGAAATATAATTGGTTTAACTGAGTTGTTTTTCGTTTCTTGTAAGAAATTATAAATGAATATCATATGAAATCAAACCAAACCATTTTCAAGACACTTTCACTTTTTGTAGCTGCTACATTACTTTGTACAATAGCTGCTGCATCGGTAATTGAAGTAGCGGTAGAAAACAACGCATTTACGCCAGCGGATATCACAATTAATCAAGGAGACACAGTAGTTTGGAATTTTATAAACGGAAGCCACAATGTGAACGGAGAGCAAGCAGAGTTTTCTGGCAACCCTGAAGACTTTATAAGTGGAAGTATTAATGAAGTTGCTTCTTATACAATGGTGTTTACTATTGTAGGTGTTAATGACTATGTTTGTGATCAGCATAGTGCAATGGAAGGTACTGTAACTGTAGAATCTACATTAGGAGTAACTAATAACGCAAGACACAGCAGAAGTATTTCTGCAGCTGGGGATAGAATTACTGTTTCTGGAGCTGAAGGATCTACAATTAGTATATATAGTATTACTGGACGAAGGGTACATCATGGAAAAGCAAATAGCCAAATACATGTGGCTACTGTGAATCAAAAAGGAATGTACATCGTAAGAGTATCTAATAGAGAAGGTATTATTACAAAGAAAGTTTACTTGAGATAAACTATAAAGGAATCGTATAAAAAGCGTTGGAGTTCTTCCAACGCTTTTTATTGTGACTCTCCCCAAACCCCTATCTTGAAGGAATAGAGGGGCCTTCATTTCGTTTTTTAATTAAGATTTAACTCTTAAATACTGGCGTTGTTTTTACCCTTACTTAACACTTACCTCTTAGGGGTATTACCTCATTTAATTGTTATTACCTTTATAAATCACCAATCAATTATCCATGGGGCGCATATACATCGTTGTTTTATTATTAGTAAGTATTTCTTCAATTTCGTTAGGCCAGATACTAGATGGGATTTTTATTCCAGAGCATGACAGTGAAGGAGATCGCGAACCATATATTAACTATGAAAACCTCAATACCATTTTCAAAATCTCACAACGTGTTTTTACAATGGATGAAACAGCTATTAATGATTCGCTTCACAATCGTTATATGGTTTTTGATAAGGCTCCTTTGAAGCTTAAAAACTGTGTGTTTATTAATCCTATTATGGATTTTGTAAATACGGATCATATAACTGGAGGGACGGGCGAGTTTTTCTGTTTGAATGAATATGTTTCTAAGAGTTTCGAGACTGCAAGAACTAAGTATACACTGCCTAACTCGATTAGATTTTACATTGATGTAGATAAGGTGAAGATTGATAAAAAGAAGAATGAATTTATTATAGATAGTGGTTATCAAGCGCCGTACGATAAATACCTTACGCCTTTTTACTTTGCTAAATACGAGATTAACAATGGTAACTATAGGCAGTTTACCAACTGGGTTCAGGATTCTCTGATTTTTAATACACTCGCAAATCATTTTTTAAAAAACGAATCGGCTGGGAGAGAAATATTTTATTGCGAAAGGCCTGTAAATGTGCTTGAGTTGGATGAAGAATCGAAAGGGGTTATCGAACACTTATACCTTCCCGAAAAAGAACGTTTCAATAGAAGAAAAGAGTATGATACCCGCCACTTAATGTATACCTATAAAGACCAAGAAACGGGTAAATCGAGAACTGTGAACGTTTATCCTGATACAACAGTATGGGTACATGATTTTGATTATGCGTACAATGAACCGCTTACAAATCTGTATTACTGGCATCCCGCTTATGATAATTACCCAGTAGTAGGGGTGTCGTATTACCAAGCCATGGCCTTTATGGATTGGATGAATAAAACAAACAAAGAACAAATTATTGTTGACGGGGTCGAATATAAAATGCAATACGATTTGCCTACCGAGGCACAGTGGGACATGGTTGCAACGGCTAAAATAACTAACAAAAAAGTTGATTTGTTTACCCCTGAATACGAATACATAGCAGACGATAATTGGGTGACAGATTTAATACTGAGTGGTTCCAATAGAATGCCTGATAGCGCAAATGGACTGTATAACAATGATTGGGAGAAGAAATCGAAGGATTTACTTTACGATCATCTGAATAGAAACTCGGTATATAAAAACAACTTATATATTGATGGTGGTGTTCACACGGTACGGGTGCAATTAGATGGTTCGAAAAGTGCTCAAGATGGCATAATGCATGGCAAAATGGACAACGCTCAACTTAATCAAATGAACAAAGACGAACTTGGAGTTTGCTTTACAGGTGGTAATGTATCGGAATGGTTAAAGGAATCGTACCAAGAAAACTGGTTGCCGATGTTCGAAATGAGACAGAAATTATTGATGGGCTCAGGTTATCAAAACGTTGCATTTCTTGCTCGAATAGAAACGTATTGCGACAGTAATAACGATAAAAATGGTCGCTTGGTAAGAGGGAGTAATTGGTACGACGAAAGATTTTCGAGTCGTTTTGGAAAAAATATTGCTGGACAAAATGCCAAAGTTTTCCTCGATCCAAACAAACAGCATTCAACAGTTGGTTTTAGGTACGTAATTAATCTGTTGAAAATCGAATAGCAGCCTGATTTCTGAGCGTATAGTACTACTTTTGCACCATGGCGGAAGAAAAGAAAGAAGAAGCGTTTGAGCAATTAACACCTGAACAGATTAAGGAATGTATTTCCACACTGGAAAATGCAGATACGAATCAAATATTTGAGATTCCTAAAGATGTAAGAGTTGAGCTGATTAAAGCAGCAGGACAATTGTCTCGTCCGAGTCGTGATGAGTTTTCACGAAGAAAAAAAGACGCTAAAAAGGCTGCCAGAAGGAAATTAATGGCGCGCGACAAATACGCACGAAACACAACAGGGATTAGAAGTGCCCGCGATGCTTCTGTTTTTGTGGCTCCGTTAATGTTGGAAAATCATGTGCCAGAGGAAGAGGGTAAGCCTTTGGAGTCGCCACGGAATTGCTATGTGTGTAAGGCTGTTTTTGATACGCTTCATCACTTTTACGATACGATGTGCAAGGACTGCGGCGATTTTAATTACGCAAAGCGTTTCCAAACTGCCGATATGAGAGGCCAAACAGCTCTTGTAACGGGTTCTCGACTAAAAATAGGATACCACATTACTTTAATGATGTTGAGGGCAGGAGCAACTGTAATTGCCACTACAAGATTTCCTGTTGATTCTGCCTTGCGTTTTTCTAAAGAATCTGATTTTGAAAAATGGGGGCATCGCCTAAAAATTCATGGCCTCGATTTAAGACACATTCCGAGTGTAGAGATCTTCTGCAATTTCATAGAACAAGAGTATGATCGGCTTGATGTTTTGATTAATAATGCGGCGCAAACAGTTAGGCGTCCTGCCGGGTTTTATCAGCATTTAATGGCCAACGAAGAACTTCCTGTTGCTCAATTGTCTCAATATGCAAAAGATTTATTGTCGGACCACGACGCATGTTTAAACGAACTAAAAGCATTGGGAGCCACATTTGAAGATGGAGAGGCTAAGAACTTACCTGTTACTTGGCACGGAAAACAGTTGGGAATTGGCTTGAGCGCTTCTGCGAGATTATCTCAGATACCTTATAGTATAGACAATACATTGCCTACGGAAGAGGTTTTTCCTGATGGAAAACTAGACGCCGACTTGCAACAAGTTGATTTAAGAAAAACGAATAGCTGGCGATTGAAACTAGGAGAAATCCATACCAACGAAATGTTAGAAGTACAGTTGGTTAATTCTGTTGCGCCATTTGTGCTGTGCAATAGATTGGTAAACCTGATGAAAAAGGATGATACTGGCCTTAAACATATTATAAATGTAACGGCCATGGAAGGTAAGTTCCATCGGTTTCATAAAGAGTCGAGGCATCCGCATACCAATATGGCAAAGGCAGCACTTAATATGATGACCTTGACATCGTCTGCCGAACTGGCTAAATTTGGCATTTACACCAACGCTGTAGATACTGGTTGGGTAACCGATGAGGACCCAGCAGAATTGGCAAAAATCAAGGAACAAGTTCACGACTTTCAACCTCCTTTAGATATCGTTGATGGAGCCGCCCGAGTTATGGATCCATTGTTTGATGGAATTAATACCAGCAAGCATTGGACAGGCAAATTCTTAAAAGATTACCGACCTATCGATTGGTAAATCAAACATGATTGTAACTGCCGGATAATCAGTGCGTACGAGATATTGGTTATGTGCTGGGAATCGCTATATTTAAAGGCGTTTTCACATTAACGAATTAGATAATTATTCTATAAAATGAGGCTTTTAAAAGTAGTTTTGGGAATCGGGTTTATTTGCTGTTTGGCTGTTGAGGCACAAGCACAAATAGAGTGGGATTTTGACTACATCAACGATGAGCCTGTCGAAGAAATTTCTGTAAAAGTTAAATTGGTAGGTGTTGTAGATTACAGAGAACTCTACGCAACCTGTGGAGTGAGATGGGGCAAAGAAATTTTTGAATACGAAATTGTTGAGGTTGTAAGCGGAACAGTTACCGATTCTATTATACACATCATCCAGCCTTGTCCGCGCGAAATGAAACAGTCGGTTTGGTTAAAAAACGACACCATTTACCATTGGGTACTTACCGTGCAATCGATGCAAGACGTTAGCAAAACCAATGGTATTAGAGTTGATGCCATGGACATCGATTACGAAGTTTTTGATAAAGGGCAGAAGTAAATCTTACAATAACTTAATTGCCGCCCTCAATCCTAATCACTTTAAAAGTAACTTTTCTGGCTTCCGTAATTACCTCCATTAGGTACAGTCCTTTTTGGTAGATATATCCTAATGTAACTTAATATCATTAAGCGACACTTACCTTATAACCAACGAAAAGCAAGTATATATCTTATTTTTGCTCTATATAAAAATGAACCGAATGAATAGTAGAGCAATCGCATTGATAATATTAATAGTATCATTCCATTTAACTGCGTCGGCACAAGATTGCTGTTCTAAAAGAAACCAGTGGACAGTTGATGAAAATACACCCGCCACTATAATTCCGAACATAGGCGCCAATCACATAGAGATTACTACCACCAGCGATAGCGCTCAAATATATTTCGATCAAGGTTTGCGATTGGTTCATTGCTTTTGGGATTTTGAGGCATACAGATCATTCAACAAGGCATTGAGCTTCGATTCTACTTGTGCCATGGCTTATTGGGGTTTGGCATACATTTATTACAACGCCGATTATTATTGGCAATCATCAAATTATATTAACAAGGCATACGAGTTAACATACGACTATAACTGCGGTGTGAAAGAGGAGTGGGGCGATTGTCATTTGGTTTCGCACAAAGAGTTTAAACTGATTCAAATACTATACGATTGGCAGAATACGGGCTGGGATTTGTTTGGCAAAGCTGAAGAAAAGTATAATTCAGATTATGAAGCCTTGTTGGATAAGTATCCCGACGACATCGAATTAAAAATATTAGTAGCGAAGGAACTTTATAATGGATATAATTATGGAGAACTTGGTGAAACCGATTATTATGCAAAAACAATGTTGGAGCGTATTATACTTGAAGATTCTACTGCCTTTGCAGCCCATCATTTTTACATTCATTTGATGGAAGAAGGGCCATATCCCGAGCAAGCATTGAGGAGTGCAAAAGCATTGGAAAGCTTAGCAAAGGGATCAAGTCATATACAGCACATGCCTGGACATATTTATTTTAGGTTGGGCATGTACGATAAAGCCCGAGAAGCTTTTACAAATGCTTATAATCTGGATATTTATTACAACACGCACAGCGGAGTTGATCCGTTGAACAACTGGAATTATTTTCACAACGTGAATTATTTTACGCTCAATTGTGCTGAAGACGGCCATTACAAGCAGGCTGTTGAAATGACCAGAATTATAGAAAACATTGAATTTGGTTCAACTTTTTCTCATAGAAGTGTTGGTGTAATCGAAGTTACTATTTCGGATATGCAACTGGCTTGGCGGGTTGGCAACTGGCAGGATTGCATTGATTGGGGACAGAAAAAGATGAACGACAAGCAAAATTTAGGTGGAGGGGTAAGTTACCTCCGTTCGTTTGTTTATCATTTTGCTTTAGGTATGCAAGCTTACGAAAACAAGGATTGGGCAAAGTTAGATTCGATAATAAAAGTGCATTCCAAGTTGATGAAACGGGGCAACATACCAAAAGAAACTAGAAAATCGGGGGGCTATAAATTCATGAAAAAGATGTACGCGTCGGCATACCAAAAAGAATTGATGTCGTTGCAGCAAATAGCTAAAGGCGATTTCGAAAAGGCACATCAACTAGTAGACGAAGCAATTGCAACTACCGAGTACTATCACTCTGGCGATCCTCCTATTTATCCTAGATATGCCGAAGAAACCAAGGTGGAAATCTATATAGCCGAGGGTAAGTATGAAGCAGCCATCGAATTACTTAAAGAGATGTTAAAATATCGCAGAGGTTCACCACATACGTATCTTAAGTTAGCCGAGATTTATTCTGAATTTATAAAGAATAAGGAATTGGCTAAAGAATTCGTTGATAAAGCATTGCTGATTTGGCGTGATGCAGACGAAGATTTTGCACCTTTTGTAAGAGCTCAAAAACTGAAAAAAGAGCTGCCTTAGTTTAGTTTCAATTTGTAAGACGAGGAAGGCTAAAAGGTTGCCTGCTAATACACTGTGATTTAGTTTAATCTATATTATTGTACTGTTATATTTGGAGGAGAGAATGAAATAAGTCTTAACCATAAAACCACATACTATGCAGTCAAAATATTTACTATTCACATTTATCGCTTTAATATTTCAAATAAATGCTTTCGCTGGTACAACCGAAATTCTTTTTATTAATGCCAACGACGATGCCGAGGCTGCCAGTGTCGATCTTGAAATTACCGATGTAAATGCAGGCACCGTATGGGCTAGGTATACAGATGTTGATTATTTAACTGCAAGGGATAGTTTAATATTTCCTACAGGAATTCCCGTGAAAATTAGAATTTATGAGGCTGGCACTTCTACCGGAGCTCATATAACGACACCAAGCATAACATTCGATTATTTTTTTTAGTGAGTGTTTTTGTTTCATGGCACCAGTTCAGGTAAATTCTTATCGCAGTACATGGGTTATGAAGAATCTAGTTCGAACAGTGTAATTAGATACAATTATCGACATTCTTCTTCGTTAGATGAAATTGATCGGATTAATTATGGTGCTTCCGAAATCTTAGCAGATGATTTCGAGCTTCCAGAAGGTTCTGTGGAAGATAGAGAATATATTGAAATGGGTGCTTAGGATATGATATTAGCCCTTACGGATTACGACGACAACTGCCAGGTGCAATATGCTTGCGATTTGGAGGGTGCTAGCCATGGAGGTGAATATATTACTTTTTTACTGTTGGTACAGCACCCGATTTGGATATGTATATGGCGCAATGGGATGGCACGGTTACTCAGTTACTTTATGTAATTGGCATAGATGAATCGTCGCAGAATAATAGCGGAGTGAGCGTTTACCCAAATCCAGCAACTGATAATATTTCCGTTACTGCAAAAGATGCTGCGAGCATTGTTATTTATGATATAACAGGAACCTTGCTAATCAGTCAAGCTATTTCGGTAGTGCAAAATAAAGTTGATGTAAAATCATTGGCATCGGGTGTTTATTTTGTTTCGGTTATCAATAAAACAGGGCAGTTTAGCACCGTTAGGTTGGTGAAATAGTAGAGCTTATTGGTAAATCTGCAGTGTTTAAAAATAAAGACAATTCCACAGATGTAACTTTATGCGTTTTCGTTACACTTATCAAGTAACAGCAGTTAACTTTATTGTTACGATTGATGGAAAGCAAAGCTCAAAAACATTTTTTAAAACTCTACGAACCTGTTCACAACAGTTTCGAACGATTTTGTAGAGCAAGAGTTTTCGGAAAGATGGAGCATTCGGATTTGATGAATGAGACCCTTTTAATTGCTTTTCAGAAGATGGGTAATCTAAAATCGGAGAAAGCATTTTTGTCATTCTTAATCGGCATTAGTGTTCGAATATTGGCCAATCAGCATCGAAAAAAAAGGGAACAATTACTTCCTACTTCCGATCCGGTAGATTTGCGTGATGAAAGCGCACTAACCGAACGAAGCGCGGAAGTTTACCTTTTGTACCAAGCTTTATCGTTATTGCCGGATAAACAAAGAGAATGCTTGGTATTGTTCGAAATTTCAGGATTTTCTATTAAAGAGATTGTTAAAATGCAAAATGTAGGGGAGTCTGCAGTGAAACAAAGACTAAAACGCGGAAGAGAAAAACTAAGAGAAATATTAACTTTCGAAGCGGTAAATAAAACAGGGGAGGTAAGTCATGGATAAAAATTACGACAGAATAGACGAGCTTTTTAATAGTGCACGTAAGGAGGACCCAAGGGTTTCGTTCGACGAAACTAAAGCACAATTTTTAACCGTCACTTCTAATTCAAATGCACCAGCATTCTCAAAGACCAGTAAAACAATTTTAGGAATTGCAGTTTTGGCAGCACTATGGGTTGGTTACATTACATATCAAAATTATAATTCGGATGAGGCTTCTTTAGAAACGATTCCTGCAGCAAAAGAAATTATTGCACCATTGGCAGAAGTTAAATTTGATAACATAATTGTTGATGACGATACAAAGATTGAAGAATCGACAGCGGCAACAACTCCACCAGAAGAAAAGAAAAGAGCCGTATACGCAATTAAAGCAGTTGTACCCGCAGTAGCAACTACAGAACCGAAAGTAAATATTGAGCCAAGTATGAGCTCCAAGCCAAAGGAAGCTACCTCAACTCCTAATGTGTTAGCTGCATCTTATCGATTGCCCGTATTAACTCCTGAAGAACGGATGGCTAATAATAAACGGAAAGTAAGAATGCTGAAATTAATAGCGAAGAATAAGCATTTTAGTTACATCCCTAAAAGAAAAATGTCGGATTTGGATGCTGAGAGCGTAAAGGCGTTTTGGATGCAACAGTCGGAAGTGACCAATTTAGAATACCGTACTTTTTTATTCGACCTGTTGATTAAGGGAAAGAAAGAGGAGTTTTGGGCGGCCAAACCAGATCAGGAAATGTGGGTAAAGGAATATCCTAAAGGGTACAACCAACCGATGGTAGACAAATATTTTTCGCATGAAAGCTATAACAATTATCCGGTGGTTGCGGTTAGCAGAAAGGGCGCCGAAATGTATTGCGATTGGTTAACGAACGAATTGAAGTTGCATACTACAAGCTCTACGACAATGAGGCTGCCTACGAGCGAAGAATGGAAGTATGCTGCTAATGGCCTAACAGCAGGCAATAAGTTTCCGACCCCTACTAATTCGCTTACAAATAATGAAGGACAATATTTAGCAAATTATCATTCGGGAACAAAGTGGGAAGAGGAAGGTGAGTTGGATGGGTATATGTATCCCGCTAGTGTGCGCAGCTATAATCCTAACGATTATGGCATTTTTGATTTGGCAGGTAATCTGGCTGAGATGGTATATTACGAAAGTGAGGATATGCTGCCAGGTACAAAAGGTGGGAGTTTTACAAGTTCCGTTGAAGAATTAGAAATAGATGGTCCCGATCGTTTTAAAGGAGTTACTACTGCTTCGGTAAATATTGGATTTAGACCAGTTAGAGGTTATATAGAAGAGAAAAAAACTCCGTCGAGAAATGACGCTCCCATTTCACTTACCGATTACATTCAAAGTAATGCACGCTGTTTGAATGATATTCCGAACGATGTGGATATGCTTTATATGGACGTTACCATAACAAATAAGGGGGAGTTGTTAAACGTGCAATTGAATAGTCTTAATGAATTTATTACAATAGTCCGTTAAGGTTTGTCATAAACACTTAAAAACCAGCAACATAACTCCTTTAAAATTAGATTAACTCATTGATATTCAGTATCTTAGTGATGTTTCTAACGCAATCATTAAGGTGAATATCAAGAGTCAATCC
>JABSPQ010000352.1 GCA_013214205.1 Flavobacteriales bacterium
CATCTAACGGGAAAAGCAAGAAGCTTTCGAATACATATTTGATGAGGGCTAAACTTGAAAATGACGTTTTAACTTCGAAGGAGATAATATTTAAGGCAAGTCCGCTTTATAAATCGCCATACCATTTTGCAGCAAGAATAGAATTTGATGATGATGGCTATTTGTTCTTTACTGTTGGCGATAGGTACAAAAGAGATAAGAATCCGCAAAACTTGGAGAACCACGCAGGTAAAATCCACAGGATTAACGATGATGGATCAATTCCTGAAGACAACCCATTTTATAACGATGGTGATGCGATAAAGTCTATTTGGACGTATGGCCACAGAAATCCACAAGGGATGGTGTACGATAGTGAAAACAAGATTTTATGGACGCATGAACATGGTCCACAAGGTGGGGATGAATTGAACATCATTAAAAAAGCATCTAATTATGGTTGGCCTTTAATAAGTTTTGGCGAGGAATATGGTGGTGGAGAAATTACACCAGATACTGCTATGGAAGGCATGGCGCAACCTGTTCACTATTGGGTGCCATCTATTGCGCCATGCGGAATGGAGTTGGTGCTAGGAGATGTTTATCCTGACTGGGAAGGCGACATTTTGGTAGGCTCGTTGAAGTTTCACCAAATTAATAGATTGGAAATGAAGGATGGCAAAGTGATCTCTGAAGAGGTGATTTGCAGGGATATAGGTAGAGTGAGAAACATTAAACAAGGACCGGATGGCTATATTTATATTGGCCTCGAACGACCGGGTAAAATCGTAAAAATAGTTCCAGTAGATTGATGCAGAGAGTTTTATTAAGTTTTTTCTTGGCGACTGTAGCAGTTTCTGCTATGGCTCAAGATACGCTTCCGAAGTTTGATTCGGTTAGGCTAGAGGGGGTAACGGTTGTAGGTGCACGAATAATTAAGCAGAAAGAAATCAAGAATTATTCAGAGTTGGCTGGTAGTAGTATTGAAACGGCTAAAATTCTAAATAATATTCCAGGTGTGTTTATGCACAACGGCACATACACAACCAATCGAATTACCATTCGTGGTATTGGATCTCGGTCTCCGTATAGCTCTAACAGAGTTAAGGCTTATTTAGGTGAAATTCCTTTGACAGATGGAAGTGGCAACACGGTAATTGAAGATTTACCTCTTAATCTGTTTACATCAGAATTGATTAACGGCCCTTCGTCGTCTATATATGGAGCTGGCTTGGGAGGCGCTATTTTGCTGAGGCAGAAAAAAGCCAATATGTTAAACAGGTTGGAGTTGATTACGGAAATGAGTTCGTATCGAACGTTTTTAAATAGCCTGATTGTTAGGCAGGTAAAATCTAATTGGGATGTAGAGTTGGCCTATACGGGGCTGTCTAACGGAGGATATAGAGACAATAACGTAACCAAAAGAAACAATGCGATGCTGTTGTTTAATCATCAAAAGGGATCGAATAAATTTAATGCGATGATTAACATGGTTGATTTGAAAAGTGAAATTCCAAGTTCTTTGGATAGCACCGATTTTAATGACGAACCGTCTTTAGCAGCCGCAAAATGGGCAGCAGTAAACGGATATGAGCATTACACTAAAATTATGTCGGGCTTGTCGCTTACAACAGATATTGGGAAAAACTCGGAATACAGTGGGAGTGTGTTCTTAAACTATTTCGATCAGGATGAAACACGTTTTTTTAATATCCTTGAGGACAATGCTACTACGTACGGTTTTAGAAATAAAATTGTGTTCGAAAAAAACAATATTTACTTAAACTTGGGTAGCGAATGGTTTTTTGAAGTTTACAATTATAAAATTTATGGCATCGAAGACGGTGAAAGAACGGACTTGCTGAACAGAAACAGACAAAACAGGGATTATAGCAATCTGTTCGGTAGGATTAAAATAGATAGCTTATTAGGCGCTTTACAGTTAGATGCGAGTCTTAACCTGAATACAGTAAGGTTTGTGCTACAGGATCAATTTGAGGCCGATTCAGTAGATCAAAGTGGGATTTATAGATATGCCACCATCTATTCGCCAGGAGTAAGTTTATCGTACCCAATTAAAAAAACAACCATCTACACCAGTTTAAATCATGGTTTTTCTACTCCTTCGTTTGAGGAAACCTTGTTGCCCGATGGTAATTTTAATACAGAATTAAAACCAGAGGATGGATATGAATTAGAATTTGGATTTAAAGGCAGAGTGGGAGAGAAGTTCAAATTCCAATTGGCTGCTTATCAAATATGGCTTAACAACCAGTTGGTTACACAGCGATTGTCGGATTCTGAGTTTATGACTATTAATGCAGGGAAATCTGAATTGAAAGGAATTGAATTGAATGCGGAGCTAAAGGATTTAGAGGTAAAATCAATCAAAACAAAGCTTTCACCGTTTGTATCGGGTAATTTCTCGGAGAATAAATTCATCGAGTTTGAAGATGATGAGGTTGTTTACGATGATAAAAACTTACCAGGAATTCCTAGCTATAAGGTGAACGTTGGCTTAAAGGCCGATGTTTTAGATAACTATTATTGCATTGCCGATTTTCAAATGGTGGGCGATCAGTGGTTGGACGATGCCAATACGCTTGATTATGGGAGCTATAACTTGTTGAACTTTAAAATAGGGTACAAGAACGAAAACGGGAAAAGAATTTTAAATGCCTACGCAGGGATCAATAATTTGCTGGACGTTCGTTACGCTTCCATGCTATTAATTAATGCTCCTGGTAAATGGTCGGCGCCTCGATATTACTATCCAGGCTTGCCACGAAACTTTTACATAGGTTTAAATCTAACCTTTAAGTAGCGTTAGTTAAATCTTGGATTTACAACACTGTTGTATATTGATCCAGATGTGTAGTTGATACCAACGTCGCCCCAAAGAGAATACCCCGTTGCCAATGCTTGCCTTTGCAATAAAATGTCCTCGTCGGAAACTTCGCCGGCTGGCAAGTTTATCTGATCTCTAATAATGGATACATTCATTCTCATATTTAGGGATAGCCCTTTTGTAATCTTTAAATTGATGTTGTTGTAGAGCCTAACATTGAATTGTGATAAATCGTGAAAGTAATGAGATCCGTTTAAGGCAATATTAATGGAACCTCAGTTTTTTTGAACTTGATAAGAAATGCTGAGTTTATTCTCAAGAATAATCTCTCTGTCTTTATCGTAAATAGTGGTAACTGTATAGTCGGAACTCACTTCCTCCCGAACCAGTTCTTTGTTGAATGTAGAGCACATGCACGTCGGCCACTTTTCTATCTCTCACATAATTTACATAGGGCACATTTTGTTTGATATAGGTGATGTCGCAGAAATTGCAATCTAAAAAGACTTTTGGGCCTAAGTTAGATTCTAAAGTTTCTGTTGTGTCTGTTTGTGCTAATAGGACTGCGCTGCAGCATGAAAAGATTAGAATAAATAGAAAACATTTTTTCCGTTTACCAAAATAAGTGGTGGTGGTCATGACTTGGTTTAAATTGTTGGGAATGGGGAAATAGTTCTTAATTTTTAATAACATCAGGGAACGAAATGTCCCTAATTAAATAATAGACGAGCTAGACCCAGAAAAATTACAATGAACCAAATTGATTTTAAGCAGTATTTAGTTTCGAGCTATTACCCTATTGTTTCTAACATAGTTGGTGTAATAGTTTCCCGATCTGATAACGTTGTCACGTCCGCTCTTGTGTAAAAAGAAAGCGCTAGATACTGTTGCAATAATACCAGTAATGTTGATAGCAGCGAAGTTACGGGTAGGGTGTGCCGATTCGAGGTGGTTAGCGGCATAATTGTTATTCATTATAAAAAAGTTGGCAGCAAAAAGGCCAGCCAATGAGTATAAAGCTATCGATGTTCGAGATTTTGTTCGATATATTTTGATTTGTTTTAAAGCGTCAGGCGCTTCTTTAACAATGCTTCCGAAGTGATTACCCATATAGGAAACCATGTATTCTTTGCCTTCATGAACGTAGAATAAATTGTTAGATGCGATGTCGTCGAATAAAAAGGGCGCATCGCCGAAAGTTTTTAATTCGACTTTTTGAGCCAACGAGATGTTAGACAGTGAAGTAAGTAAAATGGCAATAATAATATGTGTTCTCATACTAGTTGTTTGAAGAGGTTATACGTTTCAAGATTCCATTTGTCTAAAGTGAATGCTAAATATTATTCAAAAAAATGAGTGTTAATGAGAGGTTGTCGGCGAACGGCTTAGCTTTCAGTTGCTTAAGGAATACAGGTATCCTTGAAAAAAATAATTTGTACACATATATTGTCCCAAAACTTAGCGATCGAAGCAATGCTCGATTAATTAGAATTATAGAGATTTATTAAGGATGAAGAATAGTATTTTAGTAGTGTTGGCATTAACCACAATGCTATTGTCGCTTGCATCTACTAATAGCTTTGCTCAAAAGGCACTTGTTCTAACAAGTCTCAAAAATTTCAAATCCCAATCGTATAAGCTCAATTCAAAAGTTCATTATAAGAGTAAGGAGCATCCACACGGTAATAAGGGCACCATACGCTACATCTTTAAAGAATCTTTTAGACTAAAAGATGGTACTGTAATTCCGGTAGTAGATGTAATATCCATAAAAAGCCAATCGAAACTGAGCCAGGTATTTCAAATTGCTGGTGCACAATGGGTATTGGTAGGTGGTTTGGCGGTGTTGGCGGGCAAATCGATAACTGGTACATTAGACAACAATGCGCTTTATATAGGATCGGGGATTTTGCTGGTTGGTTCCATTCCGTTTGTATTTAGAAAAAATAACCACAAAATTGGTTCTAAATGGAAATTGCAAATTAGATAGTTCGTCGCTTTAATCGATTCAAGATAAATTTAGGTTTAAATTTGTCGCATGAATAAATGTGGATTGATCTTCATATTTCTAATAACCAGTAGCGTTTTGTTTGCTCAAGACCAGGAACCACCTGAAGAAAAAGGCAAGGCAGGTACTTGGTTTGCTTATTGGGGCTGGAACAGGGGCTTCTACTCTAAATCCGACATTACTTTTACTGGAGATGGCTATGATTTCGTTTTGAAGGACGTTGTGGCTCACGATAGGCAAACGCTGTTTGGTTTAGTTACTTACTTAAACCCTAGAACGCTTACTATTCCACAAACCAACATGAGGTTGGGTTACTTCATCAACGATAAATACAGTATTTCTTTGGCCGACGATCATATGAAATATGTGGTTGATCCAGATCAAGTTGTTGAGATGACAGGAACCATATCTGAGATTGGGAGAACATATGATGGCGAGTTTGATGGCGATGAGGTTGTTTTAGATAGCGATTTCCTGTCGTTTGAGCATACGGATGGGCTGAATTATATTAATGTACGTTTGGAGCGCTGTGACGTCCTATTAGACTTTAATAAGTTTAGTAGAGCGAATATTAAAGTTAATTATGTTTTAGGAGCCGAGGTTGGGGTGCTAATTCCCAAGACAAATGCGCGTTTAATGTTTTTTGAACGACACGATGCATTTCATTTTTCTGGCTTTGGAGAATCTTTATATGGAGGAATTAACCTTTGCTTCGGCGATAAATTCTTTATTCAGACGGAGCTTAAAGGAGGAATGATGCAAATACCTTGGATACGAACTACACCGTCAAAATCGGATGGAGCTAAGCAAAACGTATTGTTTTATCAGAATAACATCTTGTTTGGTTCCTATTTCACAATTGGAGGGCCCGAAAAGAAAGCTAAAAGGAAGTCAAAAAAAGTAAAAAGACTCGAAAAACGTACAGTTAAGGCTGAATTGATCAATTAGAATGCGATTGACAAGTTCGAAGTCCTACTTCGCTATCTTCTTCGTTAAAACTACGAAGATCGAAGAAGCTACGAAGGACGAAGTCCTAGATCTGAAATAAACTGGCTAGAATTAGCACAACTGATGTGATTTGAAGGCTTCGTTTTTTGATTGTGCTTAAGTCTTTTATCGTCAATATCGATAAGATAGATAACAGGGCTAGAAAAGATGCTTCGGGCCTAACCAGAAATGTGCCCCAAATAAACAAGATGGCAATGTAATACGTTATTCTCGCTTGCTTTGGAATGAAGGCAAGTGCTAATATTATCTCGAACAAGAGAATAAACATTGATAAGCTTTTAGCATATAATTTGAAATCGATTGTGCCCGTAGATAAAACCAAAGAAGAAGGGATGCCGAGCTGATTGATGGAATTTGCAAGGGTTAAGCGGTAGGAATCAATTGATGTTGATAGATCCGTAAAGAAAAACTCGCTAACAAAACTTAACGAATCGCCATTTAAAATGTAGGAGGCAAGCATGTTGCCATTCATAAAGTATGGGCTAGTAAACTTCTGGATTATTGCAGCCATTATCACGAATATGATTAGAAACTTAGGGTAGCTATCTGCAAAGAGGGCTTTAATTCCGGATTCCTGTAACAGAAAAAAGAGCGATAGGTAGAAAGTCAAGAATACATGGTTGGCACTTTGGAAGTAGTTTGTTATAAGACTGCTGCCAAGTAGTAAGGATATGCCTAGCCAAGCCAGTACGTGATCGTTTATCTTGGATTTTCCCAACATGGCAATTGATAAAAACACGATTCCTATTTTGGATATTTCGCTAATGTCACCATGTGTTAGCACCATGCTAATTAGGTAGATCAGAAATAATCCATCTGCCGATAACTTGTTTTCTATGGTTGTAAATAGCTTTTTCATTTTGTAAAACTTGCTATTTCATTGGTTTCAAATCCTTCGAATTCGTCTTGGAGCCTGTGTTCCTTAACGATTATAGAAACTTGTTTAAAATGCTCGGGGTAATTGCGCTTAGAAACAAACTGTGGGAATTCTTCGGCAAACGCTACGTAGGAGTTCAGTAGTTCCGTTATACTGGCCTCGTTTGGGTTAAAAATCACTTGGCTCGATTGTTTAGAGAGAATATTGAATTCTGCCAAGGCCAAAATATCGCCATCGGTTTTAATGTTTAGCTCCTTAGGCCATGGATAAAGCCTTATGGGGTAGTTGGAGAAGTTGTTTGGCACAATCCAAATGGTTCTGTTTGTTTTTGGGTGTGCATCTGCATACATGCCGAACCCACCGCCTTTCCATTTGCTTAAATTACCATTGGATACTTTGTAGAACTGAAATCCTGCAATGAGTAATGGGAGGAGGAATAGGGGGAAGGATATGTATTTTAGATATAGTTTCAGTTTTATATGTTGTTGTTATTTAGTATTTTGAGATATTGTAATTGTAGTTATTATTTAAGTGTTAAGTTTTGAATATAAAGTGTTAAGTCCCTTCGGGGTTATGGTTTGTTGACTTAAAATTAACTTTTTTAATTGTTAGATTTTGAAGAGTGAAGTATTTTCGGATTCAACTATGTTTACGATAATTCGCATTAGAAAGGTTTTAAGGAATTGGGGAATTATCGGTATATTGTTAAAACAGATACCATTAATAATAATCAATGAATATGTTTCGAGTTTTAATGATGGCTGTAATGGCCTGTGTTATTGTGATTAATGGATATGCTGCAACGTATAATACTACGGAAAGAGGATACTGGAATGACAGTGGAACGTGGGAGGATGGGATTATACCACCTTTTGAGAGTTATGATACCATTAATATATTTCATGCTGTTGTATTAACAAGCGATTTAATCTTAATGGATGGTTCTCATTTGGAAATAGATAGCGTTGGAGCCCTGTGTGGCCATCGCACAATTACTTCCGAATCAAGTTCTTCATTAATAACCTACGGAATTCTTGAAATTGATATTCTAGAAGTTCCAGGAGGAAAAGTGGATTTACTTGCTGGGCAGTCAATATTTACTTCTTATGGATTAATAACCAACGGAGGATCTATGTCTATTAATGGAGTAGGGTTGAGTGTTGGGTCGTGGTTTCAATGCGTTGAGATAGCATTCAAGTTTATTCTAGATGTTTCAGATAACCAATTCGATAACACTTCAATTAGTTCGTATCAACAATCAATACTTATTGAAGGAACTGGGCAAGTTGACGTCTTTACCATACAAGGTCAAAGAGTACACAACTCAACAATAACAGGCAATACCACTCTCTCTTTTAGTAAAGGAATCTATTTGGTTAGGGTTGTAAATGAAGGTGGAAGTACTGTTAAGAAGGTTTATTTGAATTAGAGTGTTTGTTATTTCTAAAGTTCAATAACTGATAAATAGGCCTCTCTTAATAAAAGGCAATCCTCCTTTAGGCTTCGTTAACAAGCAAACCCCAAATTGAAGTAATCTAACATTTTTAGCCAAAGCCCTTTTCTGCCGCCATTTCTATCGGCTCTTGCCATAGCGTGTCGGGTTAATGTAACGCCAATCCATGCCAACGGTTCAGGAGGCCAGTTCAATACTTTTTTCTTCACGAACATAAGGTCTAGAATGTTGCTTGGCTCATAGCCTAGTAATTCTATTCCAATTCTTGCCCCGAATCTTGTGGCGGCAACGCCTAAGCCTGTATAGCCAACTGCCCAAGCTACTTTCCCTCTATGAGCAACGCCCGGTACCATGCAAAATCTTGTAGAGCTAGCAATTATTCCACTCCATCTGTGGGTAAATTTCACTCCTTTTAGTTGTGGAAATGTTTCAAAAAACTCTTGACACGATGTTTCGAACCTGTTTTGGTCATCGGCAACACCTTGATCAGTTCTTCCTCCAAAGTAATACATAACATGACCGCCACCACCCCATGAAATTCTATTGTCGTGCGTCATTCGATAGTAGTGGAACATGTTTATGTTGTTTACTACTCCATGGCGATATTTACCCCAGTTTATTGAATCCAATTGCTCTTGGTTCAACGGTTCGGTTGCTATTGCGTAATCCCAAACAGGTATTATGGATTTCCGAATCTGGCTCATCGGGTTTGGAAATGCATTGGTTGCCATTAGTATTTTGTCGCACTCAATTTTAGCATTTTCACAAAACGCTAGCATGCCATTGTCTGTATCTTTAATTTTGGATAGGGGAGTACCCTCGTAAATTTTTACTCCTAAAGAAAGAATGGTTTTTTTTAAACCCCATGCCAATTGCGCTGGATCAACTAATCCGTCAACACCGTTGTCTTCTAGCATACCAGCTAAATATGTTTCCGAATTAACCCGTTCTCGAACTTCTTCTTGGTTAAACCATTTAACATTGTCACCGTGCGCCTTTAATTTCTCATATGTGGCCTTTAGATCTTTTACCTGATCCTGATCCGTTGCAACCCTTAGGTTGCCTACTTGCTCATAATGGGCATCAATGTCATATTTCTCTAGTGTTGCCACAAACTCTTTTGAGTTGATAAAGCCTAATTCTTCAATTCTATCTTTTTCGCCAGGGAAATGATATTCGGAATTATTTGCAGTATGTGCCAAAAGAGATTCAAACATACCACCATTCCGACCAGAAGCACCGTAACCAACAAATGTGGCTTCAATCATAATAATATCTGCATCGGGTTTGCGCTCCTTGAGTTGAAGGGCTGCCCATAGACCTGTAAATCCGCCACCAACAATCAATAATTCACATTTCGCATCCTTATCAAGTGCTGGTAATGTTTCTGGTTTATTAGAAGCGTCGTGCCAAAGAGGCATGTACTTGCTGTCTTTTAGGGCTTCTACTTTAAATTCCATATCGCAGGTTTAGAAGTTAATTGTATCAAATTAAAGAAAATTAAGTGTAAAGTTTTAAGTGTGAAGTTTTTTTATCAAAACGCAAAAACTTAACATCTAACACTTAAGAACTTAGCACTTTAATAAATAGCTCTTTCTCTTTTGAAAGGAAGTCCTCCTTCGGGAACATCTTCGTCAAATTCTCTTGCAGCGTTATGTCCCGCAAAAACTGCTCTTTCAATAATGTTGGGAGCATGACAGTCTCCGATTGTTTTTAAACTCTTCAATTTTCCTTCTTCTAAGTAGGGTAGAAGGTCGTGGTACAAACCATCTTCAGGAAGTCTGTCGGTAACTAAAACAACAGCATCACATTCAAGAAATGTTTCTTCTTCAGAAATGGCGTGTTCAAGCGTAACCCCGTTTGCCTTTATTTCTGCAAGGTCGTGCTGCACAACTTTTTTGATTCCTTTTTCGTGTAGTCTTTTGTGGATGTGCATGTCTTCTAAGGTGTACTTTGTATACTCTGCAACAACTGCACGTTCGGTAACAATAGTTACTTCGCATCCATCTCTATGAAGTTCTTCTGCCAGCACACTGCCCATGTAATAATGGTCGTTGTCGAAAATAACCACTTTACCCGTTGGGCGTTTCCCGTCCATAATGTCGCCAGGTGTGTACACATTATCTTGATCATGTCCAGGAACAGGTTTCCATTTCTCTCTACCAATTCCGTCTCTTCTCCAGCTTGCACCCGTAGCAATAATTACGTGTTCACATTCGACCTCCATAACGTCTTCTGCGCTCATTTTACTGCCTGGGTATACAGTAACGTTGTCCATTTTTTCGATCTGGGTAATTCTCCAATCGGCTACACGAACCCATTCGCTTAAACCAAGCAACCTCGATTCTCTGGTTACTCTTCCGCCAAGTTCTCGTTCTGCTTCTGCCAAAATAACATTGTATCCTCTGTCGCCCAAGGCTCTGGCGCATTCTAAGCCAGCAGGCCCAGCACCAACAACTAAAATGTCTTTGTCGCTAGTAGCAGCGTTCATTTTTTCTGGGTGCCAATCACGTCTGTATTCTTCGCCCATGGTTGGGTTTTGCGTACACCTAATTGGAATAGCTTGGAAATCTCCCATAACGCAAATGTTGCAGCCAATGCATTCTCGGATGTCGTCTATTCTTCCTTCTTGGATTTTGTTTGGTAAAAACGGATCTGCAATGGAAGGACGCGCTGCGCCAATTAAATCCAATACACCTCGCTGAACCATTGATACCATTGTTTCTGGTGAGGTAAATCTTCCAACGCCAACAACAGGTTTGGTAGTGAGTCCTTTTACGAAGCCGATGTATTGTTCCTCGTGTCCTTCTTTGTAAAATCTAGAAACAGCAGAATCATTTTCCCATCCAGTTACGTTAACGTCCCACAGGTCTGGTATTTCAGCCATCATCCCCAGTAGGTCAGCTGATTGAGCTTTGTCCCAATCGTTTGGATGATCTCCTAATTCAGTTACCGCTAATCGCACAGCAATTGCACATTTGTCTCCAATCGCGTCTTTAGTATCAGCGAGCAATTCCATAAAAAACCGAGCACGGTTTTCTAAATCACCGCCATATTCATCGGTACGGTCATTGATTCTTTTGTTTAAGAACGACCAGACAATCGTTTCCGAATAAACATACGCAATGTCGAATCCAGCTTCTTTAGCTCTTAGAGCAGCCTTTTTGTGCCATCTACGGACATTAAGAATGTCTTGCTTGTCCATCTTTTTTGTATGGATGGGATCAATTCCACTTCCTCCCCAAATAGACATCGACCTTGGTCCTAGTACAGGAACTCTAGAATACCAGTTGGTGGCATCCATTCCATGATAGGCTAACTGGCAACCGGCTAAAGCACCATGTTTGTGTACTTCCTCAACCATTAACCTGTTCGGTGCAATGTCTGCGTCGTCCCACATTTGCCCTTCAATAAACGGCGCTTGATCGGTGGTCCAATGCACTTGCATTTCTTCGGTGTTTACCACACCCCAGCCGCCTTCGGCCTTTACACCTCTCATAGCAGCATGACCTCTAGGGTTTCTAGAGCCCATTCCATTGCAATGAGGAGTTTGGTAAAATCTATTCTTGGTTGTGTGTGGCCCAATTTGTACAGGCTCAAAAAGTATGTCGTATTTATCCATCGTTTCTTATTTCCATTCTACCAATCGTTCTTTCTTATATGGCGTTTCATCACCTAATTCTTTGTCGAAATTTCTTGCTGCTAAATGTCCTGCGTAAACTGAGCGGGCAATTATATGTGGTGCGGCTGCATTGCCAATTACTTCCAAGTGCTTTAATTTTCCTGATTCTTTCATTGGAATTAAATCTTGGTACAGTTGATCGTTTGGTGAACGGTCTGTAACCATAACAACAGCGTCGCACTCTAGCTTAGTTTCTTCACCCGAAGTTTTATCCGAAATAATTACATGGTCTGATTCAATTCTTTCAAGGTACTTTTCCGTGTGTAATTGAACACCCATTTTCATGAGTTGTTTTTGAACTTTTTCTTGTTCAAGAGTGAACTCCATCCATGCAGATACACGCGGGTCGGGGGTAACGATACTTACGTCGCATCCTTCTAGTTTTAATTTCTCTGCAATGCATCCGCCCATGTAATAAAGGTCGTTGTCGTAGATGATTACTTTACCCTTTGGAATCTTTCCTGCCATGATGTCATCGGGAGTGTACACATGCTTCATTTCTGTGCCTGGCATCGTCTCATATTGGTATCTGCCTTGCCCATCTTTTCGCCAAGATGCGCCTGTGGCAATAATTACGTTTTCGTATCCAACTTCCATAACGTCTTCGGCGGTCATTTTGCTGCCTTTGTATACTTCAACGTTGTCCATTTTGTCGATTTGAGTAACGCGGTAATCCACAACACGAATCCATTCGCTTAAGCCTGGAAGTTTTGATTCTAACTCAACACGGCCACCAAGCTGCATGCTTGCCTCTGCTAATATTACGTTGTATCCACGTTGGCCTAGTGCTCTGGCACATTCTAGGCCTGTAGGACCAGCTCCAACAACCAAGATGTTGTTGTCGGTGGTTTTTACGTTTATTTTTTCTGGATGCCAATCGTATCTGAATTCTTCACCCATTGTAGGGTTTTGAGTACACCTGATTGGAATTCTATTGGTGTCGCCAACAACGCAAATGTTACAACCTATGCATTCTCGGATATCTTCAATTCTTCCTTCTTTTATTTTGTTGGGTAAAAATGGGTCTGCTATCGAAGGACGGGCTGCTCCGATTAAATCAAGTACACCTCCTTTTACTGCTGCTACCATAGATTCTGGCGAAGTGTATCTTCCAACCCCAACAACAGGTTTGGTGGTAATTGATTTTACAAAGCTTGTATATTCTTCCTGAAATCCTTCTTTCTCAAATCGAGAGGTAGAGGAGTCGTTTTCCCAACCTGCAACATTCACATCCCATAAATCAGGAAGTTCGGCCATGCTTTCTATGATGTCTCGTCCTTCTTGTTGACTGGTTATTCCTTCGCCTCCCAATAATTCATCTACTGCGAACCTAACTGCTACCGCGCATTTATCGCCAACTGCATCTTTGGTATCCATTATTAGTTCTCGGAGCAATCTTGATCTGTTTTCGAAATTGCCGCCATATTCATCTGTTCGGTCGTTGTATCTTTTAGAAAGGAAATTGGTTGCGATGGACATGTTGTGTGCTGCATACACATAGATGATGTCGAAGCCCATATCTTTGGCTCTAATTGCTGCATCTCTGTGCCATTTCCTTACATTCTTTATGTCTTGTTTGTCCATTCGATGAGACTGAGATGGTTCGAACCCATATCCACCATTTACACCTTGAGATCGTGCTGATAGAACAGGAACTCTTGAATACAGGTTGCACGCATCCAAGCCATAGTAAGCAATTTCAATTCCTGCTAAGGATCCATGTTCGTGAACGGCGTCGGCCATCATTTGTAATCCAGGCTTGTCTCCGTCGTCCCATAGTCTACCTTCAATTAGAGGAGCTAGTTCGCTGGTATGATGAATTTCTATTTCTTCTGTGCACACAACACCCCAACCACCTTCAGCTTTAATACCACGCATGGCGGCTAGTGCTTTGGGCATTCGGTATCCAAGTCCATTGCAATGGGGTACTTGATAAAATCTGTTTGGGGCAGTTACTGGTCCAATTTGAACTGGTTCAAAAAGGATATCGAAATTAGAACTCATATAGCTTTTTGGTACTTTATTTACAAATGCATTTAATAGCTCTAAAATATTAATTGTGACGGGGTTTCACTAGTAACTTAAGCAGTTTTTTAGCCTTAATATTGAATTGGGTATTGTTGGGATATTTATAACTCCTCAGTCGCACCTTTGGCGCGACAGCGTCCCCTTGGAGGAAGGGGACGCTGCTTGTATACGTTTGTTGCACTAAACACCTTCGGTGTAGCTTTTGAAGTTACGTAAAAGAGTCTCATAACTAAAAAACAAATTATGAGAACAGAATCAACAGCGAACTTATCGTTCGATATTACCAGAGAATTAGACTTGTTAAGTAAACGTA
>JABSPQ010000353.1 GCA_013214205.1 Flavobacteriales bacterium
CTGTCTAAAATTGCATCTGCAATTGTTCCTTTACCAATAAGTTCGTACCAAGAAGCCACAGGTATCTGTGATGATACTATGGTTGATTTTAGATTGTATCGATCTTCAATAATATCCATTAATGCTTCTCTGGCGTAGTTATCAAAGCCCTGTAAACCGAAATCACTGGCACAAATCGAACCGTTATATCCAACACCTACATTTGTAATGAATCAATTATTATTTAACCCAGAAGTTGCATTTATGAGTTGAATTCAGCGTTTATTTCATTCGTTAATTGAGTTTAAAGGAGCTTTCTGGCAATGCAAATATGAAAATATATGGCACAAATGGGCAGATCATCAAGGAAATTCAGCTTGGAGGCACAAGTGATGATACAATCGCTTTGACTGATATAGCTGCAGGTTGTTACTTAGTAAAGCTCACATCAAATGGCGAAACGGTTACAAAAAAAGTTATTGTTAGGTAAGCAGCAAGAATATTCGAAATGGTTACTTATTTTTGGCGTTAGTAATGCATAGCGATACTATTAATGTTATGGCACAATTAAACAATATTCACCCAGGAGAAGTTTTGCAAGAAGAGTTTCTTGGCCCTTTAGAAATATCGGCTTACAGATTGGCAAAGGATCTCAATATTCCTCAAACTAGAGTCAGTCAGATTTTGCACAAAAAAAGAAGAATTACTGCAGATACAGCTCTTCGATTGAGCAAGTATTTTGGGAACTCTGCAAAGTTCTGGTTAGGATTGCAGAACGATTTTGATCTGGAAGAGGAAAGAAGAAGTAAAAACGTGGAACTAGAACAGATTAATGTATTCGAAAACAACGCAGCATAATTAATAAATGACAGAACTAAGAATCCCCGATGCTCCTCATGCAATTGAGAAAGGAGTTCCTTTAAAATTACTTTTAGACAAAGAGGCCATTAATCAGCTAGGTGCTAACCTGCTAATTGTTTACGATAAATTTGACAAGGATGCTTTTGTAAAAGAAGCGTTGAAAGAAATTGAGTCACTAGGGATTAAAGATCGGGCAGACCATATTGCTAAGGCCATGAGGTTGTATTTACCTCAAAACTACATGCAGGCAATCAGTATTATTTTAGCATCCTTAACACCACCTTTGCAGAAAACAGATGCAAATGGATTGGCGCCTCTGTTTTATATGCCACATAACAGTTTTGTTTCTTTGTATGGAGTTGAAGCCGAATTTAACAACGGAGAAGACCCTTTCGACGTTTCGATGGATGCGCTTTACCAACTTACACAAAGATTCTCATGCGAATTTCCTATTCGAGCTTTTATCGAAAAAGATCAAGAGAGAACCATGGCAGTTTTGTATAAATGGATGAAAGACCCAAACCCACATGTTAGACGGTTGTGTTCGGAAGGTTCTAGATCGAGATTGCCTTGGGCTGGTAGACTCAAATCTCTTGCTGAAGATCCTACTCCTGTGATTCCAATATTGGAAGAATTAAAAGATGATGTTGATGGCTATGTAAGACGAAGTGTAGCGAATCATGTTGGAGACATTGCAAAAGACGACTTAGAATTGGCGTTAACATTATGCGAAAAATGGTTGGAGAATTCTTCTCGTGCCTTAAAAAAAGTAATCAGACATGCCGTGAGAAATCCAATAAAAAATGGAAATTTCAGAGCGTTTGCTATTAGAAAAGCAGCTAAGGTGTACTAGTGGATAACGGTGTTACGCGGTAGCCAAATTCAAAATGCTTTCTTTGTTTTTTGTAATTAAATCAGAAAGATCTATTACATCAGAAACATCTCTTGAAAAGCATCGAGTATGAGAAAACTTGCCATCTTTCCAATAACCGCTCGAATTAATTAGTACTTGTTTATGAGAACCATCGGCCGCAATTAACCGTGCTGGATGATTTTTAAGAATCTCACCAGCTAATAAGCGAGTTAAAATGTCGCCAATAACCTCTTGATCTACATGAAACTGGGTGATAGGTTTACTTATATACTCGTTTTCTTTATATCCTAAAAACTCGAGCTCGGTATTGTTTGCCCACATAATGGTGGCATCTCCAGACACGATGTGCAGTGCCTCTGCCGAATTAGATAAGTAGTCACTTAAACCCTCAAGGCCTTCTAATTTACTTAGGTCGGAATCAAATATCGTACTCATAATCTGTGTTTTTAAAATGGAAACTATAGGAAACAATTGTGCGTACAAAAGGTTTGATTAGTTTCGCTTAAACCATCATAAAACGAGCTACCTGTGAAAACGGAAAAAGGAATATCAGAACTTGATAAATTGTTAGATAAATACGCCGATCAAGGTTTGGTTGGAGAGTTAAATAAAATTAAAGAAGCATTCATCTCGAAAATAACTTCATTGCAAAATGATGTTGAAGCACTCAGTAATCGAAATAAAATATTGAGCGATGTAGCAGACGGTTTGGAGGAAGATAAAATTACCGAACGAAAAAAAAACAAAAACTATTTCGAGAAACTCATTATCCAATATCAGAAACAAGTAGAAGATTTGAATAAAGAGAGAACAATAATGCTTAAAAAGAATAGAGAAATAGAGAGTTTTGCTTACATCGCAAGTCACGATTTAAAAGGCCCGGCAATTAACATTGGCAGTATGTTAAATGTGCTTATGGAGGATGGTCATATTAAGGAAGGAGGTAAGGTTGCTTTGGGATTGTTAGAAAACTCGGTGGTTGAATTGAATGAAACCATCTTGAATATTAACAAGGCAATTAGAGTGCAAAAGGAGATGAACGACACCTCTAAAGACAGTTTAAAATTTGCTGATGTTTTCATCAGCGTGCTCGCATCTGATGAATCGATTAGGAACAATGAATCGAATATTAAAGTAGATTTCTCAGGCTTAGAAAGCATACTTTATTCCCAGGTTCATTTGAAAAGCATTGTACATAATTTACTGAGCAACGGAATTAAATATCAGAAAGAAGGGGGGGGGCCACGTATTGAAATAAAGACTTACAAAGAAAATGGAATTCCCGTACTTGAAGTAAAGGACAATGGGATAGGAATTGACATGAAGGTTCATGGAAGAAAACTATTCGATTTGTTTAGTCGATTCCATAGCAAATACACTGGCTCAGGAATTGGTTTGCACATCATTAATTCGGTGATTCAATTGCAAGGTGGCAGAATAGAAGTGGATAGCGAAGTAGATAACGGCACAACATTTACTTGCTATTTATCAGACGTTGTTGTGGAGTAAGGCAGCAATATGATTGGTAAATCGTCATTTTTTTGATTTCGTTCATAGCGTTTGAGATCCCCAAATAATTCTGAAAGAGCAGAATTTTCGAGGATGACGACGCTTTTTTATTTGTTTGTTCGTCAGGAACCCCAATCCCACCACAGACGTCATCCTTATGATCCCGTACGTACGGGATACACGGGTATTTCTTTAAAGGCCGCAACATTGTTTAAGAATTATGATGCCTCATTTTGACTTGACTGAGGTTTCTCTATTATAGAATCCATCCCCTTAAGAGAAACAATATTTAGCTGGAAATCATAAATCCCTAGTAAAACAAGGGTGTTTGAGAGTTGGAATGCGGTTTGGATAGGCTGTTTTAGAAATAGAACAACTTATGAAAAAAACAGACGACCCCTCTCAAAGCAATTCATTAATAGGGGTATTACTCATTGTTTGTATAATTACTTGGTTATTTACCTTTTTTGCTTTTGATGCGAGTGGGTTTCCTTCTGGGGTAAAAAATAATAATAACAACCAGTTTTACAACTTTGAAAATGAAACCAAATGGAGTTATACACTTCAGGCAGGTTGGGCCACAAACATAGATTTTGCTTTAACCAGTGGCTCGCTTGATTATCGATTTGATGGCAATTCAACTGGTATCAATGCCAAATTTGATTCGTACGATTCGAGAGAAAAAATATCTGAATTTGAGGGTGATCAAGCCAATAATTATTTGCTTACTATAAAGAACGAAACCTCTGGTTTTACCTTTACCACCGGTGTTATACACGACAAACGAGAACAACGACCTAACGTTTACGGTAACATATTTAGATACGAAAAAGGAGGGATGTCGCCAGTAATAATGATAGGACATCAGCACGATTTTACTTCAACATTTTTGCGAAACGTTAGTCTGCAGTTTAAGGCGGGTTGCTATTTAAACTACGATAAAATAAATGTGGTTTTAATAAACGAAGAACGAAAAATAAGCTACACCGCAACCAACGAAAACAGAACTTTTTCGGGAGGAGGAGTGGTGGCAATGGCTATTATTTCTTACAGCTACTATATCAGCGATTCGTGGAGTTTTGCCTTTTTAATTAACGGAACGCTAATGGCCGGTAATGCATTTACCAAGGCCGATGCATTTAATGAAGTTTCGGAAGAGGTGAGTACAGGGAAGTTGAGTGTTAATTACTCTTCGCTCTCGTTAGGCCCTTCCCTTGGACTCACTTTTATAAGATGAATTATAATTTGATAAATATGAATGCTAAAATTTATTGCCTAGGTGGCTTAATTATGGACGATTTGGTTTTTAGAAACCTAAAGCCCAAAGGTATTGATTTGATCCATATTAAATATATGCCTCATTTTAACCACGAAACACTTAAGCAATATGCAGCAAGATTATTTAAACATGTTAACCTTCCCGAAAAGTACCAGTTGTTAGGCGTTTCATTCGGAGGAATGATTGCTGCAGAATTCAATAAAATTCGCAAAGCAGAAAAACTCTATTTGGTTTCGAGTGTTTCAAAAGTTAATCAGGTGCCTTTAAAATTAAGGGTGGCAGGTCTGCTAAAGATGCACAGAATGATTCCAAGAGCGTTGATGAACACGCCCGCAATATTAAGCAGCTACCTTTTTGGCGTGCAGCGGAAAAAAGATTTAGATAGAATTAAGCGCTTGCTTACACCATCGGATGCCGAGTTTTTAAAATGGGCGTTGGAGGGGATTTTAAAATGGAAGAATACGGATGTGCCCGACGCCATTAGAATTCATGGAAGTAACGATAAGATTTTACCATGCAATAGCAACGTGGATTATTTGATTAAAGGCGGTTCACATTTTATTATGGTGAACCGAACAGACGAAATTTCCAAGATACTTTCAACTAATAACGAAGAATAAAATTATGGGAAAAATGAAATATGCAATCATAGGAGCAGGGCCATCAGGGCTGTCGTGCGCTAAAGTGTTTAAAGATATGGGAATCTCTTTTCAAGGTTTTGAATCTTCAGAAACAGTTGGTGGGCTGTGGAATTTTGATAACCCCCAAAGTCCGCTATACCCAAATGTACATTTGATTTCATCGAGAGATAAAACCGAGTTTAAACATTTTCCGATGAGTCAAATTGAGGAAGATTACCCACATCATTCCAAGGTTTTTAATTACCTAAAACGCTACGCAAAGCACTACGACTTAACGAAACATTTTCGTTTTAACACACCAATTAAAAATGTGGAACGGCTTAAAGATGGGCGTTGGATGGTTGAATTTTTTGGAGGTGATTTCCAAATGTTCAAAGGTGTGATAATTGCAACAGGGCTTTATTCTAAACCTCTGTATCCTGAAATTAAGGGCGATTTCCAAGGGAAAATAGTTCACTCTAGTAAAGTAAAAGAGTTTGAATCGTACCGAAACAAAAGTGTATTAATTATCGGGGCAGGCAATAGTGGTTGCGATTTGGCCTGCGATCTATCTCGAATTGCCAGCCATGTGGGACTGAGTATGCGAACGGGGAATCATATTATTCCGAAGTATTTATTGGGTAAACCTGCCGATAATACTTCGTTTGGGGGCAACTTACCCATTACGCTTAAACAGTTGGTGCATGAGCAATTCTTGGGTTTAATCTCAGGTAAAATGCAAAGCTTCGGACTCCCTAAACCTAAGTTTCGCATTTATGAAAAACACCCGATCGTTAATTCTGAGTTGAAATATCAAATTGGACACGGTCATATTAAGGTGCACGGTGAGGCAGAAAAGTTTGAGGGTACAACTGTATATTTTTCGGATGGTGTACGCAAAAGTTTCGACACGGTTATTTTGGCTACAGGCTTTAAATTATCATTCCCATTTATTAGTAACAGTCACTTGAACCTCCAAGAAGGGAGCCCGCAATTGTTCTTAAATATATTTAATAAAAACCGGCGCAACCTATTTATTATGGGTATGGTGAGCTCACTTGGCCTTGGCTGGGAAGGTAGGTACCAACAAGCATTGCTAATTGGTAAATATTTACAAGCTCGCAAATCAGCTCGCTTTACGGCGTTAAAGTTTGAACGTTTGATGCGGAAAATTCCAGATCTGAGCGGTGGTTATAATTATCGCAACGCCAGTAGCGAAAATTATTACGTGAACGATCAAGCCTATATGAGATTACTAAAAAAAGGCATCAATTTATTATCCTATGGTTAGAGAGCGAGCAGAGAGTATTTTAATTACCGGAGGATCGGGCAATTTGGGCACAAAATTAATTGAGGCTTTGCTAGTGAAATATCCAGCATTGGTTATCCATAACATAGACCCGGTTAAAAGTCAGGTTAAATCAAAACAGTTAATCTCGCATCCCATTAGCGTTACTTCCGTTGAGGCCATCACTATTGTGAAAAAATACAATTGTATTGTGGTGTTTCATTTGGTGGGTATTATGTCGAGTAAGCAACTCAGCAAACATCAAATACTCGACATTGAAATAAACGGACTCAACAATATTTTGCTTGCCAGCGCTAAAGGCAATGTAGAGCACTTCGTGTTTGTATCGAGTGGAGCCGTGTATGGATTTAAAGCAGGCATGCCGAGATACATTCCAGAAAGTCAGCCAATGGAAGATGAAAACATAATTGACTACGGACAAAATAAAGCCTTTTCCGAAAAGATCATCAGGAAATTCTGTAGGGCAAACGAAATAGAACACACCATTTTTAGACCATGTTCTATTCTCGGTAAAACATCTAGCAACATTGTTTCGAGGTGGTTCGATCAAAAAGTTATCATTGGATTAAACAACACATTAACACCGTTCTCTTTCGTTTGGGACGAAGACTTGGTGGGTTGTATGATTGAAAGCATGGAGAAAAGAATTCTCGGAACTTACAATGTGGCCGCCTTTGGCTGGGTGAGTTTACAACAAATAGCGTACCTGCAAAGCAAAAAATATGTGACTTTAAACAAGAGATTATTAGGAGGAATTTTGAACATGCTCCACAAATGTTCGCTAATAGAATATAAAAGGGAGCACCTCGACTTTATTAAATATCGGCCTGTGCTCAATAGGAATAAATTGAAATCACGCTTCACCTATCGCTTCAAAAAAACCTCGCTGCAGGCTTTCGAAGATTACCTTAAAACTCACAACTCATGACACAAACACTTAAAGACAAAACCGTATTCATCACTGGCGGAAGCCGTGGAATAGGACTCGCTATTGCATTAAAATTAGCATCTAAAGGTGCCAATATTGTAATTGCTGCCAAAACAGACAAGCCTCACCCGTTGCTACCTGGCACCATATACACTGCTGCCGAACAAATTGAAAAAGCAGGAGGGAAGGCGTTACCCGTGTTGTGCGATATTCGTTTTGAGCACCATGTAGACCACGCTATATCTATGGCCTTGGATCAGTTTAAATCGATAGACATATTGATTAACAACGCCAGCGCTATGGCAATATCAACCACTAAAAGGTTATCTATGAAAGCATTTGATTTAATGCATCAAGTAAATGGGCGTGGCACTTACATGGTCTCTCAAAAATGTATGCCCTATCTACAGCATTCCATTAATCCACACATCCTAACGATTGCGCCACCCATAAACCTTAGTAAGAAGTGGTTTAGTCCTCACTTGGCCTATGTAATGGCAAAGTATGCAATGAGTATGAGCGTACTTGGTTTGTCGCAAGATGGCAAAGACGATAACATTGCAGTAAATGCGCTGTGGCCTCAAACCTACATAGCCACCTCGGCCATTAAAAACCTGATTGGCGCACCAGCCAATTTAATCAATCGCTGTAGGTCTCCTAAAATTGTAGCCGACGCAGCCTACTGCATCCTTAAAGAAGCTAGCGACATTTGCACCGGTAATTTCTTTATAGACGAAGAGGTACTCCGCAAAGTTGGTCTCACCAACTTCGACCACTACGCAATTGATTTAAGCCAAAAGTTAAAGAAGGATATGTTTCTTTAGTATAAATGCTAAAATGAATACTTTATTCTGACTCCTGTTCACTTTAGTGAACAAGGAAGCAGAATCTATCCCTTTACGATTACAAAGCTCTATCACACCTCGCCTTCATCCAACCCAAAGCCACTTGTCATTTGCAATGGCAAGTGGTTCTTGTTCCGGTATGCCTCCTTTATTTTACCCCAATGATTATTTCAATAGCGCCCAATCTATAAGACCATATAACTGAACTTCATTAATGTGGATGTACTTGATCCGTTTCTTAAAGAAACTTTGGTTCAAGATATTGGGATGATTTGAGTGAATCAAGGTTAACCATATTTCTTTTTTTGATAAATCATCTATACAAATAGATAGGTAATATTACTCTTGTAACTAGTATATTTGATTAACAAGCAATCCCTTTCAATACAATATTTTAATTAAGAAGTAAAATGGATCACGTTGATGTGGTCTAATGTATCGTTATGGCAAAAGAAGGAATCGATAAGTTTTTAGACAAATTACCATACACGGACGGTACCGGCAGAATAAAGTTTATAGCAGGGAGTGTTGTTCTAATTGGTATTCTATACATGTATTCTGAAATAGTTCCGGCCAAAATTGTCGCACTTGCCGAATTAGATTTAGCAGATTTTATAAGTAGCCCATCTCTAATAGCAGGTGCAATTCTGATTGTTTATGCAATTGGTAACCTCGTTGAGGTGTTTGGTGAATATTTTCTTATTAGAGCCACTGCCGGTTTGTTAACACCTTATAACAAGTTAAGAATTAAACGATACGAAGAGTCAATTCCTTATAATTTGGGAAATTCTATTTTCGCAATATTCCCAGCGCTCGGAAATTTTGTTCTTGAATTTAGGAAATATTAAAACGACATTTTGCAAGAATTAATTGCTGTACTAAACTGACCCGTTCAGGTCAATGATATCGTCAAATACATTAAACCTATTAAAAAAAATTGAGTATAACACAAAGTGGATTAATTTCACCAACCCAACGAAACTTTTTCCCAAAACATTCAACAACAAAAGCAAAGAGATTCAATGTCGGCAAAGCATGTACTTATAACTGGTGGTAACAAAGGAATTGGAATAGAAACAACTAAAATATTTGTCAAATTAGGCTATCGTGTCACTGTTTTGGCAAGAAAAAAATCGAATGCTCTTAAAGACTTAGATTGTCGGTTTATTCAATATGATTTAGTAGACGTTGAGGGTATTCCGAAACTAATATCAAATCTTGATGATGTTGATGTGTTGATAAACAACGCAGGAATAATGAATGTACTTAGTTACGACAAGTACACCAAGGCGGCCAAGGAAAAAATAATGAAGGTGAATTTAGAAGCGCCTATTGCATTAATTAGAAGTGTCGCTAAAAAAATGATTCAGAGGAAAGCAGGACGAATTGTAAATAATGCTTCTATAGCTGGACAGATTGGTCATCCTGATGTTTGGTATGGAATAACCAAAGCAGGTATAATAAATGCCACAAAAAGTTTTGCAAAAATCTTAGGTCCCGATGGCATTATTGTGAATTGTATCGCGGCTGGTCCGGTAGAAACCGACATGATTCATTCGATTCCTGAAAGCAGGAAAGGGGCACTTTTAAGCAGTGTCTATTCAGGCCGATTTGCCGAGGCAGACGAGGTGGCACAAACCATCGCATGGTTGGGTACCGAAAGTCCGGCGTATATTAATGGTGTTTGCATCGACATCAACAACGGTGCATTCCCTCGATAGCATTCAAATAACTTTCTTGTTTCTCCAAATCCCTTCATCGATTGTGAAACTGTGGGTAATATGATGTTGTGACTTGCAACTATTGTGTATTTTTGTCGTTTAATTAAGTAGATTTGTCGTATATATAAAGCTTCAAAACATGGAAATAGCTACATCGCAGCAATCGGTTCTCATACATAGTCAGTTAAAGTCATTTATTAAATCCTTTCCACGAGGTAAATCGATAAAATCTAAAGACGTTACCTATTCAAGAGTTTTAAAAGATAAGCTATTGGTATCTCGGGCAGTTTGTAGTGGTGTTACCAATCCGCTGTTTAACGAAATTAAAACCAATTCTCCCTTTGATGATAATCAATGGTCGGTATTTTTAGATCTTAATATTCGTACCCTTCAGCGATACAAAAAAGATAAAAATCACGTATTTAAACCAATTCATAGCGAAAAAATATTTGAACTTGCCGAAGTCGTAAGTGTAGGAAACACCGTTTTAGATGAGCCTGATCATTTTAAGATTTGGCTAAACTTGCCATCGGTTGCATTGGGCAACGAAAAGCCCATCGATCTGCTTAGTAACTCCTACGGCAAAGATTTAGTACTTGCGGAACTTAGTAGTATCGAACACGGCATATTTGTGTAATGCTCGTTTACCGACTTAGCAGGGCGCAATATAAAGACGAACTTTCAGGCTTGGGAGCAGCCAAGTTTGGTCGTAGATGGAATTCGAAAGACATAGAAGTGATATACACTGCCCAAACCAGAGCTTTGGCAAATAGCGAAGTAGCCGTTCATATTCCGTTAAGTATTCTGCCAAAAGATTATTACATAGTTCAAATTGAAATTCCTAAATCTGTAGCAATCCGTGAAGTGAAACAATCGGAATTGCCAGCTGGTTGGAATGCTTTACCGAATAAGCCCGTTAGTCAAACGATTGGTGATGATTTCATCAAGGACAATAAGTATGCAGTGCTACGAGTACCTAGTGTTGTTGTAAAGGACGAATATAATTTTATTCTTAACCCAAGGCATAAGGATTTCCCCAAAATCAAAATTTTAAGTACCGAACCATTTCCGTTTGATCCTAGATACTTTCAGAATTAGGAGAACTGTTTGAAATATTCAGTAAATGAACAACCCCGAAGCAGAGCTTCGAGGTATCCACTTAGCTAAACAAGCTTAGTTGACTCTTATGATAACTCTTGTATTCTTTTGAATCATACCAATTAGCAATCAAATCCGCCCACAAAAGCGTCAAAAAAAAGTTTATCATTTGTTATGCTTAAAATTTTCTCAGTGGTCAGGTTATTTTTAATAAAATCATGTAACCATAGTTTTACATTTTCTAAATTTTCAAAG
>JABSPQ010000354.1 GCA_013214205.1 Flavobacteriales bacterium
ACCAACCAGTGTGGTATATTCTATTTGGCCTACAGTATAGCTAAATGAGCCATTGCTACCAGTACCATTGCCTCCACTGGGAACAATAGCGTCTTGTGCCATCATGTTAATAGGAAATACCAACAAAATAACAACCAATAACCTTTTGATTACATACCAAGAATTCATAATATAAGAATTAACAAATCAATTAAATAAAAACTTTTCCTAAAATAGGTGTCCGATACATTCTCTCATGCTTATTTACATGTTTTGATTTCTTAACCTGATCTGCTGGATTAGTTTTCCGTTTAGATCATATTTTAAATCATTTCGCTCTGTATCTTTTTGCCGATAGCGTTAAAATCGCTATAGTAGGAATTGAATAAACCGACAGCTAGAGATTGATATCGGTAGCCCAATGCCTGTTGCATCTCCATCAGAATCAGGTACTGTTTCTGGCCCCATGTAAATTCCAATATTTACAAACAAAACGTTCCATTTATTAATATAATTATCATTTGCAGCATAAATATACTAAACCTCAAACACTACGGGGTAGTATTTAGGGAAAACCTATAGATGACAACAAAGCAGCTGTGAATGATAACAAAGCGACTGTGAGTGGTTAGGAAAAACCGATTTGTTAAAAACTAGAAATACCCAATCAATCGGTAGTGTTACATTGTATGTTTGCCCTGAATTATAGGATTTGAAAATTCTTTAAATGTTGCATTTAAGATGGTGGTAGGCCCACCAATTTCGCTAGTTAGGTAGCGAAACTAAACCGCCTTTGGCTGCTGTTGTAGTGATACAATGGTGGTGAGCGCAAAGGGAAAAGGCTTTGTTAAGGAGACAGGTGTGAATAAAGGAGTTGAACGTAAGTAAGCCTTTTGATGAAGTACCGAAAGAACAACCAGAACTCATTAAAATTGACGTTTTATATTTAGCGTCGACAAAGTTTCTTTATAGAAAGGAGAAGGGGTGACCTAGAAGCTGCCTTCTTGATGAGCGGCATTGATTAGGCAAGAACTTTATTTAGGCTTTAATACGGAACAGGGGGGCTATGGTTAATTTTATTGGTGTATGCCGAGCAAGTAGCAAAGTAAGATACTGATGTTAATCATGAAGTCGGACTGAGTCATAGTAGTGTTGAAGTTTCTGTAATGGAAATGGAGCGAAGGGCTTGGGTTATTCAGCTCAGTAGAAAAGTCAACTTGAAAATTTATATAACGAGGAACTTGGAAATAGGAGCAAAACCGATAAGTATTTGAAAACGTCTTGCTTATGAGAGTTACCATGCTGTAGCTATAAACAAGGGAGCAGCAGGGATAGATAATCAAACGTTGTTGGATTTTGAAAAGGATTTGAAAAATAATCTCTACAAGATTTGGAACAGATTGTCATCAGGCAGTTATTTTCCACCCGCAGTTAAGGAAGTGTTAATTCCAAAATGAACAGGAGGAGAAGGCCACTAGAGGGATTCCAACAATCTCAGATCGCATTGTTCAAACAGTAATCAAGAAGTTGTTTGAGGCCGATATTGATAAACTCTTTAGTGAAGATTCTTATGGATATCGACAAGGTAAATCAGCACACGATGCTTTAAAGCAATGCCGAAAGAGATGCTGGCAGAAAGCTTGGGTTATTGATTTAGATATTAAAGGATTCTTTGATAACATAGATCATGACCTACTAATGTTGGCAGTTGACCGAGTAGTGGAAGAGAAGTGGATAAAACGGTACATTCAAAGATGGCTAAAGGCTAATGTGTACAGGTCAGGAAAGGAAGAATCAAGGGATATGGGTACACCTCAAAGAGGAGTAATTAGTTCGATACTCTCTAACCTATTTCTACATTATGTTTCCGATAAATGGATGGAAATTCATCACTCGGATTCAACGTTTGAACGTTATGCGGATGATATTGTGATTCACGTTAGAAGTAAGTCTGCTCAGAAAACAGATAAAGTGTTGAGGTTGCCTCTCTATGTTTTGTATAAAGAGGAAGGATGTCAGTTGACAAGACCCGAAGTTATTGCCTATAGATATATTCAAATGGCAGGTGAATCGGATGAACCATTCTTTCAGCTAACCAATCAGCACATCAATAGAGAATTGAAAGTATTGGCTAAAATGGCTAACATTGAAATTAATTTGAGATGCCATATTGCACGGCACACTTTGAGAACATTAATGGCATCTCGTGTTCCTACACCTATATTGAAAGAGTTAATGCAACATTCTCAGATTGGTATAACCATGTTATATGTGCATGTTAGCGGTGAGATAATTAAAGATGAACTGAATAAAGTAAAATAGTAGAAAAGCAGATAACGATAAAGCACTATTTAAAAAAGGAAGAACTCAACAAGAGTTGCTTACTTGCTTTGCGAAGTATAATTCTTAAACAAGACAGCAATGTTACTAAAACAAAAAAGTATGGGATGCCGTGCTTCTGTTTCAGAGGAAAGATGTTTTGTTATTTATGGACAGATAAAAAACTGACGAGCCCTACATCCTATTTGTTGAAGGAAAGCACCTCAATCATTCAGAATTATAGGCAGGAGATCGTTCTCGAATGAAAATATTTAGAGTAAATCCCAATAAAAACCTATCAATAGGCACAATCGAATCGCTTCTCAACGAGGCATTAGATCTATATAAAAACGGAACGATTGTAATTAAATAGCAGATCTGCTATTCTGTAATTAATGCAAGATATTCATATATAACTAATTAAGCTTAAAATGTAAAATTTTATAGGTCTACCAAATTCACATTTTACACTTTCTTATTTCACACTTAAAAATTTATTCTTTTTCAAGGCAACCTTTAGGACAAATTCCCGTCTTATTTTTAGTAAAAAATGAAAAAACTTAAGTTCTTAATGCTTAAAAGTTAAAAAACTTAATAAAAACAATTGAAAAGAGGTCTAATATTAATTAATTTGCTAATTGGTAATCTTCATTATTAGAGGGTTACAAAAATTTAGGTATGAAAACAAGAAGAAACATCGTCTTTTCTCGATTTTTTACTTTTCATAATTCGTCTTGTTTGCCTAGGGGAACAGGAGAAATCAATTTTCATAACACAGGTATTCAATAATGAAAAATCAAGGTTTACAAAATATAAGTCGCTATATAAAACTGTTTGGCGAAGTTGTATTTAATAATAGGAAAAATTTCAGCCTACTATTCCTATCGTTGCTTTTAATTTCTTATTCCACACCTGTTTTTAGCCAATGTGCTAACCCTGAAGACTGGGATGGCGACGGAGTTCCAGATTATCTTGACTTAGACGATGATAACGATGGGATTTTAGATGTTGATGAGGGGCTGCCTGAAGCTGCTTTAGGCAATTGGGGTGTTGTAGATGCAACACCACAGCATGATGGAGGAACAGGAATGGGAACGGTTGATGGTGGTGCTTGCGGAGGTGTTTCTAATCCAGTTAATTATACAATAACAGATGACGCAGGTGGTGGTAATGCTAAGGGTATAATTCTTTTGTCAGATGGAGGGTGGGCAGGTGATCCTAGTCCTGCAATGGTAGAGGATTTTAATTTCGCAATGGTGTTTGATCAATCTGTAAACATCCGAATAACTGCAACTACAGAAATGTTCGATGGAATTCCAACTGGTATTTATAATTATCAGAACAACAAAAAAGATGATATTTTTGTAACTACCGATGGTTGTGATTTTGATTTTTTTCAAGGATTAGGGGTAGGCCCAATTGTAGCTTTGTCAGGCGACGGGCCTGGATCAGCTCAAGTTGTGTATGACGATAGTGAGGGAATTGCCAATAGGCAAACTTGGTATCTTGATATATACGATGTCACAACTGTAAATATAGAGATGTTTCCAGGTGATTGGACTTCACAGTATGCTATAGCGGTTGATCCTTCAACAGTATGCGATGCATTAGACACCGATGGTGATAATATTCCTGATTATTGTGATTTAGATTCTGATGGTGATGGTTGCTGGGATGCGATAGAAGGTGGAGGTTCGTTCACAAATGCCGATTTAACTAACGGAGCGTTTACCGGCGCCGTAGATGCGGATGGTATACCTGTTATTCTGGGAGGAGTAGGTCAAGCCGAAGGCGATAGTAAGGATGATGGTGTACAAGGTGCAGGTTGTGGTCCAGGTTGTTCGTTAACTCCGTCTCATCTTACTTGCGCTAATGATGGTACTGGTGAGTTAGATTTAACAATAAGTACTGCAACAGCTCCTTACGATATCCTGTGGAATGGTGCTGCATCAAATGAAACGAGTTCGGCTACAAATATTAATAAAGCACCGGTTCCTGCTGGCACTTACGAGATTACAGTTACCGATGATGATGGAGTGGTTTTTACTTGTGAAGCAACTGTTATAGAACCCGACCCAATTCTTATTACGGAAGATTCTTATGATGATGAAACCTGCGTTGATTTTTGCGATGGCTTTATTAACCTTACCGGATCGGGTGGTACTTATTTAGACGTACCTACCTCCAGAACTTTTACATATGATGGTAGCGATGGCAATGTTATTATTAATGACCCTGGCATGGGTGGTGCACGAACCAGCGAATTTGACATTGATGTTACCGGCATGTCTGTAACTAATGTGGATGTTACTTCATTAAAACAGGTTTGTGTGGATTTAACCATGCCCAAATCTGAAAAAGTAGACATCTATTTAATTGCTCCAAATGGATCTGAAGTAGGATTGTTTTGGGCTCCAGGTGGTGCTATGGGACAAGTATTCGACGATGTTTGTTTTGATGTGGGTGCAAGTAATATTGAAAATAGTGGTTCGCCTCGAACAGGAAGTTGGTCGGCGGAAGAAGCTGATTTTGATGAGCCTACAAATCCAATAATTGGTGCGCCAACCAATGGTGCTTGGACACTTTGGATTGACAATGGAGAAATGAATGGTGTTAATTTACTTGACAGTTGGACCATGACATTCAACGATTTAGTGCCAGCGCCTACAGTGCCTGCCTTTGTTTGGGATGGCCCAGCTCCAATAGCTGGTTCTACCAATGATGATATTTCTGGCTTATGTGATGATACATATACCGTTACAGCAACAGATGATTTAGGCTGTTTTACAACTTTCGAAAGGGAAATTCTTACTGTACCAGATGTATATTCTGATATTAGAATTGTGCCAAATAAATGTTTTTACGCTGGTACAAATAGCTACGACTTTTAT
>JABSPQ010000355.1 GCA_013214205.1 Flavobacteriales bacterium
GGTTCACTGGAATTCTGGTTTTTATCGTTCATTTTAATTCATGTTTAAATTATTCTATAAATGAACCCATTTACATTTCATCGTAAACGAATGTTACATCAAAGTCAAATACAGAAACTGAACCGTCCAATTCAATTTTAATTGTCATTGGATATTCGTTTAAATTAGACTGTTCATTTTTAATGTGTAACGGAATTCTTATTGGCTTATTAAGCGTAAATACAGGTTGAAAATAATGCGCATTGTTAAAAGATGTTAATGCGTAGGGTTGGCTAAATGTACTACCTGTGTTGCTAATCACGGTTACCTTAAAGCAAAGTCCCTGATTCATTAGTTTTACAGACCATTCATCAGGCTTAGTCCATTCAAACAAGGGAGTTAATATTATTTTCTTGATTTCAACATAAGAACTTGTACCCATTAATAAGAACTCCTTTGTCTTTGTTTCATTCGTCAGTTTAAACATTAGATCTGATTGTAAAGGGCTTGTCTTCTCCGCTAAATAGTTTGTTCCTGCCCCAACTCCGTATTTGAGGATTATTTTATTCTTGACCATCGTTGTAAGAGCCTTTTTTACGGTTGATTGCGGTATTCTTAGCTTTTCTGATATGTCACTAGACTTACAGCCCGGGTGATTCTCAATATACCCTAGTATATTTTTCGTTCTTGGAGCTAATTGAGATGATGAATTCTCATGTGAATCTAATTTACTCATTAGCTGATCCTGTATATTAAGTAAGCAGTCTAAAAAGAAATTTGTCCATTCATCTACCTTTTCGCCTGGTCTTTGTTTTTGTGTTTTCATCAACACCTTATAATATTGAACCTTCCTATGCTCAATCTCATGTTCAAAGCTCACATACTGAATCCATGTATAACCACTCCTTAAAAGCAATAGTGTTCCAAGAAGTCTACTCAATCGTCCATTTCCGTCTTGGAATGGGTGAATACTTAAAAAATCATAAACAAACAAAGCAGCCTTAACGATTGGGAGAGTCTCTTTATCCGAATGATACCATTCAAGCAAATCTCTCATTGCCTGTTCTGTGGCAAACCCAGGTTCTGTTGTTTCAAATACGATTTGTTTTGTGCCATCCTGATGATTGGCTTCAACGGAATTACTTATCTGTTTGTATTCTCCTCGATGCCATTCGTCTTTATCACAATGGCTCATCAGGATCTTGTGCAGATTTTTCAAATTCCCTTCTGAGATGATAATATCTTTATATGATTCTGTAATTGTATCAAGAGCTTCAAAATATCCTGCAACTTCTTGTTGATCTCTTTCTTCTAATTTTGAAATCTTTAACTCATCAATTAGAACTTCTACTTCATTGTCGGTCATTTTAGAACCTTCTATTCGAGTTGAAGCCCCAACACTTCTAACTGTTGCAATAGTCTTTAGTTGCTTTAATGTCTGTCCTTCTCTTTTTTCAATTTGAGCCCAAGAGGCATCAAACCTATCTATTGTGCTCAGTTCTGACATTAACTTCATTGTCAGGTCTAGGTAAAATGTATGTATGTTTTGTGGCATGTGGTTCGGTATGGTTCGTAAATATACGATAATATAATCGAGGAAAAAAGAAAGACTGGTTCGGTATGGTTCGTAAATATTCGATACCTTGATACGGTATGATCTATCAGAATAGATGGCTTTAGTAACTTAACTTGCTATTTGTATCTGCCAAATCACTTATTTGAGTATTAGGAGTATATAAGCAGCAACTTTAGAAAGGGCCATGATTAGTACATCATGGCGCACCTTACAACCTCTCCGGATACGGCGGCTGCCCCAACGTTCTGATAATCGTTTTTACCTGCAACGGAGTAAATAATCTACCGAAAGGTTTTCCTACCACCTTTAGAGCAGGTTTAATCCATTTGTTAAAAGTTTTGATGTTTACACCGTAAGCTCGTGCCAGTTGAGTTTTTGTAAGAGCGGTTCGTAATTTGAAATTGTGATCTTCTTGCATAATTCTAAAACGAAATTTCGCCCGAATAATTGCTTTCCATCCGCTCCCAAACCTAATACCACGAATTGATCCTTAAAAGGGGCTACTTCTAATCTAATACATGGTACTAAGAGGTTACTACCGAGTACTAGCTGAGTACGATGAAGCATCTCGACAATAATTACGATCATTCAAGTTACAGCCTAATACCGCTTAATACCTCTGCAAAACACCTGTTTCCTATAGAGATAACGCAATTGCATATAGAAAACGATATAAAAAGCATAAGGCAAACCTATAAGATACCCATACAAAACAGGCCAAATTCATATATCTCATTATCGCCTAATCGCATATCTTTTAAGCTAACTTTCTGAGATCATATAATAAACACTTGGTTTTCCTTAAATTCACTTAAGCAATAATTAATCTTACACGTTATTAATAAATGTCTTTATTTCAAAAATCGGTACTCAATAAGCATCTAGCAGCGCAAGACAAGGAAGCTGTTGCTAAAGCATACAAGAAATTCACAAAGTACTTTCACAATACAGCTATTCAGCAAAACATTAAAGAAAGCAAAGAAGAACAGTTTCAAGCGAAGTTTCTCGATGAACTATTCGTAACGGTATTGGGATATGCCATGTATCCTAAAGACCCACATAACCTTGTAACAGAATTTAAGAACCTAAAAGGCGCAAAGAAAGCGGACGGTGCTATATTGGTAGACGGTAAAGCCATAGCGGTTATTGAGCTAAAGGGAACCAATACAAAAGACTTAGAATCTATTCGCCAGCAGGCGTTTGATTACAAATCGCATCATCCAACGTGCCAATACATTATTACTTCTAACTTCGAAAAGCTAAGGTTCTACATACAAACCTCCAACGAAGTAGAAGAATTCAATTTGTTTAACCTAACGGAAGAACGTTTCGAATTGCTTTACCTCTGTTTGGCACAGCACAACTTACTTGGCAATGTTCCGCTTAAGATAAAAGAGGCATCGGTACAAGAAGAAGAAACCATTACCAAGAAGTTTTACGCCGACTACTCCTTGTTTAAACGAGAACTTTTTAGGGACTTGGTAAAACAAAACATGCGGAACGAAGTGTTTCGTGCGGAGTTAGATAAAGAAGATACCGAAAGGGCAACGAAAAATATTAAGCAAGCTTTATTCAAAAAATCACAGAAACTAATTGACCGATTCCTTTTTATCTTTTTTGCAGAAGATAGAGGTTTGCTGCCACCAAATTCAACGCTTAAGATTTTGGAGCAATGGAACAAGCTAAAAGAACTAGACGAAATTGTTCCTTTGTTTTCTCGTTACCAAAAGTATTTTAGTTACCTCGATACAGGAAGAAAAGGAACCGATAAAACCGCAGAGATATTCGCGTACAACGGAGGTTTATTTAAACCCGACGCTATTTTAGATTCCTTAATAATTAGTGATGAATTGCTGCATAAGCATACAAAAGACTTACAAGCTTACGATTTCGAAAGCCAAGTAGATGTTAATATTCTAGGGCATATTTTCGAGAACTCGCTAAACGAAATAGAAAGCGTAAATGCAGAAATTGAAGGCGGTGAATTTGTAGAGCAAACATCTAAGCGGAAGAAGGACGGTGTCTTTTACACGCCAAAATACATTACCAAGTATATTGTAGACAATACCGTTGGTA
>JABSPQ010000356.1 GCA_013214205.1 Flavobacteriales bacterium
AACGCAGACTATGATGCAAATTACGAGCAAAAGAAAGCCGCAAAGATTAAAATCTCTGCGGCGCGGGATAATCGCAAACCGAAGTTTGCAACTTCCTAAAGTTCTTATAAAAATACTTGTTTTTTCACACAGTACCTAAAATGTTTACTAAATAACCTATAAATGCTTTCAATTAAGTATAGCGAGAAACTTGTTCTTTTTACTATTTGCAATTTGCTCATTGTTTTATTATTAGCAATTGGTGGATGCAATTCTACGGTAGATCCCAATGAACTGAATGGTACAAACGATATTAATGTTAGTAAGCATACTGCTACACTAACCAATGTGAATGCCTCTAAAATTGTTTACACACATCAGTACAACAAAGATTACATTGTACTGTACCCTACTGCGAATAATTTATATTATCACGAAATAGAGCGAGTTGTGGATTCGTTGAACTTGGATTCTATTGAAATAAAGTTTCATTTAAAAAATACCTATTCGAACTTTAAAGACTACACTTTTAAATTGAACGGTACCATTCATTCTACTTCTCAAGAAGAATCATTTTCGTTTAAATTCGATAAAAAGGCAAAATATTACATTTTCGATAACCTCGAAATAGCGGTAAATACAACCTACGACAAATCGGATACTTACACAATTAATGTGAGTTATGATCCCAAAACTATTCGAGAAGAAAGCGGAAGAGCAAGTACAAAAAGTGGCTTTTTTGTTCATGAAACGACAGTGCCTTTCATGAGAATCCCTACAGATAAGTTTATCTACTACCAACCTACTGAAGAAGAAAAAATAATTGGCAGAAAAGTATTTGGTGATTCATTACAATTTATAGAATCTGAGAAGGAGAAAATAAGGCAAGTTGCTGCTGTGGTTATAGACGCATTTGAAAGTAATAGAGGCATTCCGTCTGACACAATGGATCTGCTCTCTCCTATTGATCAGTACCTAAGAGTAAAGGCTGGCAAAGACAAAGCTTGGTGTGGAAACTATGCTTACATATTTACTTATGCCTGTGCAAGTTTTGATATTCCTGCCCGTGTAATTGGTTTAGGAAACACGTATAGCGACGAAGCAGACCCGATAATATGTCATGCCGATCATCACACCCTTACCGAGGTATACAACAAACAAACGCAGGAATGGCAAATTGTAGACTTGAAATACTACATGCTAAATGCAACCAATAGCAACGGCAACTCACTAAACTTTATTGATTTTTGGTATTTCTTAAACATTCCACAAGAGCGAGAAAATATGTTTGCAGCAGAATACGATCCTAAGAAAAAAGAGATCAACGAATTGCCCGTAATGCAAGCAGAAAACTACAAGCACTTAATAGATTACTACAAGCAAAATCAGAAGTTTTGCTATCCATACAGAAAAGGAAATAGCCACGGCTACTTCATTTATAAGTAAACTAGTTTAGTTTTCCTACGATGTAACTTTATAGCAGGACGAAACACCTACTTAATATACCCTCCATCTTATTTGATACAATATCGATATCTTAAAGGTTGAATAGAGGAACGTTAAACAATCAAACCCTTTATATGAAAAAGCACTTTGTAAAAACCGCATACTATTTAATTTGTCTTGTTATCGTTGCACATTAATTACAGGCTGCAGTACCACTGGTAGTCGTATGTACGCTTACGACGTTGGAGGTTCTCCTTCCTACGAGTCTGGCTTACAAACATTGCAAGCCAATAAGGAAAGGGGGGCGAATGTTATGGTAATTGAGAAGAAAATGATCTACAGGGCATCACTGTCTTTAATTGTAGAGAACCCAGATTCCACCAACGTTTATATAGAAAAAGTAGCCGAAAAATATAAAGGTTATGTCAACAAAATTGGAACCGACCAGACCATCATTCGTGTAAAAAGTGGTAACCTAGATGCAGCGGTAAAAGATATTTCTGAATTAGGAAAAGTTGAACGGAAAACTAAAACCGGTGAAGATGTTACTGAAGATTATCTTGATTTTAAAATAAGACTTGAAAACGCTGAAATGGCGCGAAAGAGATATTTAGAACTCTTGAAAAAAGCTGAGAATGTAGAAACTGCTTTAAAAGTTGAAAAAGAACTTGAAAGACTCAATGAAACAATTGATTTGATTAAAGGAAAAATGAATAGAATTAACAACCTTGCAGAATATTCTACTATTGTAATTAACTTGAAGGAAAAGAAGAAACCAGGTATTATTGGATATATAGGAATTGGTCTATATCATTCAGTAAAATGGCTTTTTGTAAGAAATTAAAATACCTAAACAAAATTGGCGGAAGTAAAACTCTTCCCAACCCCGCTATAGAGACCAAGTTTAAATTGATAAATACAGAACAATCTGGTGAAGGAATGGTTAATTTGACCTACAGAAAAGCGTAACCAAACATTTACCATCTCATGATTCCCCAAAAGGATAGAATAGTAGTACTCGACGCCCTTAGAGGATTTGCGTTGGTCGGAATATTTGTTGTCAACATATTTTGTTTTCACATGTATTACGGATACACATACGAATTTCATGTTGTATTTGAAGGATTGGATGAATTAATTTACAATTCGATGTTGATACTATGTGGAGGGAAATTTATGTTCATATTCGCATTTTTGTTTGGTTTTGGAGCTTGGTTGCAATATAGCAAGTACAGTGACTTTAGTGCGTTTAAAAGCTTTTGGCTTCGCAGAATGTCCGTACTATTTTTTTCGGATTACTTCATCTTTTACTCCTCTTTAATGGCGACATTCTTGCCGCTTATGTAACTATTTGATGCAATCATTAATCTGCTTCTTCATTTTTACAGGCTTTGGATTGGGCTTGTATGCGCAGTTTTCTCCTTCTGGGCTTATGCTTATAGTGTTTGGAATACTTGTATTTCAGTGGATATTTTCTTATCTATGGTTATTGAAATACCAGTTTGGTCCTATGGAAAAAGTCTGGAGAAACCTTTCGTACAAAAAAATGTTGCAAAAAATGAATAGACTTAGGAGGTGTTAAAATGATTAGATCATTACAGTTATTAGTTTTCCTTTTATTCATTTCATTCAGTGCTTCTTCGCAGTCGGACACGACTTTTTACACCCTTAAAACAGCTAAGAAAGCTAATTATTGGAGTGTAAAAAAACTCAACCTGAAGTCGTGTGTTACTAAAAACAAGAAGCTTCCAGAATCGATTTTAGAATATAAAAACGTAACAGTTCTAAAACTCAGACCAAAGATTGAAGAAAGGATTAAAATTGAATATTCGCCAGATGGGATTCAATACAAAGATTCTAAATTGGAAGAGCTCCCCGAATGGATTACCCAATTAGAAGACTTGGTAGTAATTGATTTAATAGGCAACCCTACGCTAAATTACTATACGGAATTAGCAAAATTAAAAGGTTTAAAGAATTTAAGAGTTTTGGCTTTAGAACCTTACGAGGTAAATAGTGCATTGGTAGACAAACTGGCCGAGTTGAATCAATTGAAATTTATTTACATTAAAGCTACCGAAACGGAATCTATAAAAATTGTGTTGGATAAGTTGACCAGCGCCCTTCCCAATTGTAAAATATCATGTACTTACTTTGCTGATTATTGCGATAAGGAGTATTAAGGCAACCTATTCCCTAAGTAAAGCTTTGCCAGGATAAACTCCTGTAGACTTACCATCTCTGTACACCACTTTACCATTTACTATTACTAATTCAATCCCTTTAGATTTCTCATTAGGATTTTCGACAGTGGCAAGATCAATTACATTTTCAGGATCGAATAGAATGATATCGGCGTACATCCCTTTCTTAATAACACCTCTATTCTTAATTCCAACGTTTTCTGCAGCCAAAGAAGTCATTTTTGGGATTACATTTTCTAACGACATCACTCCCCTGTCTCTAACGTAATTTCCAAGAATTCGAGTAAATGAACCATATCCTCTGGGATGAGTTCCGTTTAAAGAACCATCTGAACAGAAAGACGTGTAATTCCATTTCATGAAATTTTCAATATCGCTTTCATCCATGCTTTCGGCAATTATACTCGACCATTCATCTGTAGAATCCGTATGTGCAGAAATTTCTACCAACAAATCCATAAATACATCAATTGGGTCTTGTTCTCTTTCGTCTGCTATTTCCTTCAAAGTTTTATTCTCCAAAGCTTTGTTTAGTGGGTAATAGGTAATCAAGACACCTTCTGGAGTCGTAATGTCGGTAAGTGCCGCTGTAGCCTCTTCCCTATTTTTAAAATCTCTTGAAGGCATTAAAACTGTTAAGTCTGATTGCCAATAAGTATATGGATAAATATCTGCTGTAACATTTATTCCACGTTCTCTTGCATCGTTAAGAATTCCCACAACAGAATCGGCCAAGCCAAAGTAGCCTTGCATGGCCAATTTAATATGAGAAATTTGAACATCAATATTTGCCTTTTCTCCAATATTGAGTAACTCATCAATAGCAGCCCAAAAGTATCGATCTTCACTTCGCATATGACTAATGTACTTTCCGCCCATAGCACCCACTACCCTTGCAACCTGAATGATTTCGGAAGTGTCGGAATAAATTGATGGGTCATATTCTAATCCTGTAGACAAACCCAATGCCCCCGACTCCATTTCTAACTTAGCCAACCTTTTTATTTCCTCAATTTCATCTTGCGTAGCAAATCGTTTAAAGTCCTTTTCCATTACCAAGGATCTTAGGGTGCCAAAGCCAACGTAAGAAGCAAAATTAACAGCTGCTGGATTGTTTTTAAGACTCTTGTAAAAGTCGGCTATTGGGTAGTTGGAACTTCCATCTTGCCCCACTACAACCGTTGTTACACCTTGACTTACACATGCAACTGCGTCTTTGTAAATGGCAATATCGTAATCGTGGTGGCTGTGGTTGTCTATAAATCCAGGAGACAAAGCCAAACCCATTGCATCAATTTCTAACACAGCTGTTTTCTCTGAAAGTCCTACTGTTTCAGCAATTCTATCCCCAACAATGGCAACATCCCCTTTGTAAGCAGTGCCACCATTTCCATCGTAAATTATCGCGTTTCTAATAATTATGTCGAAGTTTTTATTTGTTTCCTTATTGGTGAAACACCCCATTAAAACTACTAACACAACCAATAAAGAAAATAATCCGAATCTATTATTCATGTCAATTTTTTTAAACCTAAACCAGGTAAATTTAAAGTTCTCATTACTCCATCCTTTATTTCAAACCCGCCACCAACGATATCTCGGGCTAAGTCTAAACTTCCATCTAAATCGATGTACTTGGTATTCGGACATGCAAAAGCGGCATGTAAACCAGCAGCAATGCTAATTCTACTTTCGTCCATGCATCCCCACATCAAATTTATATTGGCGTTTTTAGCAATTGATGCAATTTTAAGAGCAGAATATATTCCTCCACTTTTCATCAGCTTAATGTTGAAAATCCCGCATGCTCTTGGGGCAGATGCTAGTAATTTGGCATCAGTTTCGTTTCGCAAACTTTCATCCGCCGCAATCAACGAGCTATACTTGTCGTCTAAGTTTCTCATTTTGTCAATCTCGGCTATTCCAAAAGGTTGCTCAACAAATTCAACATTCATTGTTCTCGTTCCTTCAATAAAGCTTTCATAATCTTTTGAGTCATAACCTTGATTGGCGTCTACTCGAATGGTAATAGATTGATCTATGTTCTCTCTTAATTTTCGAATTGTAGCAATGTCCTGTTCTGCCGAAAAACCAGTTTTGAGTTTAATTATTTTAAATCCCCTCCCAACGTATTCGTGAGCTTCCTCAATCGATTCTTCAATCGATTTAATTCCGATTGTAATGGATGTAGGCAATTCGTAGTGATGTCGGCCAAACAAATCTACCAATGGAATGTTTTTGCTCAGTGACAAAGCATCATATAGGGCAATGTCTATAGCCGAGCGTGATGCAGGTAAATCAGACATTATATTTCTGAGTTCAACACTTAACTCTTCAATAGACTCAATCTCTTTGCCAACCAGCCAATGCAATTTAGAAGCCTGTAACGCATCTTCGCTAACTTTAATGGTTTCTCCTTCACCTAACTCCGTTGGTGCACCAGAACCTAATCCTTTCACCCCGTTTTCGAGTTCTATCTCAATAATCATGTTGGCCACTTCGTAGGTGGTTCCTTTAGAAGCAATGGTGTATGGCCTAACCAAACCAAAATCTTCTCGCCAACTATTTACCGATTTTATTTTCAAGGCTTTTTATACTTTTCGATGAAGTTTTTTACGATGGGAATTAACTCATCAACTCCATCTCTCATAATGTTAATGACAGGTATACTTAAATCTTTGCGAAGTTGTTGCTCTATTTCATCTTCTTTTCCTGCTTCTACTCCAACCAAATTTAAAATAATAGCCATTACATTAGAACCATATAATCTAATTAATTCAATCTCGTCCTTAATACTTCCTAATTCCCAATCAATCTCCTCAAACCCTTGAAAACATTTATACCCAGGTCCATAATTTAAAATCACACCTTCGGCCTTTCCGCTAATTATTAATTCAGATCCGCACGGACCAGATGGGTTTCTTAAAGCCGATTGGCCTTCTAATAAAATAATATCAGGCGATTCATGTTTGTCGCACTCAACAATTGCATGTTCAATTTCTCCCGAAACAAAATCATTTACAGTAGAGTCTAAGATAAAACCATATTTACCGCCCTGCAACCAACCACTCTGACCTGTATAAATCATTTCGGCCTTTATGTTCTGCCCCAAACATTTATCCACTAAAAACTGAGCTGAAGTTCTCTTGCCTAAATTACAATCCTTACCTAGCATGGCAATTCGAGGAGCTTTAACAGAAAGAATGTCACCAGTCCAAAAATGTAACTCGTTACGCGGTTTAGATTTTCTGATATCAATTAACTCAGCTCCACCTTCTTTGGCAGCTTCAACTAGTTCTTTATTTTCTCCGACAAAACTGTGCAATCCGCTAATAAGAGAAATGCCCTGTTTTAAAGCTTCTTTACTATGCTTAATCAGAAAAGGAGTAATTATTCCACCCACAGTAGCCATTCCTACAATGCAATATTTAGGGGAGGCATCTAGTTTTTCTAAAATCTCTTGAATCGATGACACAACTGGGATTTCGTAATCGATACCATTTAAAATAGCACTAGGATATTGCTCTGCATTCTTTTCATCAACAATTCCAACGATATCGAACTTTAGCGATTTTCTAATAAGTCCATGCGTTGTTTTACAACTATCGCCAGTAATAAAATCATCTGCCAATACTATTGCAGTACCATTTAATTGAATCATTTGTAAATAATTAATTGATTTTAGATTTATTGTGAAATTATAAAAATGAGATTAGAAAGCAGTTGTCTACCTTTATAAAAAATTAATACGCGAATAAAAATAACGTGGAAATTATAGCAATCATTCTTCTCATTTTACCCATTGTCTTTTTCTTTATTGTATGGTTCAATTTTATTCGTGTAGCATTTATTAAAATTAGGATCTCGAAAAAAGTTGAAGAAATAACTTCTCCAGAAAATGAGAAACTAAATACATTCCCTTCCTCACTTGATGCTTTTCGACTTATTGAAAAAACTCCAGTTTTGAATGAGTTCAGCAATCAAGATCTGAACGACGATATTGAACTGTTTCGTAAAGTAGTACGGCGGTTAAAAATATATGGTCTCTGGCTAGTGGGCTCGTTTATTGTAGTATTTGTGCTGACTAAAATGAGTAATTAAAATTATATTTATACAAACAAAAAGTATCAATTATGAAAACTGACTTGTACTAAAATGCTGAATCCAAGTAATAAATGCAACTTTTGGGTTAAATAATAATTGATTCATTACAAATGTAGGTGTTTCATATCCAAACCTTTTTCTAAGCCTATTATTTAGCTTCAATTCTATCTCTTTAATCCTTTGTTCATTAATGTTGGTAAAGTCTGAACCTTTCCTGAAATACTGCCTAATTAGCCCATTTAAATTTTCATTAGACCCTCTTTCCCAAGAATGATATGGATGA
>JABSPQ010000357.1 GCA_013214205.1 Flavobacteriales bacterium
ATCGACTTCATTGGTGTTCGAAAGACCATAGGAGAAAAAAACAAGGTGTACCTTCCAAATATAATTATAGCGTGATTAAAGAAAGAGATTTTGCTTTTAGGTGGTTAACTAGCCCAAAAGAAAATTGGGATGAAATTTCATTGAACACTTAACAATTAAACGAAATGCTAACATTTTGTATATTGCATTTAGCTGCAAGCAGTTATGTCTTCTTGATAATTTGGTAGGTTTATGCCGTTCATTTTGTAGGTGGTTATCTGTTACTTTTTGCAAGTTGCATCCTTGCTCAGTTAAACTATCCTCCTCTCCTACTTATTTGTTTAATTAATGTATGGTACTTCTACAAAATTTCACTAGCTTAGTTGCCAATAATCAACTGTAGTAAACGCAACATACAGTTGTCGTTAGCGTACATACTGTCTCAAAATTGAAAAGTCTATTATTAACCATATTATCAATTTTCATTTACTCGTCAATTCTCGGACAAAGTAAAATAAATTTAGACAAGCTGGATTGTGAAAAAATCGGCAAAGAAATACTTTCTGACACTACACTAAATGTTTGGAATTACCCTGATTTAGAACTACTAGACTATAATTGTTTGGGTCAATATTTTGCAAAATGGGATATTGCCCAAGGAAATTATGTTATCCAAACATACGGATCACCAGAACATCAAAATGCTTGCAGGTTATGTAATTATGAAGAATTTAATATTTCATTTCATTATCATTTTGATATAATTCAAGACAATGTCTCTGAGTTTATTTCAGGGTACAATCTGATTTCAAAGCCTTCTATAAAGGAAAGTTTTGGTAAAAACATTTTTGATACCCTAGACTCTGTTGATTCACAAATAGTTTCTCCACAAAAAATATTTGAATTACTTCAAGAAGATAAAGGCAAAAGTTATCTTATTGTTTCAATTATTAATGACACTTTAATAAATGTGAAGATAGACTTCGATTCTATTAGTAAAAAAGCAGAAATTGATTTAACAAACTTATCAATAAACGTTATTGACCTGTTCAACGAGATGGAAACAAAAACATTTAGTTATTTAGAATTAAAAACTAATGGAACCTTACTAAATGAGCATTCAAACGACAAATATTATCTAAGTCTTGAGTTTGATTTCAGCAGAATTAAAGGAGTTTGTTATTGTGATAAAGTGAAAAAATATATGGCTAAATGGAATATACCAATAACTGTTAAAAATAAAGAAAACGTCCGCTAACATTCAATATATAATATGCCCTGCCTTTAGCTTTTTTTATTCTAATCGGCTTTTATGGTTTATCCCATAATTTTTGCTTGTGCTTTCTTGCAAATTTCTGCAAGTTGCATCCTTGCTTTGGTGGGTTTGTTTGGGTGCGTTTTATTTGTTTATTAGTAAACTGCTGCTTTGGCAAAAATTATTACTTTTAAGCATTGAATAAACATACGGCACATTACATATTGTGGCGTTGGGCTTAATCAACTATGAGAACTAAAAACATATGCATAATTATTTCTTTAGCAATGATAATAAATGGATGCACTACATTTCATATTACAGAAAGAAGAGTTGAGAAATATGAAGATATTTTAAATCAATCTGCCAAGACAATATTAGATAGTGAAATTGTCAAATCATCAACAAAAAAAATTACTAATAAGGTTCTGAAAAAAAATTTACAAAAATTAAACATTCATCGAATAGAAGTTGAATTAGAAAAAGGACATATTGGATATGATAGTATTATTGTTTTAAGCAGAATTTCATTCCCCCTAACAGTAGAAGAAATTATTATTGACTTTTCAAAACAACATCGAGAAATGAAAAATTTAAATAAAATTCATAACAAAATATATTACAGAAAGTTTGTCCCTATTAGTTAATACACTATAACTAAGCCCAACATTCAATATATAATATGCCCTGCCTTTAGCTTTTTTTATTCTTTTTGGCTTTTGTGATTCCGCCCATAATTTTTGCTTGTGCTTTCTTGATAATTTCTGCAAGTTGCATCCTTGCTTTGGTGAGTTTGTTTGGGTGCTCTTTATTTGTTTGGTAGTAAACTGCTGCCTTGGCAAAAATTATTACTTTTAAGCTTTGAATAAACATACGGCACATTACATATTGTGGCGTTACCCAACATTACAAAACCAATAAAAATCGCATAATAATATTATTATTACACAATTAATTATTAAATAAAAACAATGAAGCACAAAAAGATAATCACAAGTGTTGTATTTCTCCTTTTAAGCTTAGGAGGATTACACGCACAAGAAAATACAACCGCTGCAGGCGGAGAGGCAACAGGAAGTGGTGGAACAGCCAGTTACTCTGTAGGACAAGTAGTTTACACTACAGTTACAGGAACAAACGGAAGCGTAGCACAAGGTGTGCAACAACCCTACGAAATTTCGATAACTACAGGAGTAGCAGAAACTTCTATTAAGTTAGAAATGAACGTTTACCCGAATCCAACAACTAACTACTTGCAGTTAAAAGTAGAAAGTGAAGCCATAGAAAATTTAAGTTTTCAACTAGTAGACTTACAAGGGAAAGTAATTGAAAACAAAGAAGTAATGGAAAGTAATACTACTATAAATATGGAAGCATTACCCAAAGCAATTTACTTTTTAAATGTAACAAGAAACAACCAAACAGTAAAAAAATTTAAAGTAATAAAGCAATAATAAAAGCCACGATGTGGCAAAACATTTAGAATCATTAAAAATTAAACTATTATGAAAAAATTATACACCTTACTTACAGCAGTAATACTAAC
>JABSPQ010000358.1 GCA_013214205.1 Flavobacteriales bacterium
GGGAAGAATAACTTCTACATATCAAAATGAATGGCCGTCGCTCAACGGGCAGCTTATGACTTTTAATTATTCTTATGATCAGAATTTAAAAAAAGTGGGAGGAATTGGTGTTAATCTACAATTCGACAATATCGGAGCTGGTACCATAAAAGTTCAAACGGCCTCATTAATCTATGCGCCAACGATAAAACTATTTGATGGGAAACTAAAAATTAGCCCAGCGGTGGGATTGGGGTATAGGCAATTCAAATTAGATTGGGATAAACTCGTTTTTGGTCACGATGTTGTTGACCGTTATAACAATGAGCTTTCCACTAGTAATATAGAACCAGCCAGCATTGCATCCCCCGATTTAAACGTCGGAATACTAGTTGCTCATCACAACTTTGTTTACGGTGTCGCATTTCATCACATCAACGAACCAAGTCAAGGTTTAGGAGGAGAATTTGTAGTTCCCATGAAATTTACAGCACATGCTACCTACGTTCACGAGTTTAAGAATGAACTTAAGTTATCCCCTTCCTTCATTTATAAAGCACAAAGTATTTATAGTTCAACTTATGCGACTGTAACAGGAGAATACAAACACGCAAAAATTGGTTTAGGGATGCAAGGACGAGATGTGTTTATTATTCAGGCTGGCTATAATTGGAAGTGGGCCTCACTGGCTTATTCTTATGATTACAAAGTTAGCAAGCTTACCAATCAGAATATTTATGGAAACCACGAAATAAATTTAACGGCCATATTTAATTCGAAGAAAAACGAAGAACATCGCAAAGGAGTTTCTTTGATTGCATTCTAATTTTCGCAAACAGTTTTTTTCAATACCTTAGTATTAAGTACTGCGTATAAAAGGCGGGATACCTACTTCGAACCAAAAATATTTTAACATTTCGGGTTACTTTTCCCCAATCTCGACATTAAGATAAAAACCAACGTGAAGGACGCTGAAATATTAAGTGAAATTAGGAAGGGAAACCGAGAGAAGCCTCTGAAGTTTTTATATCAGGAGTTCCCAAAAATCAAAACCAATATTATCGCAAGTGGTGGCAATGAAGAAATTGCTCAAGAGATTTTTAACGATAGTTTGATTTTATTGTTGGAGAAACTGAACGATCCCAAGTTCGAATTGAGTTCTAAGCTCAGTACTTACCTCTACGGAATTAACAGATTACTTTGGAAAAACGAATTGAGACGTCAGAATAAAAGACCTGAATTAGAATGGCGCGACACTTTAATTTTATACAACGAAGATATCGGCTACGATTTTGAAAGAGAAGAACAACTCAAAAAAATAGAAGCCATTTTAAAAACGATTTCCACCAAATGCCAACAGATTTTTGAATTGTTTTATTTCAAAAAACAATCCATGCAAATAATCGCCGAAACGCTCAATTACTCGAGTGTTAACTCTGCCAAAACGCAGAAATATAAATGTCTAGAGAAAGCCATTCAAATGGCCACTGTTGCACCTCAATCCAGCCAGTCATGAGAAAAGATTTAAATAATATAGAGGAAATAGAAGATTTCTTATCAGGCGAAATGTCGGGTAAAAGCAAAGATCGTTTCTCGAAAAAAGCGGAAAATAATGCCGATCTAAAAGACGCAATACACGAGCAAGAGATGATGATGCAAGCCATCAACCGCGCGTCTTATAGAGCAGAAATATTGAACGCTAGTAATGGTAGCGGTTCTGGGTTTGGTACTAAAGGATACATTGGAGCCGGAATTATCGGACTGCTTTTATTTTCAGGGAGCTACTTATATTATAGCAACAACGATCAAACTTTCGTAGCTGGAATTACGCTTACAGAAGAGAACTCCACTACCCCAACCTCGGAAGAACCGACAGAAAGCAATGGAGACAATCAATTTGTTTATCATGAAAATGACAACGAGACAAATGGAGTTCCAACGTTGAACAAAGTGCTATCGTCGTCATCTTCGGATCAATCGGATGTTGCACAAAATTCAAATGGTTCAGATTCAAATAATGTTGCCGAACTTTCACCTGCTCCTAAAGGCAAGTACGGCGGACTTAAAACTTGGGTTGAACCAGATGTTCAAAGATTCTCTTTTGACCCTAACAAAGGTGCCACTTTAGAGGGCGAAGATGGTACATTAATCATCGTTCCTTCTAGGGCTTTTGTTGATAACAACGGAGAATTGATAACTGACAAGGTAGACATCGAATTGATTGAGGCGCTTACTTTAGAAGACATGGTGCTCTACAATTTAACTACGCTTGCCGACGACAAATTGCTTACTACGGCTGGGATGTTTTACCTAGGAGCTACTTCAAACGGGGTGCCAGTTAACATAAATTTAAAGCGGCCTTTATATGTTGAAGTTCCAACGGATGAAGTAAACCCAGACATGATGGCTTTTAATGGACGGGTTACTGAGGACGGAAATATCAATTGGGAAAACCCTGTTGATCTCAATAAATATTTGGTAAAAGTCAGTTTTAAATACTTGAACTTTTTACCAGAAAATTTTGAAGATGTAGTGCGCTCTGTTGAAAGCACTTTTCCCCATAAGTTGAATGGGAAAAAATTAGCTGACAGCATTTACTATTCCCTTCCATTTTGTCCTACCACCATAGATAGAACAAGGCGTAGGTATGAATATAGCCACAAGCCTAAAAAGGTAAGTAAACTCCAGAATGGCATTGGCACCAAGGTGGCAAACGATGACGAGAACATTGTAAAGTTTGTGAATTACAAACAAATGAAAGACAATGCAAAAGCGTGGGAATCGATTAAAAAAGAACGTGATAAATCGATGGTGGAAAACAGCAAGAAGCTAAGAAAAAGCAGCTTTGTTGTTACCCATTGTGATACTTGTGGCATTGATCCGTTGGCTATAAAAGCCATTGTGCGCAATCGATTTCAAAACACTTTTTTGGGTACCAAAGAATTTGAAGAAAGACTAACGTGGCTGTTTAAAGTTAAGAATGGTCAAGATTTATTTGAAATGTATGTGAACAATCTAGGGATGAACATGTACGAAGTGGATGCTATGGTGGCGATGGCTACAGGTGGAAACATGAAAACACAATTCGAATTGTTCGAGCAACAGAAATTAACCAATTTGGAAGACGCTAAAATTTACCAAGCGGCACTCTCAAGTTTCTATAACATGAAAAGAAGGGTGCACCAAAAAGAAGCAAGTAGACGTTCAAAATGCCTTGAATACCAAAGTAAAAAAGAACTGGTAAGCGCAAAAAAAAGCCTGACTTACGAAAGGATGCAAAATAGCGATTTAACTGCCGACAGAATTAGCGCGGTTAATACTAGATTCCCTGGAATGGTTCGCAATCCTTCTGTAGCACGCAAAAAGTCGTATGGAACACCATTAGTTAATGTGGGTTGGCTTAATCTAGACGCAGTAATAAAAGTGCCTGAGCTGATTATTACGGCCATGGTTAAAGGCTATGAAGAAGTAACCAACAAGCGTGTAAAGATTGAACTGGTGAGCGATAACACATCGGTACAGATTTATCAATGGTTAAGCAAAGCCCATAGCATAGCCCCATTGAAAATTAAAAACAACCAAGCGGTAGCCGAGTTTAAATTGGCAGATATCAACAAAAAAAGGTTGGCCGATAATGTGCATTGTATCGGAATAAGCATGAAAGAAGGCAATTATTATTGGGGACAGCAATTCTACAATCCGTACAAAACAAGTGAAGTAGAATTAGCCGTTATGCCAACTGACATTGAAAACATAAGAGGGAAACTAAGGTTGATGGAAGGGCAAACCAATTCGTTTTTGAGACTATTAAAAAGAGAAGAGGAAGAGGTTAAAAAATGGATTAAGGTGAAGGAACTTCAGGCAAAATATGATAGAGAGCAAGATTTTAAACATGACCTTCACGAGAAATTAAGTTCTGTTTGTTTCAGTTGTTCAAAGTATCCAGCCGAACAAGAATTTAGGTTAACTGCCATGAAACCGCTGATGAATACTAGAGGCGGTATAGGGGTTGGCAAGAATTTAAAGCAAAAACCACTCAATAAACCTAAGGGGTCCAATCAATCTCAGATTTACTAAAGTTAATGTTGGATTAATTAAATAATCCTATACTTACAACAGCTATCATTCCACCCAACTATCAACATAACAATCAATTGACTTAATTTTAAATGCTAAAATATGCCAGCTAGAAAGGCTTAAAAATCAGCGTATAGAAATACGGATGATTGACAAGTACAAGGTTTATATCAGTGATTTTTTTGAGACTCAGAGATTGTTTAAGAACATCAGTATTGATGGTAAAAAGCATACTATTTTAGTGGTACCTGGCAAGGAAGGCGGTATGTCGGATGAAGCAAAAGGCGTGGACATGATTGCTTTACATGGCGACAGAGTGCACAAATTGGCTGTGGTAGTTCCTTCTGCTGAACATGTAATACCAATTTAATTTCAAAACACGCTATAAAAGTCATTTAAAAAAAAGCTATTATGAGTAATACTTTTAACAATTTCTACAGAAAGATTATTTCTAACAAAATTGTGTAGCCAAAGTTTTACATTTTCTAAATCTTCA
>JABSPQ010000036.1 GCA_013214205.1 Flavobacteriales bacterium
TAAATCCGTGGCCAACAATTTGCCTGAACAAAGTATTTTTTGACTTAGTGGCTTTTCTAACTTGTTTTCCCTTATTGTTAACTGTTTTTATGGGCTTGGTAATAAACTTAATACCAGCAGGAACACTTATTCTATCTCCGTAATACAAACCCCTTTAACGGTTTAACCAGAAGCATGATCATAATGCCAGCAAATCAATTCACTTTCATCCGTGTAGGGCTTTGCATGAATACTGTCATCTACAATGAAAACAGCTTCATTATCAACAAGCTCTTGACAAATTACCTTGGCCTGTTTCCACACATGCTTCTCGTTCACAAAATCACTAGATAAGAGTCGAGTGAATTTATGATGACTTATTACATTGTCTGTAATATCTGATAACCTTGTACACGTTACCTGAAAAGAACTGGCCATTAAGCCCTCCTGATAAATCTGCAATAAGTTTTCAATATCCATATGTAAATTTAACATTTATAACTGCGTAACATGAGTAATTAATAAGAGGCGGCGACGCAAGAATGGAAGATTTAAGCGAAGAGCAAGTTGCAGACCACATGAACAAATGGAAAGCGTACATGGGTGGTTTAGCTCAAAACGGCAACTTAGTTGGTGGGCTTCCTTTACAAGCAGGTGGACGCGTTGTTACAGCTGATGGAGCAAAAGAAGACATCGTAAAATCTGCAGCTGGTGAAGTAATTAGCGGTTGGTTACACTATAAAACTGAAGACATGGATGCTGCTTGCGAATTAGTTAAAGGCTGTCCTATTTTCGAACACAACGGAAATTTAGAAGTGAGAGAAGTACTTCCAATGGAGATGTAATGTTATCTCAAATAGTATTAAAAGCCTGAGGCTTTTTTTTGATTGCTTGAATAACATACTCTTAGTTGACTACATAATCAACCTATATCTAAACCCAAAAAGGAGATTGGGAGTCTCCAAAATCTCATAACTTTGTCGAATACCGATCATCAGAATAATTATACCTAAATGGTAAGAACAGCAACCCAAAACGACATTCAAGCAATTGTTAACATTTACAACTACTATGTTATAAATACTGCTATTACTTTCGACGAAACTCCTTTTACTTTTGAAACTATAGAAGACAGAATTAACCATGCAGATGCCAGGCACCCTTGGTTAGTTTTTGAAGAAAACAATGAGGTTTTGGGGTATGCGTATGCCGGTATATGGAAAGCTAGAAGTGCCTTCAAAAACACGGTTGAAGTAACCGTATACCTCAAAGATGGCCATGATGGAAAAGGAATAGGAACCGATTTGTACAAAGAATTAATTAAAAGGCTTAAAGAAAATGGAATGCGTTCTTTACTCGGAGGCATCACTTTACCTAATCCTGGAAGTGAAGCATTACATGAAAAATTGGGTTTTAAAAAAGTTGCCCATTTTACCGATTTTGGCTTCAAATTTGATAAATGGCACAATGCGGGATATTGGGAATTAATATTAAATCGCTAATATCGCCAAGTAAAACACTCAGTTTCAAACAACCATACTAGAAACCTGAATATGAAACATACAATTTTAGCATTCGCATTTTTTATTGGATGGATCTCGATTTATTTTTCGCAAGATGAAGCTACCAAGATTGGATTTGGCTGTAGTAAATCAGAATCACCATCGCAATTGGTTAACAAAATCGGCGACTTAATTTTAGCAAACAAGCTCGAAGAAGTTTCGGCAATGTTGACTTCCGAAAATGCTTCTGAAAACTATATAGCTGTTGTTTGCATTGAGAAACTAGTAAAGGCTGGTCATTACACGCCATCAAAAGATGACAGTTTAAACATTTCCAAAATTCATCTTTCAAACCGACTCATCCCTACTTGTTCTGGCTGTACCAAAGCAGATGAAGTAACTATGGACAAACTGATCAAAAAAAATTACGCGCATGGATGGCTCGACGAAATCATAAAAAAATATGAGATTTCAGGAACTTATCTTCATACAGTTATGGACAATTTTGCAAGTGGCCATCACGAAATTAAATTGGAGATTTTAAGCAACGGTACATTTAAAGACAGAAATGGTGAGGGAGTTTGGGAACTTACAAGAGATCACCTTGTGCTCAAGTACGATCACTTGCCGATAGACGATGTATCTGGTCATGAAAAATACATTGTTACCAAAATTGAAAACGGTAACACTACACTTACGCTTGATGAGAAGTACAGCAACGTAAGATACGAGCGCATCTCACATTAGTGTAGTCACTCACTTACCATCCTGCCATTTTTCGTAGAACACAATATCCTTCTGATACCAATTTTCAATATTTTTCCGCCCTTCTTCCGATAAGTTTTTATCTACATCAAGCGTATTTCTATGAGCTCTAATATCGTCTCTTGGCAACTTTAAACCCGCAGGTAATCCCAAGATATCTTTAAGTTTTTCAAGATCTTCGTCTAATCTAATCTGATTTCCAATGAACAGTATATCATTTAATCTAGAATTGAAATAATCATCGCTTTGCAAATGATCGAAAAATGAATTTCGAACATGAAATATACAGCGCATGGCATTTTGCGCTTTTTCTTGCAAAACTAAATCCGTTGAACTTAATGCCTCTGCCAATTGATTTGCAGTTTTAAAAAGGCCAAAAGCCGCTGCTTCTGGTGGTCGCCATGGTAAATTATGTCGTGGTGCTCCTTTTCGCTGCCGAGAGTAATAAGAGCTAATAAACCTATCGACAGGATGCCTAATAAAAAACACCACTTTATGCCCTTCGGGAATATTAACTAATTTGAGCTTGTGTCCATACATCCTAATTAAATAATCTTCGGTCTTTTGTCCACGTAAAGTATCTATAAGAGCCGTCCCCCCCGTTTTACCAATGTGTAAAAAATGTACTGGTGTTTTCATTTTTACTTAAACTATTTCATAAACGAAACATCGAACTTCCCTATTTCAGAAGCCCATGGTTTAGGAATATCCTCTTCACCGAGCATCTCTAACAAATCGATTTCGATGCTTCTTGTAATGGCGCTAATAGGTGTATCTGCCGCACGATCTTCAAACGGTTCTTCTGTAATTGTACCCGATTTTTCTAAGATAGAAAACACAAAGCTTATAGCTACACTAAGCGGAACAGATACCCACCAAGTACACTCCACCACAAGCACAAATGGAAATACAAGTATAAAAATCCACATAAAAACACGAGTAAAATAGTTGTAATAATATGGAAAAACAGTGTTTTTAATCCTTTCCGACTGCCCCTGTAAAGTGGTTAATTCTTTGAGCATATTAACCAACTCCATGTGTCTAAAATCCTCGATAATGCCTTTTTCACAAGCATCCTGAAATCTCTGTCCTTGAATATTTATTAATTGTGCAGGCCTATTTGTCGCATTCTTAACACGATCACTATCCCCAGTTGCCAAATAGTGGCTATATAATTCAAAATGCCTTTGCTTTCTTAAATGGAAAACCAACGCATTTACCCATGCAAGATGCCGAAAAATCATTTCTTTCTTCCATGTCTCTACTTCCTTTGCAGTAGCGTTTCCTTTGCTATATTCTGTTGAAGCGAACGACAAAATCATCATTGCTATCGTTCGACTACTGTTTACAATTCCTCCCCAAATTTTCCGGGCTTCCCACCACCGATCATATGCATGATTGTTTCTAAAGGCCAGAAAAATAGCTAGCGCACCACCCAAAACGCTTACTGGCATTGCTGGCATTACAAATGGCTCAAGCTGAACCAATTCAGTAAATTCCTGTTGTAAGGCAGCTAATCCCGCAATGATGATAAAAGCAATTATTCTACCACCATTGTGGTAGATAACACCTACTATTTGTAAAAATAAATTGTCGGAATACTTTATTATCATTGCCTGAGCTAGTCTTTAAAAGTCTTTTTCTTAAAGCTAAATTTTCCTTTTAAGCTCTTTGGCTTCGCAGCAACTGGCTCGGAATCCTTGGGTTTAGAATCTTTAGGTTGAGAGTCTTTGGGTTTAAAATCACTTGCTTTTTTATCGCTGGGTTTTCCGTCTTTTGGCCCTCTTAGATAAATAACTAAGCCATTTAAAAAATTCCGTAAAATTTGATCTTGTAAAGGCATGTATTTAGGGTGATCTTCATTTCTAAAAAACGCACCCAATTCACTTCTTGTAATTCGAAAATCTACCAGTTGTAAAATATCCACTATCTGGTCGTCGCGTAATTTAAGGGCAACCCTTAACTTTTTGATTATATCGTTATTGTTTAAAGCCATATTCTAACTTACTATATATAAATATTTATTCCATTGCTAAAATGTCCATTCTTAAAAGGGTAATCTCTTTAGACAACTCTAATATTATAGATTCATTAATTTCCTCTAAGCTGTGTATTTTCTGAAACGATGCTTCTAGTTCATTCAATTTTTCTAACTCGTTTATCATGCCAGCCTCATCTTTAAACTCATGAATTAATTTAATCAGATTAGCCAAATGCACCTGCTGATCTTTCACATGTTGTTTTACAGTAGTACTTGGTTTTTTATCCTTAATGAAAGATTGTAATAATATGTATTGAGTTTCTATCCAACTTCCCAATAAAATCTGACAAGCGACTTCCAGTTTATTATGTTCGATCAAATACTCTTCAGTAGCTTCAATCGCCTGATTTACTGTTGCCATCACATCATCATGATCCTTTATCTTCTTCTCTAAATGAACATCCAATACATCATGAAAAGCTGATGCAGCTTCCAACACTACAGCAAGGTCTGCTGCAGCAGTTCTGTATTCAATCATTTTTTCTTGCTGATGATACACAGCCAAATAAGCAAAGTCTACCATGTAAACTCCCAAGTTAATGGCTTCTGCAGCATCCGAATTATAATTTTTAACGTTGGATACCGGAGAAAGTAAAAGTTCGTTAAATTTCACTTTATCCAATCGCAAATCGTTCAATTCCTCCACAGGCTCTGGTAGAGCCATAACTATCTCTTCAAATTCGTTATAAACTTTCTCTTTACTAGAATTTAATCCTTCACCATTTTGCGCAAGTGCGGTAATAGCAAAAATGCTAAACACCATTGTGGTTAATATTCTCATATCTCAGTTTTGTTTAAAGTAAAACTATGATATTATTTAGAAATCACACGCCTGCATCGTTGCTCTTTTTTAATATAGAACGCTGTGAATTAAAATCTACCTTTGCATTAATCACATTGAGGAATCAAGAATACTATGAGCGAAGAAGCTGTCCCAAAAAAGAAGAACGAAAATGCACTAATTAACATTGCTGTAAATGTTGTTATTCCTTCCGTCATTATGTCGAAGTTTAGCGACTCCGAAACCTTAGGAGAAGTTAACGGGCTGTTAATCGCACTGGCTTTCCCTTTAAGTTATGGAATGTGGGACCTGATAAAGCAAAAGAAATTTAATTTCTTCTCTATTCTTGGTTTGGTTTCGGTTCTATTAACTGGCGGAATTGGCCTTTTAAGCTTAGATAGAAAATGGATGGTGATTAAAGAAACCGCTATTCCTTTGCTTATTGGTATTACTGTGGTCGGATCTCAATTTACAAAACATCCACTTATACCTAAGCTATTCAACTCCTTTTTGGATATGGATAAAATTAAAAATGCCTTTGCCGATATCAATCAACAAGAAATTTTAGATAAAAAGATCAATTCTTCGTCCTATTTAATAGGAGCATCATTTTTCTTATCGGCTTTGCTAAATTATATAGTAGCAGAATGGATTTTAGTTGGCGCCCCAGGAACTGCTGAGTTTAACGAAAGTTTAGGCAAAATGACGGCTTTAAGTTTTCCTGTAATTGCAGTACCTATGATGTTGGTAACCGGATTAATTTTATTCAACTTAATCAGCACCATAAAGAAATCTACAGGACTAGATCTTGAGGACCTTATTAAACAATAGATCGCTATAAATGTAGATCTAAGTTCTCGCCGCTGGTAAAATCCCTTCTTGGATTGAAAGAAAACCACCATAAACGTATCACTTTTCCGATTATACCGTAGAATCAGAAAAAATATTTTGAGTAAGAAATTTGTATTATGTTTAATTGGAGGATTTTTAATGTCCGCTAGCTTTGCCACAGCACAGTGCGTGTCTGGTAATTGTCACAAAGGCTATGGCAGCTTTTCGTGGGCAAGTGGCAGTTTTTATAGAGGCGATTGGGTTAATGGCTTGCAAGATGGTTTTGGAAACTACGAATACGACAATGGAGACGCTTATTCTGGCGATTTTAAAAAGGGTAAAAAAGAAGGTAAAGGAACGTACATCTGGAAAAATGGCGATAAGTATGTTGGCGAATTCGACAACGACGTTATTAACGGCCATGGCAGATATACTTTCAAAAAAGACGACGCATTTAGCGATGGCAGAATGAACAATGTAGAGATCCCCACTTCCGCAAATAGCGCCGGTAAAGAATAATATTAACTTTACTAACATGACAGTTAGTATTACCTCAATAACCTCAAGATCACCTTTAAAGTTTTTAGCGCTTGCCTCGCATGCTAAACATGTAGTGAAGCAGTTTGAAGCTTCGGCCTGCGTGAACTACAAAATTAAAGGCGTTTGGGCCAAGCATTACACCATGACTTTGTGGAACAATGTAGACGACATCAATAGTTTTTACAGAAACAATGCGCACAAAAAAGCAATGCAGGCCACTTCAAAATAGCTAAAGACCTGAGTTCGATTCTTAATCAGAAGATATTCAAGTTTTTATGTTGAAAACTTAGGTGATCTATAATAGTAGATTTGCCGATAAATAGCGACCTTAATGGCTACTAAACCATTAACAAGCAACCACTTATCATGCAAATAACTAAAGATAAAATTACAGAGATATTCTATTTAACTGACGAATTTTGTCAGGAATTTACCATTAATTTTCAGCACTACCTGATCGGGAATAAACCAAAGAGAACTCCAAAAATGACCGATAGTGAGGTTATAACTATTCTA
>JABSPQ010000359.1 GCA_013214205.1 Flavobacteriales bacterium
AATGAGTATAGACCACATATGAGCATAAACATGTTAACACCTGAACAAGCACATGAAACTTCAGGGCCTTTAAAAAGAAGATGGAAGAACTATTATAAACAACCTGTAAACTTATTACAGGAATAAACTATCATTGTAAACCTAGAACAGAAATAACATATAAATCTGTCAACCTATTTCAGTACAACATAATCATCCTTATTAAAACTACTGTTAGGATGAAACCCTCTATTGCAAGACCTATCATTTTAAATGTTTTTTTCATGCTTTTACTTTAACACACTCCTTTATTTTTATGTAGACGAACAAATCTATTATTATGCTAGTTCAAATTAAAATTCACTGTATTTGACTTTACAATTACTTTTTGTTCTAAAAAGATGACGAAAAAGGGGTTTATTAAAACCTTTTGCTGAGCTTATTTAAGTGTTTCCTTAAATCTCTATTTAACATAATAATATATCACCGACGATTTTGTGCATTTCACCGAATCATTATTTCCATTTAATTCTAACAACCGATCAGTACGCCTTTTTAACATAATATACCTGAGATCAACTAACGTCAACATGCTGAATTCGTTAAAGTTACTGAGCGCGGTGCTCAAGTAAATTAACAATTTAATACTCATTATTATGAATACAAAGACTACTAAAAAAAGTTCTACAAGTAAAAAAGAGCTAGACATTACTCAGTTTGAAATCACTCAATTATTAAGAGAAATTAATCCTGCTTTTAGGCAAGGAGTTACTCCTCTTGCTTCTGAGTTGAACACAGCTAGAACGATAGAGCAAACTCTGCCTGTACAACAAAATGGCAATTTATTGTATCCGTATCAGGTACCTCAAAGCGCCTTAACATCTCAACAGTTAGCTTATTTGAATACATTGTCGCAAGCTACATTAAGTACGCAGCCTTTGGCGTATACCAATGTAGCTCCTCAACCTGCACGAGCAGAACCACTTATTTATGCTAATGGGGTGCAACAATCTAATTTGGCATCGCAACAGTTGGTTTACCAGAATACAATGCCACAGGCGGTACCAGCAAAGCAGCCTTTGGTAAGTGTTTCATTGGAATCAAATGCTATACTGGAAGCTCAAATAGTATCGAACGCCCGTTTGGCAGCTTTAATCTCAAAAGAAGCAGAACCCAAAGCAAATATTACGGAAAACGCAGATGAGTTTTCTATAGAATTGAACATTGCGGGATATAAAAAGGATGAGGTCTCCTATAAAGTGAGCAATGGTATTTTACGTGTATCGGGATTGAGAAAAACGGAGTCTGAAGATCCATCTAAATATTATACAGTGAAAGAATTCGAGACCAAGACTTTTAGAAGGTCCTTTATTCTGTCTGAAGATGTGGATTCGGAACAAATTAAAGCCCGAATTGAAAATGGCATCTTGACTTTAGAAATCCCTAAAGCAGAGCCATCTAAAGTTAAGGAGAAAAAGATTAGTGAAATTATGCTTTCCTAATCTAAAACTACTGTGTCTTGGTTTACCTCTATTTGTCTGACTTGTAAAATCCAGGTGAACCAACAGCCTCGCTTGTAATTTATTACATGGACACGTTTGACTATAGGCAGGAAGTTGGTTAATGCGCTTCCTGCCTGTATTCAATTTGAATTGTTTCTAATAATTATTACTATTTAATTTAAATCAAAAACCATGACAAAACTGAATGAAATACTGCTAATTGAAGATGACGAGACGACTATTTTTATTAATGAACGTCTTATTAAAAAGATGGATTTAACCGAAGCTATTACTATAAAAACTAATGGAGAAAAAGCCCTCAATTATTTAATTGGAAAGAATTTGAGGGGCGAAGAATTTCCTGATTTAATATTTCTTGATTTGAATATGCCGGTAATGGACGGTTTTCAATTCCTCGAAAACTTTAGAAGATTGGTACCAAAACAATTTAAGCCTCCAACCATTGCAGTACTAACTACTTCGGAATTAGAAATGGATATTAACAGAGTTACTTCGTTAGGAATTTCTATGTATATCGTAAAAACGCTTGACGCGCGTAAATTTCAAATGGCTGTTAGAACTGTGAGCACTTATGATCAGTACTAGTTAGGCCCTTTTAATGTCTCTTTAAATTATAAATGGATTTTACACCAATAGTATTAGACTGTATTTAACCGACGAAATACAACCAATTACCGTTGATATTGAACTTCTACAGATTACATTACCATTTTTGCAGAAAACCTTAAATATCATGTTAAGACATTCGTACATTTATTTATAACTATATGATTACTGCAGTTGCAGTGGGTAAAAACAAGTATTATAAATACAGAGGTGTACTGTTTAAAGCTTGGTTGGTTTAGTAATATGTTGTTACAATGGAATATTGTAATAATTTGTGTTGTGCTATGCCCTGCCATATATGGTAACGATTGTTATTGGAACGGTTCTGATAATGCGGAATGGACTAATTCGGCTAATTGGGATAATGGAGATAAGCCTAATAGCGGTGATTTGGTATACATAGACGGTTCTAATTACACTCCAGGAATAAACGACCCTGTACTTAGTTCTAATGCAGGAAAACAAAACGAACTCAAAATTTCGAAAGGAGGAATTCTATATATAACCACCGGTGGTAGTTTAGAAGTAGAACCGACGGCGGATCATGTAAAAATTATTGACGCAGGTAGTTTGTTAAGTATTGATGGTGGCTCGTTAATAATTAGTAAGGGGAAAAAAGGTCTTCTATTCAGAAATGGAGGTGCATTAGTTATGACAGGAGGATCGATTTTTGTTGATGATAAAAGATCACTCAAGTTTTCTAAAAGTTCGAATGGAACTTTTAGTGGAGGAACAATTAATATTGAAAAAAACTTTGAAATTGAAGAAGGCAGCTCGTTTACGATGAGTGGAACTACCAGCTTAACAGTAAACAGCAATTCGGATAACAAAGGAAAGTTTAAAGTAAAAGGGAAGAATAATAAAAACGGTACTTTTACAATGACCAGTGGAACTGTAATTATTAATGCGGGCGATCCTCGATCGATAGAGTTTGATGGGAGTAATGAGGCCAACACTGCTATAATTAATGTTTCGGGTGGTACTCTCATAAATAATGGATTTACAACCTTTAAAAAACAGAACAGTGAAAACGCTCAATTTAATATTTCTGGGGGGACGGTAACATTGGTTAACAATGTTTCTAAATCGGACAACGACGGCTATATAGATTTCAATGTTTCGTCTACTGGAACTCTTGTTTTTCAAGGAGATTTAACGTTGCGATCAGGTGATTCATTTTTACAAAGCGGCACAAGCTTTATTCAATTCAAAAACAGCAAAACATGGACAAGTGCGTCTGATTTCACATCTGTTGGTGGAACGGTAAGATTTGATGGAACCACCACCCTATCAGGTACCGGAACTTGGCAATTTAACCATGTGCAAATTGAAAACGGTGATTCCTTTTCTCAAGGAACAGTAAATGGATCAAACCCTACATCGATTAGTATTTCAGGTAATTGGACGAACAATAATTCTGTTGCTTCAACTGGATTTACACACAGAAATAACACCGTCATATTTAATGGTTCCATGGCTCAATCAATTTCAGAAATAGGTGGAGAAGAAACCTTTAATAACATTACGTTTTCAAATTCTTTAACAAATGGATATGCCATTGCTTTAAATGATGATCTAAATATTATTAGTTTACTTACTATGAGTATGGAATCTGATGGAGGTGATGTTGACTTAAATGGCAACTCGATTAACCTTGGCAATACAGGAGTAATTTCTGGTGAAAGTAGCACCGATTGCATACAGGGAACTTCTGGTTTTATATCATTCAGTATAAACATGTCGACAAATAATACGACGTATTCTGATATTGCAGGAACAGGATTATCATTAATTACAGGAGCAGCTAATGTACCAGGGGCTACATTTATTAGTCGCTCCCCTGCTGAAGAAACAGGGATTGGGAATACTTCTATATTAAGAAGCTATAATATTATTCCATCCACCAATACATTGCTTAATTTAACGATGAAATTTGTTTTTTTTGATAGCGAATTAAATGGACAAATATCGGATACAGATATGGCTTTGTGGAGGTCTATAGATGGTGGAAGTACATGGGATTACGAGCAGGGAGTTTGGACAAATAATGGAGATGCGGACTACATAACACTGACAGGAATAGACTCTTTTTCTAAATGGGCCGTGAGCAATGGGTTTTCAAACCCTTTGCCAATTAAGCTGCTTCAGTTTAGCGCTTCCGCAGTTGATGAGCATGTTGTAATTGAATGGCAAACTGCAACAGAAACCCAAAACGATTATTTTACAATTGAAAAATCTATTGACGGTATTTCATACTCGCCGATAGCATATGTAACAGGTTCGGGAACTTCCGCTAGTGCTAATAATTATATTTATTATGATAGTGAACCAAATTTCGGTATTTCCTATTACAGATTAAGACAAAATGATTATTACGGAAACTCGGAATGTTTTAGCCCTGTTGCGATAAGTATTAAATCGCCTAATAAGTTCGATATTATGATTCTTCCCAATCCTACTTGCATTGGTGAAGCCCAAATAATGATTACTTCTGCTGTCAATGCAGAGGTATTGGTGGTTGTTTACGATATGCTAGGGAAGCAATACTATTCTAAAGTATTGATTAATGAATCGGAAACGGTTGTTGCTATCGACAAAGAGCAAAATATTAAGCCTGGAACATATGTAATAATTGCTTCTACAAATGGAGAAACTTTACAAAAGAAACTCGTTATTAGAGCTAATTGTACTGAGACAAATTAAAACCCCGTTACTACTTTACTAATTGCTTGAAACGCTGTGCCTGTTGTAAGTACTTTGTTAAGGTAAAGCGAAACACCTAACTCCTCTACCCTATCTTTGTCTACATCCAAGGTAGAAGTTGTTAAAACAACTATTGCTGGTGGTTGAACTTCTTTCGGGATAATTTTTCTGAAAGCTGCCAAGAATTCAATGCCATCCATTATTGGCATTTTAAGATCTAATAAAATCAAATCGGGAAAATCTTTACCAGATTCAATTTTCTCAACCAAATAATCGTAGGCCACTTGTCCATCATTTTTAATGGTAAGTTTATCGGCAATCTCCATTTTGTCGATGATTCGCTTGTTGAGAAAAACTGTTGTTGCGTTGTCCTCTACCATCAAAATTTCCTTGATTTTACCCGTATAATCCCACTTTACATCCCATGCAAAATCCTGCTTCATCCCCTGCTCGTTTAATTGTGTTAACGCTATATGTTGCTGTATTCTACGTTAGAAATTGAAAGTTTTTCTAATGCACTGTTAATGTTATCACAAATTAACGGTTTAGTCAAGCAATAATCTATGCCTAATTCTTTTGCTTTATCTCTAATTAAATCTACTAGAACACAAGAAACCATAAAAATTAAAGAGGGGTGTCGACCTAAAAGCGGCTTAAGTTTATTGTACTCTCCCAAAAATCCGAATCCATCCATAATGGGCATTTTCGCATCTACAAATATTACTTTGGGAAATTGATTTCCGTTTATTATTTTATGAAGTAGATAGTTTATTGCTTCTGATCCATTTCTTTTAACAGTTACTTTTTCGACAATTCCCATTCCACGAATTATTTCCTGTGTTAAAAACAAGGTAGTTTCGTCGTCTTCAATTAGTAGTATTTCCTTCAGTATATTCATGTTGAAATTTACACTGCAATGTATCTACTAATGTTAAAAAACATAGGTGGCTTACGTTGAAGCCTCTTGTAATTTCGGTGAACGAGCCATTTTAAACGGTGAACTACTTTAGGAGATCTTAAATTGATCGGTGAAACAACTAGAAGTGTCGGTTAATTGCGTGCCAAATTAAAACTTCACCGATGAATGTCTTCTATTCGTCTTTGAATTGGCTATTGGGGGCTGTAAGTTGAATTTCTTGCTTTAGCTTTTCAGAGTAATGTCTTTCAATAAAACGTAGGCAGCTTCGGCAAGTGGACGAAGTTCTTCGTGGTTTTTTGAAACGTCGTAGTGCACCACCTCTTTCATTAACATTGAGTATTCCTCACCAAAAAGATCTTCTTCTTTCCCTTCTGGCACTTGCATCAATTTAGAAACCAAACCATCAATTCCTAAGTAATGAAACCCTTCTCGCTTAAAACCCAATTTCTCCAATCCAAAAACCAATTGATTGTGTTTAAGATCTTCTTGAATTAGCTGAATAACTCATGTTACGCATCGTTAAGCCATTTTTGCTAAATTGGGTGTTAATAACTGTTGTACTTCGGTTGTTGCTTTTTTTATTGCCATAATATTTATGTAGCGTTTTAGGCAAAAATGATTTTTACCCTTCCTCATTTTAATCAATTCAAACCGATTGAAGCTCCGATAGAAGCTATAAAATGGCTTTTTTGTGTAGTGCTGGTTCTTGATGGTGATTTTGCAAAGCACGTATTGGATTTGATCGACTTATGATACTCTTCTATTTTCCATCTTTTTTTATAGATCGTAGTAATTTGTTTGCTATCCGCACCCAGGTCGTTAGAAGCTAGATAGAGCACAGCGGTATCATCTCCGTTTTTGAAGACTTGGCATATAATGACAACAGGAAAATCCAATTGTTCAAAATACACCACCTTACTGCGCCCTTCTAGCTTCATTGACTTGATACTCGTATAGCGCCCGTTTTG
>JABSPQ010000360.1 GCA_013214205.1 Flavobacteriales bacterium
ATAGGAACACTTTGAATCAAAAAATGAACATGATTCTCATCTGAACCAATCTCTAAAAACTTAATCTCAAACCTCTTTTCAATTTTTATACACACTTCAACCAAACTTAATTCTACACGATCAGACAATATGCTTCTTCTACATTTGATTGGACACACTAAATGATACAACAACAACAAACTCTTATTATGCCTCTTATGAATATGTTCACTCATAAGACAAAGATAATCACTTAGTTTCTAAACCCCGAAGCAGAGCTTCGAGGAATTCTCTTGATTAAAACTTTTCAGAATTAATTGTTCATTAAACATCTAGCGTTAAGTAGGTAAGGGGAGTGGAATGTTAAATAGATTATTCTCGTTGTTAAACAATGCATTATGTAAAATCATAGTGTAACTTGGTACCATGAAATATTTAGTTCTGATTTTACTTTCGTTTGTTCATATTCAACATTTCGGACAAGACATTACACTTGCAAATACTCAAGATGAGTTTGATAAAGGCCGATACCAAATAGCAGTTAACCTTTCCAATAAAGTTTTATATGCTTATCCCAAAAACGAAAGAGCTTTGTATATGAGGAGTTCGGCTTATTTAAGACTCGATATGCTCGACGAAGCACAAAAAGATATTGCCAAGGTTTTAAAAATTAACCCACTTTATTTAGAGGCGCTTACACTTAAAGCGTATATACTTTGTTATCAGGAAAAATACCTTGATGCTAGAAAGCAGTTTGAAGATGTGTTGGAATTGGAAGTAGATTATGTTGATGCCTACATTGGAATAGGAGAGGTTTATCATTTGGAAAATCGGATCAATTTTGCAATTGAAAATTATGTAAAAGCAATTTCCATTGCCCCCGGTAATGTAATGCCTCATTTTAAATTAGGCGAATTGTATTTTGAAGAGGGTAAGTTTGAGACTTCAATCAATTATTTGGATGCGGTAATTAAAAAAGAACCTACAATATTGGCAGCGCAATTGTTAATCGGTAAAAATTATTTTAATCTGGGAAATTACGAGGAGGCCATGTCTAAATTCACAACTTCTTTAAAACTAGACCGCCTTAATGACGAGGCACTATATTACCGCGGACTATCTAAGTTGGAATTAAAACTCTACAGTACGGCGCTCTCAGATTTAACAAGAGCCGTTGCCGTTGTGCCCGATAATCCATATTATATGCATTACCAAGGGGTTGCTTATAGTGGTCTTTCAGATCATAAGCCAGCAGTGGAATGTTTTAATAAAGCACTGGAACAAGAGTACCCTAGTTTTCTGATCTATTATGATAGGGCCTTTTCTCTTAATCAATTGGGACAGTTTGATGCCGCTTTAAAAGATTGCACAAGATTAATTAAAGACAAAGTGCTTCTGGATTCGGAAGATCTCTTCTACGAGCTTAGAGGAGATATTTATTTGGCACAGAAAAACTCAATTAAAGCTTGTGCCGATTGGCAATCTGCTATCGACTTTGGATGCGAACCTTGTAAACAAAAGGTTGCATTGTATTGCAACGCGAACTAATCATTTCTTTGTAGAAAATCGCGCTGCATATCTGCATAATCCTATGTATCTCCTACGTATTTATTCGTTAATCGATGAAATGTTACCATTTGTCGAATAAGGTTATGAAGTGGGCATTTCTGTTCGTAATATGTACTAACAAACAGAATGATGAATGATTGGAATTAAAATGAATATGACAGATCGGTCGATGAAGAAGGTTCGAAAGATGATTAATATCGTTCTGCTCGTTATGATATTAGTTATGGCGTTTGTAATTAAAAACTTCGCTGCAACTCCAGCTTTTCACACCATAAATCAAAGTTGTCATACTCCAACTTTGAATAGTGACACTCCAAATATCTCTTATAGTTTTAGCTCGCTTAAATTTTTGGAAGTCGCGTGCAAATAACATGACCTACTCGTTGGTGTGAATAATAAAAAAGGGAGCCCCACAGCTCCCTTTTTTATTATTCGATTTCAAAAACCCTTTTATATCCCTTTTTTAGAACTTTTGATTAGATAATGTACATGTAATAAAAAGTGTAAAAAAGTTATATTTTTCAACTTAATATTAATCTGCGTCTCTAAAACACCTTTAAATAAAGGAAAGTAGATTTCAGCTAAGCGAATTGACGTAAAAAAACAACAACCGAAAACTTGTAAGATTTGTTTTATTTAGGCGATAAAGTTGAAATGTATGTTTTCTCATTGGGTAAGTTCAAATCAACCAATTTGCTTTCTCGAAATACCCCCGTATATAAAAGCCGAGGTAGGAGAAATAATTGTTAATTAATATTACAAAGCAATTAGTGATGCAGAAATTTAATTCAATATTGTTGGTGGACGATGATTCCATATCAATTTTTTTAGCGAAGTATTTCATTGAGGGAATAAATCTTGCAAAAAAAATCACGAAGTTTATGGGGCCATGCCGCCATCGATTTCCTGAAAACAAATAAAGTAGATTTAATATTATTAGATATAGGTATGCCAGTAATGACTGGGTTCGAATTTTTAGATGAGGCCAGAAAGCTGAACATCTGTGACGATACTATCATTATTATACTTACATCTTCTAATGATAGTAGAGACATAAATATGTCGAAAACTTACGAAAAGGTAAGTGGGTATGTTGTTAAACCTTTAACGCGAAACAAGTTAGAAAGCGCGTCATCGATTCATTTAAAAGCAATAGTTCCTGATTTGTAAATATTCGGTTTTGGAGGCCTTGATAAGAGAGGGATAGCGCTTTATAACTAGAAACATTAGTATAGCATGCAATATTCTAGAAATATTTCGTTATATTTACGTATCACAGATACTTTCTGTGAATTAGGTCAAAACCTGAGCATTTATGTTTGATAAGACCCCTTCTGCAAGGAAGGGGTCTTTTTTTTGTCTTAACCTAAAGGAAGGAGGTGAAAAAAGATATCAGATGTTGTGGTTGTTAAAAGAAGGTAGATTAGGTTCCTCTGTTCAAAGTGGAACTCAAAGCCATCTTGCAATGGCTATTGCCCTAGATAACGGCGTAATACTGAAAGCTCTTCAAAAAAAGAACTATGCCTAATTCTATTCTTGGTTGGCCTTTGAACAATTCAGCCACCCGCCCGAACGTAACGTTCGGTACGGGCGGATAAAACAAGGCTTGCTTTTTTTGCGCTTGCCCGCCCCTTGGCGGACTCTAGTAAGCATTCCATAAGTTGAGTTTTCCTTGAAAAGAAAAAGGAGCGGCTTGGTATGTGTGGAAAAAATTAAGCTGTAGTTTTATCTGAATTATTCAGATGCCTTGAATTCTAAGACTATTCCAAATTATTTTCAGTTAAAATTTAGTTGTACATATGGTTGTCCTCTTTTAATTACGGCAAAGATTCTATTAATGAGCTTTGCCCTGATGTTATTAATTATTACAAAATGTTTTTTTCCTTCCTCCGTCTTTCGTTCGTAGTAAAGTTTTATTCCTGCGTCATGGCTAATCAAGGAAGTAACACAACTAGTTAAAAGAGCCTTTATGTACCTATTACAGATGGGACTGGTTCTAGTCCTACCCTTAATTGAAGTTCCAGAGCTGTGGGCAAAGGGAGCTACTCCACAAAAGGCTGCATATTTTCTTCCAGAATCAAAACAGGTGAAGTTTCTAGTGGTGATTAATAAGTTAACCGCTAATACCGGACCCACACCTGGAATTGATAGAATCAGGTCATTGTTTTTCTGAAGAGATTCTTTTGCCATTATTACCTCATCAACCTGTTTCTCAATAGTTCTGATCTGTGCTTTAATTATTTCTATCTGTTCTTTGCATAAGTCAATAAGGCTACTACTGTCAATCAATTCAGTTGTCTGTAATAGCAACTTGATGTATTGTTGTTGTGCTGTTTTCATTTTCAAAAGTCGTTTGCGATAAGTGAATAAATTTCTGAGTTTAAGAATATATAAACTAGGGAAAGAAGACTCTTCGATAACCTCTCTTTTTAAATAGATATACATCATTAACATTCCAGCATCAATCTTGTCTGTTTTTCCTCTCAGAAGACCTTTTTACAGCTTCACCGTTAAAGGATTGGCTAGATGGTAATGTAGCTTGTTTTTAGACAGGTAATAAGATAAGAGCAAAGAATAGTCGCCCGTATTCTCCAAACAAAACAATGAATGACTTACGTCAGCTCCCTTCTTTTCTATGAATGAACGCATACTTGCAAAACCCTTAATTGTGTTATTGAATGTCTTATGAAAGCCATTTTTGATGTCGTCTTTAAATGCTAGATGAACATCAAGAGTAGCTTTTGAAACATCAATTCCGATAAATGAAGAAAATCTCATACTTTAGTTTTTAAGATGAATAAATGGATAAGCAATTAGTTGTACTATAAATCCTTTAATAAGCATGGTTAGCTTAGAATTCTAATTGGAGATGCAATCAATAAGAAGAGAAGGACTATTTCAAGGCATAATTCTAAGGCAAATTAGATTTTTTGTTAGTTCACCTTCTCTTCTGCTTATCTGTTTTCTTAACAAGAATAACAATTACAAGTCTAAAGGATTTTTTGTATGCTTTTTTATTAAGAATTATTGCGAACGAGCAATACATGTACCAATGACGTACGAATGAGCCGTTTCTTCTTTACCCAAAGCTGGCAATGGCAAATATGATTTATGCAATTTTTTCTTTTTAATTTTTCTACTTCATTGAACCATAGTAGATAATCGTTGCCAATAGGAACTACACCATATTCTATAGATCCAGTTAATACATAAATAAATATTTGTCCTTCTAACTCAATTGGAACCACGTTGAGATTGGTATTTGGATAATGCCTGAAGAACTTTCCTTTCTTGGGATCGTCAATAAGATTTTAAACTGTTACACGAGCATCTATACATTTGTCTTCTAATGGGGTAGGGTTTCTTGCAGTATAGTTAAAGGTTTGTACCGTGTCAAAAAAGGAAAATATGATTTCTTTTTTGTCATTCCAGTAAATTGATTTGATCGTATCGTCGGTATAATAGCTTACATACCCATTAATCAGTTTTAGATCATCAGCCTTACCTGTTGCGCTTTTACCTTTCTTATAGTGTTGATCTATAATAGAACCTATTTTATTCCAATCTAATAGTGTATTCATTTGTGTGAAAAATGTAGTCTTTATCTTTCTTGTTCTTAAATCACAAAAACTATCTGCCA
>JABSPQ010000361.1 GCA_013214205.1 Flavobacteriales bacterium
TAGCTTCTAACGACCTGGGTGCGGATAGCAAACAAATTACTACGATCTATAAAAAAAGATGGAAAGTAGAAGAGTATCATAAGTCGATCAAATCCAATACGTGCTTTGCAAAATCACCATCAAGAACCAGCACTACACAAAAAAGCCATTTTATAGCTTCTATCGGAGCTTTCAATCGGTTTGAATTGATTAAAATAAGGAAGAGTAAAAATCATTTTTGCCTAAAACGCTACATAAATATTATGGCAATGAAAAAGCAACAACCGAAGTACAACAGTTATTAACACCCAATTTAGCAAAAGTGGTTTAATGATGCGTAACATGAGTTAATAAGTATATAAAAATGTTACATTAAACGAAATGCATTTTGCCCCGTCTTCAGGTCGGGGCACAGCAGAATAAGCCAATTAAAGTTTATTTTTGAAAAAACGTAAAAGATTAAAATATTACTTTTTGCCATCCGTCATCAAAGTAGATGGAAGCAACAATGCAAATACTAAACATGCCAGTTGAACAGGAACGAGAGATTCAAACAGCTGTAAAAAAAGAGAAAACGCGGTTATTGAACTTTATCAAAAGTAAAGTCAGAAACCCTATTGACGCAGAAGATATACTGCAAGACGTTTTTTATCAGTTAGTTCGAACCGTTCAGGTAAACGAACCCATTGATCAAATTTCTTCTTGGATGTTTAGAGTAGCGAGAAATCGCATCATCGACCTCTTTAGAAAGAAAAAGACAGAATCGTTAGAAAGTATTGCAGCTAAAAAAGGCGACGAAGGTGAGTCTTTAAACATAGCCGACTTTTTACCATCCAATGGCGCAAGCCCAGAAGGTGAGTTTGCTCGTAAAGTAATAATAGCAGAAATTAAAGAAGCACTCTCGGAACTTCCTGAGGAGCAAAGCGAAGTTTTTGAAATGCATGAACTAGATGGCTTAAGCTTTAATCAAATCGCTGAAATAACAGGAGAATCGGTAAATACGCTAGTATCTAGAAAGCGTTATGCTGTATTGTTTTTGAGAAAGAGATTAAAAGGAATTTACGACGAGTTGATTAACGATTAATAAAAGGAATCATGAAATATTGGATAGGTAAATGTATAAGATGGTGTGTGTTGGGGGTGTTTGGCATCTTTGCTTTTGGCTACATCGTTATGCGCTTGTGGAACTGGTTAATTCCAGATTTAATGGGCTTTGCCGAACTCGATTACTTGCACGCACTTGGTTTGCTAGCACTTTGTAAAATTCTTTTTGGCAGCTTTAGCGGTAAAGGCGGTTGCTCGGGCGGATGTGGTTCTAAGAAAGGCTGGGGTCGCCATAAATGGAAATCTCGATTAAAAGAAAAGATGTCCAACATGTCAGATGAAGAAAAAGATAAATTCAACAAAGGAATGGGGTGGTGCGCTTGCGGATGCCCTCCCGAAAGTTGTAACTGTGGTCCCGAATGTAATTGTGGCTGCTACGATAAAAAAGAGGGTAACTGCTGTTAGTTTGCTTTAAACCTCCTCGGCTCAGTAGTCGAGGAGTAGTCAGAAAACGCTAAACCTTTCTTGCTTCAGACTTAACATTTAAGACTTCCTTTCTTTTCTTATTTAAAACTTCAGACTTGAAACTTAAAATCTAAGCTTCTTCGAGCTTAAACTCCGAAGTAAAATGAAACTGTAATTTGTCGAACTTTTTCTGAGTAGTTTCTAAAATCCAAGCCGAATCAGCTAAGAAAACCAAATTCTTATCCTTATCCCTGTACAAAACATTTGCCTTAGTTTGTTCAAATGTCTTTAATTGAGCCTTATCTGTAGAAGTTACCCAGCAAGCCTTATGGAAATTTAAAGAAGTAAAACGGCAAGAAGCACCATACTCATGTTGAAGTCGATGTTGGATCACCTCAAACTGTAAATCACCCACGGTTCCAATCACCTTCTTTTGTCCCATTTCGTGAATAAACAACTGTGCAACACCTTCTTCAGTAAGCTGTCGGATACCCTTATCTAACTGCTTCGATTTCATAGGATCCGTATTAACCAACTCCCTAAATTTTTCGGGCGAGAAACTCGGAATCCCTTTAAACATGATCTGTTCTCCCTCGGTAAGCGTGTCGCCAATCTTAAAAGTACCGGTATCGTATAGGCCGATAACATCCCCTGGAAAAGCGTTATCGATGATACTTTTTCTTTGTCCAACAAAATTTACTGGACTCGAAAACTTGATCTTCATATCATTTCGAACATGGTGAAAAAACTTATTTCTTTCAAACATACCCGAACAAACCCTTAAAAAAGCAATTCTGTCGCGGTGTTTCGGATCTACATTTGCATGTATTTTAAACACAAACCCAGTAAACTTTTCTTCCGTTGGTTCAACCTCTCTAGCATCCGTTGGTCTGCTAGCAGGGAAAGGGGCAATGTCTAAAAAAGTATCCAGCATTTCCTCAATGCCAAAATTATTTACTGCACTTCCAAAGAAAACAGGGGCTAGCAAAGCATCCTTATACAAATCGTCCGAAAACGGTTCATATACACCCTCAATCAATTCAATATCTTCCCTAAGTTGATTTGCGTCTTTCTCTCCAATCGTTTCATCTAACAACGGATCAGTTAATTCTTTAATTTCTACAACCTCAGTTTCTATTTCTGTTTTATTAGGGTTGAATAAATTGAGTGAATGATCGTACAATTTATAAACCCCTTTAAAATTTCTACCAATGTTAATAGGCCAGCTCAGTGGTCTAACATTAATTTTGAGTTTTTCTTCAAGCTCATCAAGTAATTCAAAAGGATCGCGACCCTCTAAGTCCATTTTATTTACAAAAACAATTACAGGAGTGTCTCTCATTCTACAAACCTCCATCAAACGTTCTGTTTGTTGCTCAACACCTTTAACACAGTCAATTACTAATATTACAGAATCCACTGCGGTAAGCGTTCTGTAAGTATCTTCAGCAAAATCCTTGTGACCGGGTGTGTCTAGCAAGTTAATTAGCACGTTTTTATACTCAAAAGCCATTACAGAAGTAGCAACCGAAATTCCTCTTTGGCGCTCAATTTCCATAAAATCCGATGCTGCCGACTTGGTTATCTTGTTAGATTTTACCGCACCAGCAGTTTGAATAGCACCACCAAATAGGAGCAGTTTCTCTGTAAGCGTTGTTTTTCCAGCATCTGGGTGACTAATGATGCCGAACGTTCGCCGTTTCTTTATCTCTGTGAGTAACTCTGCTGAGTTCATAACTTCTTAATTACTTGTTGAAAAAGAAACAAATTTACGAATAACAACACTCTGATATTGGATTTAATAACTCTATATTTATTTTACTCAATACAAATAACTTAAAGCGAGTAATACTATGTTAAAGGCATGTTCTTTTTTACCGGCGGCTACTAAAATCATTAAAGATTTAGGGCTTAACGACAATTTATTAGGTGTTACTTTCGAATGTGATTCTGATAAACCAGTTGTTTTAAAATCAGTAATCGATAGTCATAGGTTATCGAGTAAAGAAATTGATAAAATAGTAAAGGAAGCTCACCACGGGAATACAGGCCTCAACACAATTGAGGTAAGTCTATTAGAAGAGCTCAGCCCAGATGTGGTTTTTACTCAAGATTTGTGCGATGTATGCCAAATTGATAGCGAAACAGTTGCCAAAAGTTTAGTTGGATTAAAAAATCGGCCTAAAATTATTTCTCTTAATCCTAAATCGTTTTATGATGTGTTGGATGATATTGATCTCGTCGCCAAAGAACTGGGAGTACCAGAAAGAGGAAACATCCTGAGAGAAGATATTAGCGAACGATTAAAGAAAAACAGAGCAAGGTTAGGTAATGCACCTGTTAGAAAAGTAGCTTTTATAGAATGGATTGATCCTTTGTTTAATGCTGGTCACTGGATTCCAGATCAAATTAGAGAGTCTAACGGAATAGATGAAATTTCTAATACCAACTTGCCTTCGATGGGCATTACCTGGGAAACCTTGGAAGAATACAATCCCGATGTATTGGTTTTTTCTCCATGTGGTTTCGGACCAGATAAAGCGCTAGAGGAAATGAAAGTTGTTCAGGAAAAACCAGAATGGAAAACTCTACAAGCGGTTGTTAACAATGAGGTTTATGTAGTCGATTCAAAATACTTTACACAACCCAGTTCATTGTTAATAGATGGCATCGAAATATTATCGCATCTTTTTCATCCCGAATTGGTACCTCTAAAACCTAGTTTGTCTGCCAGTTTTAAACGAGTTGTTTAACATTAGTCGATAAAAAATATTAGAATTTTCAAGCTCTCCTTACTAACACATCAGTGTTAACAATTGGCATGCGGTCATTCACCAGTGGGTCATAGTCTTATCTATTTTGAGATGAGATAAAATAACATGTCAAAACGAAACAAAGTTTTCTCACATATTTTGACAATTGCTGTGCTAATACTGTTAGCGAGCCAGGCTGCTTACCCTCAATGTATTAAGAAATCTACCTACGATTATAGCAAGGATAAATACCAGCAAAAGAACTACACCAAGTTTGTTTATTATTCCGAGATAAATGCAGCACGGCTAGAGTAGGAGCGGGACATCTACTACAAAGGAGATTACGAAACTGCCATAAAAAACTACGAACTGATTAAGAATAGTGATCCATGAAAATCCTTTTCTGTATCACGAAATAGGCATGTGTTACTTTAATAAAAGCAACATAAGCAAAAAGAAATCGATAGAATATTTTGAAGCTTCGCTGCTTAAGTCGATACCGAAAGATACCATTGTAAAAACGTTTTTTTTAGGAAAAGCCTATCACTTTGTTGGAGAGCACGAAAAAGCCAAGAAATTATTAGAACATTTTAAAGAGAAAATCAAGAAGTCGTATTCTGGTTTTATTCTTTCCGAAGTAATGAATAGGGAAATTAAAACCTGCATCAATGCCTTGTTCTTTGAAGAAAATAAAGCTGCTCCACACATTGTTACCAATTTGGGCACTCAGTTTAATACGGATAAAGCTGAATTTAACCCGATTGTAGATTCGAACATGACCATTCTTATTTACACCTAACAAGATAATGCATACATAGAATCAACTCAAGGTGGGCACAAGGAAAAGTTTTTAATTGCCACCATAAAAGAAGATGGGGAATGGAGTAAGCCTGTGGATTTAATGAATAGCCCCGATTTAGTGACTCATAAAATGAAAGCGGATGGCATTATTTTAGGATTCTCTGGCGACGATAAACAAATCCATGTTTATCAAGACAACGATATTTATGTAGGGCAGATTGTAAAGGGCGAATGTTCTGATTTAGAGCCAACGCACAATAGGAGTGTTGGGCAAAATGCTTACGAACCAGATTTCTTCTTCTCTAAAGATGGTAGCGCTTTGTATTTTTCGAGCGATCGAGAGGGTGGATTTGGCGGTTTAGATCTTTATGTTTCAACGTTGGGAATAGACGATACTTGGTCGATTGCGCAAAACTTGGGCCCTCGTATCAATACGGCTTACGATGAAGTAACACCTTTTATGATAAAGAACAACAGTCGTTTGTACTTCTTATCCAAAGGGCATAGTAGTATGAGAGGTTTTGATGTTTTCTTTTCCGATTTGATTAGAGGGGATTGGGGTAGGCCACAAAACATGCGTACATCTATAAATTCGCCAACCGATGATATTGGTTTGGTGTTGGGACCAAACGAGAAATATGGATTTCTTTCCTCTGCTAGAGAAGGTGGTAGTGGAGATTTAGATATCTACAAATTTGCAATTGAATGTGCATTCATCAATACGGCAAAAATTAGAGGAGTTGTGGTGTCGGATGATAACGTAGAAAGAGATTCTAAAATAACATTTGTAAACATGGCATCGGGTAAAAAGGTAACCACTTACCCAACCGTGTCGGAATTTGGTTCGTTTGTAGCCGAATTAAAAACGAATCAGCATTATATAACAACCTGCTAAAAAGGAGGTTATGTGCAGTAGTCACAAGTTATACATACCCCAAAGCAATGTGAGCCATATGAATTGTTTCAGTTAATTAAATTAAAGCAGGATACAATTGATGAGTTTGACATAAGCAGGTAGATTCCCATCAAAATGAAGTAATGTATGTAGTTTTATAGCCCCCTTTTTTGTTTTATATTCTGCCCAATCAAACAGAGATAAACATAAATTGACTGTACTGGCATCTAACAAAAATATTTTTGACTTGATCCGGAATTTTACTTGTTTAAAACCGGGGTGCTGTCCTAATTGATTTGATAAAGCAAAATAATAATCTCTGAAAACCTCCCAGTTTCTATGCTTGTTTTGATAGCCTAGATTTGATTTTGTTGGAGGATGAACATTCCCTAAATGATTAAGATTGCCTGTAGCTGAGCGAAGCCCATTGCTTATATCTCGTAAGGATTGACTTTTAGCCAAATGACAAAAAAGCATTGAAATAAGGTGTGACCAACTATTAAAGCCTTTTTCATGTTTATCTGTTTTGTGA
>JABSPQ010000362.1 GCA_013214205.1 Flavobacteriales bacterium
AAACCACTAGATAAGAGTCGAGTGAATTTATCATGACTTATTACATTGTCTGTAATATCTGATAACCCTGTACACGTTACCTGAAAAGAACTGGCCATTAAGCCCTCCTGATAAATCTGCAATAAGTTTTCAACATCCATAAGTAAATTTATCATTTATAACTGCGTAACATGAGTTAATAATTGTTTTTCAAATATAACGAACAATATGCTAGGCTGTAACTTTGGTTGAAACGTTTAATTGGTAGCGTTATAGAGTAAAATGAGCGTTAGGAGCTAAATATTGAATCTTTTGAATTGCTTTCGTCGTAAAGTAGTTACCAGCAGGCCAGAGAGTAAAAATTTTATTAACGTAATAGATAGATTTATGCAATCTGGATGGGTAAAAATAGTATTCACAGTCATTATACTGGTTATTCAAGTTAATGTATTCTATGGGCAAACTGGTCCTGGAGGTGTTGGGACAAGTTCTAACAACATTCTTTGGCTAAGAGCTGATGAGCAGTCGTACAATAATGCAGGAACAACATTGGCTACAGACGGTCAAACGGTACAAGAATGGCACGATCAATCAGGAAATAATACGGATGTAGATCAGGCCACAGGGGATGATAAGCCTTCTTGGGATGAAGTAAGTTCAAATTTTAATGGGAAATCCTGTATTACATTTGATGGGTCGGACGATTATTTTAGTTTTTCTTCGTTTTCAAATTCAGCCTCTGATTATACCATGTTTTTAGTTCTCAATACTTCGTCTACATCGCAGGAAAAAATATTCGATGCACAAACTGGTAGATTGATAATAGGGCATCATGGTGGACTCTCTATTGGTGCATTTTATGATGGTTCGCTTCATGGTACCGGTATAGCTGTGTCGGGAACTCAAATGATTGGTTGGGATTTAGATAATGCTGGGGCAAGTGTTTATGAGGATGGAACACAAACTCAGACATCAATGTCGTACACACAAAAAGCAATAGGAGGAAGTATTACTCTAGGGTCTACATACTCGGGGGCTAACGAGCATTTTACTGGCGACATTGCGGAGTTTATAATATACAATAGCACTTTAAATAATGCAGAACGAATTATTATAGAGAATTACCTCGGTAATAAATATGGGATTACTATTGCGAACGATTATTTTTCTTACCAAGCTGTTCATGATGAAGATCTTGCAGGAATTGGTCGGGAGAGTAGTGTGAGTCATCAACAAACAGAAGCTAGTTCGGCGAACTTGTTAAGAATGAAAACTCCTTCTGGGCTTGAGAATAATGAATATATAATGTGGGCGCATGAAGGAGGAAATATTGCATCTTGGACAAATACAGACGTACAAGTTTATGGGGGTATTGAACGAGTTGCTAGAGAATGGAGAGTTGATAAAACGGGTGATGCAGGTACGGTAACAATTCAGGTAGATATTGATGATTTACCTATTCCAAATTCTGGTTATGCAGATTATGTTCTTATGATTGATGCGGATGGTGATTTTACAAGTGGAAGTACAATTTTGGGTTTAGAGTTAGAGTCTGGAACAATTTATGAAACTACTACTGTTACGCTTGCAGCTGGAGATTATATAGCCATTGGAATAGTTCAAAACTGTTCGAAACAAACGGGTAATTATAGTACAACTACTACTTGGATTGGAAGTGATGTGCCTGCTGTATCGGAGTCTGTAGTAATTGTAGGTGGACACACTGTTACACTTACCGCAGCGGCGGATAATGATGGCATATACATAGAATCAGGTGCTACATTTGATGTGTCGGCAAGTAATTACGATCTTAACATATCAGGGCATTTGGTTAACGGAGGTACTTTTACAGAACGTTCGGGAGAAGTTATCTTTGATGGAAGTGGCGCTCAGAGTATAGAGGGAGCAATAGATTTTTATGATCTTACAATTGATAATTCTGCTAATACGGTTACCAATACAGACGGAATTGATACTATTGCGAATATATTATTACTTACAGATGGTACTTATGCAACCGGGGGAAATGTTGTTCTTAAATCTACAGCTTCCAATACTGCCTGTATTGCCCAAGTAGGCGAAGGCGTGCTTTCTGGGAATGTTACGTGGCAACGATATATGGACCTTGGTTCTTTGGATGGAGGATGGCGAGAGCTTACTTCGCCAATTGTAGGTTCTACCTTGGCCGAATGGCAAGATGATTACCCAACATGTGGTTTTATTAATGCTTCTAGTACGAGTTGTGGAGGTTTTATTTCTGTATATTATAACGACGAGAGCGACGACACAGGAGAAAGTATTACGGCATGGGCGGCAGCAACAAATTCAACCAATTCGGTTGATGCCTATGGTGTGAGTATTTATTTAGCATCCGATAAGGCCATTATAGATGTTGTTGGAGTGCCTAATACTGGCGAACAAGTTTTTAATGGTGCATCTACGCCATCTATTTCGTATAATAATAATGACGCAGATCAAGATCAAAATGGATGGAATTTTATTGGAAACCCTTTTCCAAGCTCCATCAATTGGAACGACATTACTAGTGGTAACAAGGTTAATATTGACAATACCATTTACATGTATAATACTACGGCAGGGAATTATGGTATTTATGTGGGCGATGCCAGTTCGGGCACAAATAATGTAGACAGCATTATTCCTTCTGGTCATGCGTTCTGGATTCATGCTACCGCTTCAAATCCGGTTTTAACTATTCCGGAACGTGCTAAAACTACACGTGAGAACGTATTTGTTAAATCATCATTCTTTCCAAAAACTGCGGTTAAAATGTCTATTAAAAGCGAGATAAATAATTTTAGCGACGAGGTGTTAATAATGTTTGATGGGGAAGGCAAAGAAACATACGACCCAAAGAAAGAAGCGCTTAAAATGTATTCGTTTCAAGCAGGTGCGCCTGGCATTATGGTAATTAAAGATAATTTAGAAATGTCTACTGCGTCGCTTCCCGATAACTACGATAATTATACCATTCCTTTAAAGGCAGTGGTTGATATTTCGGGCGTGTACACAATAGGTGTGGAATTGATGTATAAAATACCCGAGACTGGCAATGTATTTTTGTTCGATACCGAACAGGGTATTATGACAGATCTTGAAGCTAATGATGGCTACACAACTTGGATTGATAAGTCGAGCACTAATGCCCGTTTTGAACTTCAATTTTCGACTGAGCCGTTGAACATGAAAGCCGAATATTCTGATGGTGCCGTTTCTGTTTATCCTAATCCCATTAACGAATCGACAAGAATTAACTTTAATAACGAATCTGCAAACCAGGTCAACTTTAGTGTTTACAGTATCACAGGCCAGTTGGTTGATCAGTTGAATGATGTAAACCCTGATTTTAGCTATTCTGGGAGCAATCTTTCTTCGGGAATCTATACTTACGAGTTGCAAAGTGCTAATAGGCTAATTGCAAAAGGGAAATTGGTCGTTAATGACTAATAATCATTAAGGTTCGTCGACTTCGGAACTGCTTTTTGTTAGAGAATCAATTGAATTTTGGATGATTGAAATCGTGAAAACGACAATAAATCTTCAAATTCTTCCTAAAACGTAATTTTTCCCATAAAAAAAGCCCGTCATATATGACAGGCTTTCTCAGTACTTAAAAGTTGTTTCTTAATTAAACAACTTTAACGTTTACTGCGTTAAGTCCTTTTTGACCTTCTTCAACATCGAAGCTAACTTTGTCTCCCTCAGTTACTTCGTCTGTTAACCCGCTCATATGAACAAATACGTCTTTGCCACCTTCGTCTGGGGTGATAAAACCAAATCCTTTAGCGTTGTTGAAAAATTTTACTGTTCCGTTACTCATGATAATAAATTATAATTAAGGCATAAAGATAACTTTTAAATCAACTTGTTGATAACTTTATAAAAAAAGATGCAAATTATTTTATTCACACCTTTTATCGTAACATGCGGATTTTGAGTATGAATCATCGAGTAATATCGATAAAATGAGTGCCGTTAACTATAAATTAGTTTTCAGGGTAGCCATTTTCTACCCAACATTGTAGCTTATTTAAGTCGGCGTCCGATAATGCTCCTGATTGTGGCATGTCTTGTAATGTTACTACCCTGTTGTTAAAGGTGTTGTTGGTTAAATAGGTTTCTAGTTTCGAGTAGCTGGTAAAGTCGCCTTTATATGAACCTGTACCATGGCACGAAATACAATTTGCATCCACAATTGCCTTTGCTGTGTTATTGTAAGTTGGGCTCGATCCATCGCAGATTGGAACGGTAGCTGCATCATCTTCTTCTTTATTACAAGCAGTTGCAACCAACAATAAAATGACAGAGGTAAAAGCTATAAGGAAAATATTTTTTTTCATGATATAAAAGGTAAAATTGAGCTGAGTAAATGCAAAATAAAAGTAATTAACGGAGGTTTTAAAGGAATCTTATCAATTTGTAATGGGCTTGCGTTAATAGGTGTGAAATGGATTTAGTTAGAGAAAAGCGAAAGTAAAGCATAACAGTACTTTACCTTCACTCTTTCTCTGGCTTGCTTAGTTGCGTGCAATTAAAACTTTACCGCTAACACACTTTTTATTGTTGAGGTAGCTAATTAAATAAAGGCCATCGGGGTAGCGACTTATATCTATTTCTGTTTTTGTCTGATTGTTAATTTGGAATCGTTCTAGCAATTTTCCGTTCATATCGGATAGAAAGAGTTCTTTTATTTCTCCTTCAATTTCAATTGTTAATGGGCCGCTAGTGGGGTTGGGATAAAACTTAAAGCTTTTCGTAATAGTTAGTGTAAGTGGCTTTTCTGCGGCTGCTTTTTTGTCCCTTCTCGAAGTTAGGTTTAACGATTCTGTTGGTTTTAGTTGAACGGTATCTGGGTTAACAATGTTTGTGATATCTGAGGAATCCAGAATTACATGTTCTATAATCTCTACAAAAGTGGTGTCGGAAATACCTTCTAAGTCGCTCGTACCATTTATATGACAAGAGGGCACTTTCGAAAACTGTTGAATTAACCTTAGAATTAGCAGGTTCATATATTCAACGTCATATTCGTTTGTGGTAGGTTCCATGTGTTTGTTTCCAACACCGCTATGATCGGTTAAAAAAGCATAGGTGCCATTGGTAGCCAAGGCCATGGCGCGCATTAAATACTCGGTGCTTTTATCTGCCCCACTTGCCACCAACGGAATAATTCTAATTCCTTTTTCGGCTGCCAATGCAATCGCACTGTGTAATTCTTCAACTATGCTGTCGATATTACCAGGGGGTTCATCTAAAATTAAAAACAAGAGCCTTGCTCTGGCTTGGTCGCTCCAATTAAAATCATTTACAGATTCTGTAAGCGCCACTTCCAGTGCTTCCGTGCCTCCTTCATCTGCTCTTTGCTCTTTTATAAATTCAATAGTTTGATTGATGTCTGCTGAAAAACTGGACTTTCTGGTAACGTATATATTGTTGAGACATCGATAGAACAAGCTGCCCAATTTCAAATTAAGATGTTCGTTTTTTGCTTTTGTTTGAGTCGTTATATCGCCGAATTCTGTTTTAAGGTATTTAATCTCGTCCGACATTGAACCTGTTGCATCTACAACGAAAAGAATGTCGAGCTGATTTGGCGATTCACACTCTGAAGGGATTTCTACGATGTTTATTCCATCTTGGAATGAATTGACCTCATCGTATCGATACTCTTTTTCTTGATGAGAAATTTCGATGTAATGTGGCGTTTTGTTCTTCTCAAAGAGGTCTGCCCATAATTCGGCCTTGCCAGTATTGTCGGTTTTTGCTTTCCAAATTATAGTTCCATCCAACGATTTAAGTGCAACCGAGGCATCTACAATTGGTTGTTTGTTTTCGTTTACCACCTGTACGGTGTACCTGTCTCGTGGTTTAATTCTCCATAGGTTGTGGTAACCCCCTAAATCTGATTTTTGAAGTTGCTTCCATAAATCCCATTTTGCGAAGTCGCTTATTTCTCCGGCGGTAAGTGTTTTTGCAGAAGTTTTTCTACTCGCACTTTTGGGGCTAGGGGGTGCAGCAGGTTGGTGAAATGAAGGTTGACTGTATGAAGGAGAATATACAACACCACCAAAGGAAGGACAGTTGACCAATCGAAATACTTTTGCTTTGGGCTTACACGGGAAGTTAAAATCGAAAGAAAACTGATGGAAGGATGTGATGCCCGAAACACTTTCGGATGATTGATAGGGTGAGATCCCAAGGTTGTAATAAATCTCGAGCATGTTAAAATTGTATCCAGCATGAATTTGATAGGTAGGTTGATGATTAAACATGTGTCTATATCCAACTCCTGCAATTATATCGGAGTAGCTCAATTGAAGATTCAATGAAAGGTATTGGGTGGCGTCTTGTAAATAAATATTGAGTGTATCGATGTAAAATCTTGCTTTTTGGAAACCGTACAAGAGTGTAGGGTGGAGGAGGAGTCGATTTTTAATTCCGAATGTTGAACTTGCCACAGCCGAAAACTTTATCGGAAGTTTCATAGCAGAATTGATTGCCCTTGCTTCCACAGGTTTATTAATATGATCGAGAGCTAATCCGATAAATAACCTTTCAGAATAGATTACGATACCACTTCCTCCAGAAAAATAACTTTTAGAACTGATTTTGTTCGAGACGAATTGTTCGGGATCTAAATAACTATATCGGTTTTTAAATGATGAGAAATTGTATTTGGCATGGTTGTAATTGAGGTTGATTCCGGTTCTAATAGAAACTTGGCGGTTTAGCGGAATAGTGTAGGTGTATAGTCCACCAACAGAAAAGGTGTTGGAGAATTTGCCAACTTGATCGCTGAGAATGGTTATGCCGGTTCCCCCGTTTAATTTGTCGGAGTAAGTGTCGAACTCCGCAGCAACTGTGTTGTTTAAAGAATGTTTGTTGTTTTGCCCCAAGAAGTTTAGACCTACGTGCGGGCATCTTTGAGATCCTGCAAAAGCCGGATTAAAGAATACATAATTACTGGTTTGGTTAGAATTGAAGATGGGTGATTGCCCAAATGTGTTGAGGCAAATTAAAATCGAAGCAAAAAGGGCGAGTAAAAAACGGAATGGCTTTATCATATAATTTGATTTCTCCTCTTTCTAGTTTTTTTAGAAACTTGAAAAGGGAATGGTTATAGATAAGAGCCAGTTTTTCTTTTATTCCATAAAATTATTTGATTTTATTTGATTGTGGTGCAAAGTGAAGTGCTATTTGAAAGAGGATTGAGCCTTTCTTGGTAGTAACGACGGGTATAAACAAAAAAACCACCCAACAATGTTGAGTGGTTAATATTATAATGGGGAAGGATTTATTTTGCCAATTTTACCTTAACAGCATCAAGTCCTTTAGCACCTTTTTCTACTTCGAAAGTTACTTTGTTTCCTTCTCTAATATCGTCGATCATGTTGTTGATGTGAACGAAATATTTTTCTTGGGTTCCTATTTCTAAGATAAACCCGAAGCCTTTAGAATCGTTGAAGAAATCAACTTTACCCGTTCTCACAGTTTCTAATTCTTCTTTTTCTCTTTTAGGGATTCCTATTTCAATGCTGGCTGCACTGATTTTCTTTTTCTTTAATGGGTCTGGTGGGGTATCTGTAATTTGACCATTTTCGTCAACGTAGGCCATCATGTTTTCTAAACCGCCACCTGAAGAGTTTTCTTTACGTTCTTCTCTTTTTAATGCTTTGTCTTTTCTTTTCTTAAGACGTTTTTTTTCTTTTTCTTTCTTGTTATAAGTTTCTTGCGATTTCCCCATTCTAAGTTTTTAATTTGTATTTATCATTAACGTTAAATTACGATAATGGTTATCACGGCCTTCTTTTCAAAAGTAGTTTTCCGACTACAAAACTACTTAATTTTAGAGATATCTATAAATCTAGTAAAAACGGTTGATTTTTAATCTGAAAATTGGGCGGTTTTAGCGGATAGAATATAACGTTAAGAATTAGTGCTTATTGTTTATTGAGTGCAATATCTCAATATGATGTTGTAAACTTCATTCAACCCTAGTTCGCCAGCTGAACTTAACTCTGCACAACCAATTAAGTTATTACCAAGGTACAAATTTGTTAACCCTCTGTTGAAATAGGCTTCGGGAAATTCAGGTTTTAGATGAAGCACAGTTGTTAAGTCGGATATGGATTCGGTAAAGTCGCCCGATAAACTTTTTAAATACGAACGATTAAAATAAGCGTAAGTAAAGGTGGGGTCTAAATAAATTGCCTTGTTGTAATCGTCTATAATACTCGTATAAATGTTTTGAGAATTAGACGAAGTATTTGTTGCACCGAAATTGCCTGTAGATTCGAATTCTGTTAAAAGCTCTCTGTATTTTAATCGAGCGTTTGCCCTGCCGAAATAGCCCAGTATATTTTTGGGATCGAGTTTAATAGCTTGGTTAAAGTCGGCAAAAGCTTCGTTGTATTTTTCTAGGTAGGTATATATTATGGCTCGCTTTACTAAAAATCCGGCGCTAGCTTTTTCGTTTTCAGGAATGCTTTCGAGTGTGTTCAACTCTTTCTGAGTTTGTTCCTTGCTTGCAATATAGGTGGAGGGCACCAAGCCAATTAAATTCCATGAATAGTTATTCTTACTGTAGGCATCGTAAAGTTCGTGCTTGCCCTTATAGTTGTCGCTTGGGGCCAATAAGTAGAACGGTTTTATTTCTACATCAACGTAATTGTATTGCACCAATCCTTTGTTTTTGCTTGTATCTGGTTGTGGTCCAGAAAGACTTCTGAGTTTTTTAACCTTAAAATACTCTTGTTGCTTGGCTTGATCGCTCCGTGCATCTTGCGCTCGCCCTATTGCTTCTGCCATTAGCTTATCGCTTTTTGCGGCTTCATAATTATTTAGGCGGCTAAGTAATGCGGATCTATTGTAATAGGCATCTGTAAATTCGGGATGTAAATTAATGGCAATGGTATAATCTTCCACAGCGCCTTTTAAATCGTTGGTTTTTTGCTTTAGCACAGCGCGATTAAACAAGGCCAATATGTTGTTTTTACTTCTGGCAAGTATGTTGTCGTAATCGGATAAAGCGGCTTCGTATTCTCCTCGATCACTTCTTATGATTGCTCTATTAAAAATTGCCACTGTAAAACCTGGCGACAGCAGAATTACCTGATCTAAATCTTTTAAGGCAAGATCTATCTCCCCCATTTGTTTATACATCAAGCCCCTTGCATAGATGGCATCCACATTAGATGAATCGTGATTAATTACCCAATCAAAATTATTAAGGGCCTTTTCATATAGCTTCATATCACTGTAACAACTTCCTCTTTTTATCCAAGCGAACAAGTTAGATTCGTCGGTGGCGATGGCTTTGTTGTAATCTAAAATGGCATTTTCGAATTCTTTCAGGCCTGTTTTAGCAATTCCTCTGGCAACATAAATTTGACCTATGCTCGGATTTAATTCGAGTGCTTTGTTACAATCTTTAATTGCTTTTTTGAAGTCTTTAAGATCAAGAAAGGTTAGGGACCTGTTAAAAAATACGCGCCAATTGCTAGAATCTAAGGAGATAGAAAAGGTGAAATCTTGAAAGGCTCCTTGATAATCGTTTAACTGGTTTCTGGCTAAAGCCCTGTAATGATAGGCTTCTTTGTGATATGGAGAGATTCGAATGCACTTGGTGTAGTCTATTATTGCTCCTCTTACATCACCTAATTTTTCTTTGCAATGCGCTCTAAAAAAGTAAGCTTCGTCAAAATTGTTCTCGTCTATTACATAGCCAAAGTACTCGATGGCTTTGGTGTAATTGCCTTTGATGAGTTCTTGTTTGCCCTGATTAAAATAGTTGGTTTTGTATTGGGCAAAAGCAGGGGCGGAGCACAATAATAAAAGTACCGTGGAAAGGCAGCTTATGGCAAGGCTGAATTGGCGGAATCTTATTCGGTTATTTTTAATGAATTTCAAGTTTGGTTAACTTTTATTGCTGCTAAAAAGTTGAGAGCTCATGACAAAATATTTATTTATGTCTAACTATTTTCTGATAATGAACTTGAAGGTCGTTTATTTTAAGAGCCACAAAATAATGTCCGTTAGACAAACTTGAATCTGGTGTCCATCTGGCGCTGTACTTTTGCGGCGATAATATTTGTTCTTCTAAATCGGCAACTTTATTTCCACGAAGGTCGAATACAGATAAACTAACTTTGGATCTTTGAAAAACTCCGTAGTTAATTTCTATTTGATTGGCGAATGGATTTGGACTTATACCATAAATAATTCCTTTGTCTTGGCGAAGGTCTTCCATTCCTAATTCAATTCCATCACCATCAATTACAATGTCCCAAGTTCCTTCTAAAACACCAGCTCCATTATCTGTAAGCGGAATAATTCTATTGAGTGCGTTGAAGTCTCCTGTTGTTTTGGATGCGGCAAAATCACCTTCTATATATGGATCGCCTTCAAAGTAAAGCTGGGTAATTAATGGATCGAAACCGGGAGGAGTAATTTTAAAATGAATGTGCGACGGTCGGTAGGTAGCACCGTTTTGGTACCAGCCTGGCCTAATTGTTTCAAAAATATAAAAGCCTTGATCGTTAGTGGTTGTTACCCCTCTTAAGTTATAGGTGTTGTTATCGTATGCGCCAGTATGATCCGCGTGCCAAACATCAATTATTGTATTGGGTATTACTTCTTCGCAACCAACATCGTAAACTCTACCGCTAATAATTATTCTTTGGCCAGCTTCGCTCTCATCCGCCAACATATTGTCGGAAATGGTTGGTGCATTTTCAGTGTAAAAAGGGCCTTGTCCGTATGCATCTTGAGTAGAAAGTTCGCAGTTCGCTAGGCTTTTTTTATTTGGTGTGCCTTTAGATTCATTTGCTTTAAGCAATTGTGGTAGCGCACCTACGGAAAGAATGGCAAGTGATGCGTTTCTTAAAAACTGACGTCGAGTATCTTTCTTGTTTTCTTTCATGATTGTATTAACGTGCCATTGTTATTTATATGATTTGTGAATAATATTTTATGCCGATCCACATGGCAAATATCATACCTAGTACAAGATAGGTGATTAATTTAAGACTAGCTTGTTCTATTGAGGACTTGCCTTGGTATTCCTGTTATCGAAATATTACCTTCAGAGGTAAATGTTTATATCTAGCCTCATTTTACATATTCTAACTGGATTAATGTAATTTATTTAGGCAAAACACGCCTTTATGTTAAACATAATAATAAAAATAAACGTCTATGTTCAAAGTCCAATTGTCTATTTTTATACCAACCGGATGTACTTTCACTAATATAGAACTTGAGAACTTTGAAATGCATTGAATAATTACATTTGCTATTTTAATGAAGAAACCCTAGACTTCATTGATATGGAATTATTCTACTAATATCTTTATGGAAATTATCAATACGGAAAAATAGTTTTTTATGCTTTTCAATTCCTTAGACTTTGCAATATTTCTTCCAATAATACTTTTTCTATATTGGATTGTATTTATAAGGACTATTTGACTTATCAATACTAAGTATACCTGAGATTCGGCCTGTTTATTTACTGGCATTATTATTAGTTTTTACATTGGCAGAATGGAGCTCTCGCAATAAAAAACATGTGCTAGAGGCAATTCCGGAACAAATATCACCCGTTTTTAGAAGTCTTTTTTATGCATGCCTTCTTTACATAATTGTATTCAACCACAGCTTTTATGATAGTGATGAGTTTATCTACTTTCAATTTTAATTTGTATGAGAACACCTTTAAAAAGATGCTTATTACTGCTGGTAATTATATACTTATTAAATTTCCCAATTTCTTATTTTATATCTAATTCTTTCCATACTCGCGCTAAACTTGATTGGCTTTATTACATAAATGAACAAAGCTACGACTATGCTGTTTTGGGATCTTCCAGAGCATATAACATGGTTGACATTAATACACTGGACAAGTATCTTGATAAAAATGGAATTAATTTAGGGAGCATTGGCGGAGGGTATTCTGAAAATTATGTGGTGATTTCTAAGTTTTTAGAGACTAATGATATCAATACTTTAATTCTAAATATTGACGGCTATAGCTTAAATTCTCCATTAGGTCTAGGAAATCAACCCTTTCACTTCTTCGGTTTTCTTCCTTTATTTGAAAGTAGTAAATATGAAGATGTATTTGCCGACAATCTCCCAAAATGGAAGTACTACTTATGGAAGGTAGTGCCAATTATAAAATACATTGAATATAATGATAGAATTGCCCTTGTAAAGCAAAGTCATAAGTTGCTTGACGAAAATAAGGGTACCATATATTTAGAAGAAACGGCACAATTTAAATATTTGCTTGAGCCTTCAATTGCAAACGAAATAGATTTGAAATACCTTAATGTAATTATAAACTTATGTAAAGAAAATAGCATTGAGCTAGTTCTGATAACAACACCGATATATTCGCCGGATTCTGTTAATAATGGAACATCAGCGTTAGAGATTATCAAGAGCATTTCTAAACTACATCAGATAGATTATCATGGCTACGACAATCTTATCGATTATACAAATAAAAGCTATTTTCAAAACCAAACTCATACATTGAAAAGTGGTGCAATCGAATATTCTAAAAATCTGGGAATAAAACTAAGTGAGTAGCCAGAAGGATGTTAAGTAGTTAGGTGCTAGCATACTATTCCGTGGTAGTTTTATTACTCCACTCTCATTGAATACACTCAAGTTTGCAATTTGAGGTAGGAAAAGACCAATGCAACATTGCAAACGTATTTAAAAACTTCTTTGTTATTATTTAGTTGGTTTATAGATTCGCGCCAATTTTGAAGAAACTCTCTTAGTTAATTAAATTCTAGCCTGGTAGGTAAATAGTTGGTGGTACCTGCCTTTCTTTTCAATGAGTTCGTCGTGGGTTCCTTGCTCTTCTATTTTCCCTTGTTCTATTACCAAAATTTGATCTGCTTTTCGAATGGTGCTCAATCTGTGGGCTATTACAAACGTTGTTCTGCCTTTCATTAGCTCCGTTAAACTCTGCTGAATTAGCGCTTCACTTTCTGTATCGAGATTGGATGTAGCTTCATCTAAAATTAAAATCTTTGGGTTTGCTAATAGTGCTCTGGCAATCGCAATTCTTTGTCTTTGTCCGCCCGAGAGCTTAACGCCACGCTCCCCAATAACTGTTTCCAAGCCTTTTTCAAATCTGTCGGTAAACTCAGTAACATAAGCCGCCTTTATTGCCGATTGAATCTCTTCCTCTGTAGCATCTGGTTTGGGAAAAATTACGTTTTCTCTGATCAATAGTCCGTTAAGGTTTGTCATAAACACTTAAAAACCAGCAACATAACTCCTTTAAAATTAGATTAACTCATTGATAATCAGTATCTTAGTGATGTTTCTAACGCAATCATTAAGGTGAATATCAAGAGTCAATCCAAAAGTAAAGATCTCATAAAAAGTACTATCTCCAAAATGCAAGGAGTCAATAAATGGCAAAGAGATTTCTTAGTAGAAATTAT
>JABSPQ010000363.1 GCA_013214205.1 Flavobacteriales bacterium
ATTCATGCTTGTAAACGTTATTCCTTGCATCAGAATTACGTTTTAATTCTCTGCTTACAACTGACTTGTTTTTCCCAATAGCTTTGGCTATCTGAACTTGATTGTAACCTTCCTTGAGCATACAGGAGATTGTATATCTTTGATTAACGGTAATATGAGCCATACAACTTCTTTTTTAGTGATTTGAAGCAGTAAGGTAAATATTCCATCGAAACAGAAAGAGGAATTGTCCTCTTTTTGTTTCGATAATTTACACATAACGCAGCAAATCTGAAAGTTGCATTTATTACTTGAATTTAGGAGGTTCTGGATTTTATTTAGGACGGGATTGATACATTAATTAAAAAGGTGCTGTGTTTTCGAACACAGCACCTTTTTATTTGCATATTACTATTACCAAGAAAACTTTTAATCTGTAAGTTGTAGACTGTCGTTCCCCAACCACCTATAGTTATTTTTAGTATTGAGCGGATTTTGATTTAACAAGAGCGATAGTTTATTAAATAACAAAGGTAATTCCCTTTGCATTTCTTCTGGCGACTCAAAAAAGTGTTCTACACAAGCCGGGAAAAACTCATGATCCGTTGCTGCTGCATAGCTCCTCAAAATAGATTTACCACCCTTTTTAATCCAAGAATACTCAACCAGTGAAGCCTCTTGCCATTCTCGGAAATGCGCTGCTACCTTATTTGTATGAGTACCGAATTCGATTACTTCTTGAGCAAATGCATGACTCATTTCATGGAGGCCCAAGTTCAAATTATCGTGCTCTATGTCGAAACCTTCTGTGATGTGCGCCCACGACAAATACATTTTTTCAGATTTTGCCGTGCCGCCCCTCATCTTATGTTCGCTAGACCATAGCTGAAATGTATTGGGGTACACATGAAAAAAATCATACATCGGAAAACTAAAATCATCTAGTCCGTAAGTAAGCTGAATGGCGGCAGAAGCTATTACTGCTTTAATTTCGTAGGTAATTCTTAAACCTTCGTGCCCTAAATAATGCTTGTCCTCAACAAAAACCAACAACCTATTCAAAAACCTTGCTTTACCTCTAATCGAAAGCTTTCTATAATAAGGGTTGTACTTTGATAATATTTTGTCGAGAGATTTATACTTACCCCTCGTAATGTCTGTACCATATTTAATTCTGTTGAAATAAAACGCCAGAATTGACGAGGATTTCAAGACCATTATTACACCAAAAATCAAAACAGGAACTACAAAAATCAGTATAGTTCCAAGGACATGTTCTCCTTCGGTTTGTGAAATAAGATAAATTGGATCGTACAAACGACTCGTATATGGTTAACGTGAAGTTAACCCAAATAATGAATAAAGGAAAAAGGACTTGAGCCAATCCAATGGCTTTTAAACAAGTCCTTATCCGGGCGTCATTGCGTTAAATTTCTTTGTGGACTTAATGCCACCTTCCAGGCATTAAGTCGAATCTGGTCTCCTGTAATAATAGTTGATGAACGGCCTTTTTTGCTTATTAAAGGTGGATCATAACTAGGAGATGACCAGCAATCAAAAACAACTCCTCCCATGTATTCTAAGCTCAAATCCAAAACTATTTGAGAGGAATCTATTTTAACTCCAGTCCCTTTTAGGGATAGGTACCCGATAAATCTTGCCTCCACATCATACGCCCCATAGGGAATAGCCACAATAATATATCTGCCATTAAAATCGGTTACACCACCAGCAATTACTACATCGCCTTGTTTAACAACCACATTAGCAAAAGGCATTGCTTCTCCCGTTTTAGAGTCGGTTAGTTTTCCTTTTAAGAAACCCGTTTGAGCTTGAAGCTTCACAGCCATTAAACTCATAAATCATACGGTAATTACGACGGTAACTAATATTGATTTTTTCATTGTTAACTAGTTTGTTTAAATACTTAGAAACTAAACTTAATTTTTGGCTAACGACACACTAGACTGCACCATTTTAATAAACTCCATTCTATAACCGTTTTTGTCTTCGCCTTTGGCACCTTTTGCCAATTCAAGCACATTGTTGTAATTGGCATCTGCTTTGAATTCTGAATTTCTCAATATCATACCGTACTGAGCAACAGCAGCAGAAAATCTAAAGTTTTCAGAAGGCATTTCTTCAGATTCGTTAACGTTTAGTGTTTTAACAATCAACCTACTAGTATCCTCATCAGGTTTCTTATATCTAAACTTTACAGTAAGTAGTTCGTCGGAAATTGGATCAATATCCTTTTTTTCTACATTCAATTGATACTTTAATCGATCGATACTTTTTGAAAAACTTGAATTTACTCCTACTGGAATAATTTCGTACAACGCAGTTACCATGTGCCCTGCACCCAGTTCTCCGGCATCTTTTTTATCGTTATTAAAATCTTCGGCCTCTAACATACGATTAACATAACCGATTAACCTGTACGACTGAACGTGTTCAGGATTAAACTCAACCTGTATTTTTACATCTTTAGCAATGGTAAAAAGAGTTGAACGCATTTCAGTCACAAAAACTTTTTGAGCCTCTCGAATGTTATCGATGTAATAATAATTACCGTTCCCAGCATTACTTATCTGTTCCATCCTACCATCTTTATAATTACCCATTCCAAAGCCTGCGATGGTTAAGAAAATACCGTCGTTACGTTTTTCTTCAATCAGCGAAACCAATTCGGTATTTGAAGAAACGCCAACATTAAAGTCTCCATCTGTAGCAAGAATAATTCTATTGTTACCATCCTCAATTAAATTTTCCTTGGCAACTTTGTAGGCCAATCTAATTCCTCGCGCTCCAGCAGTAGATCCACCAGACCTAAGGTTATCTAAAGCATCAATTATTTTTTGTTTCTCGCTTACAGGTGTTGATGGCAATACCAATCCTGCTGCCCCTGCATAAACCACAATGGCAACTCGGTCTCTGTCATCCAATTTATTGATGAGCAATTTCATCGACGATTTTAGCAATGGTAATTTATTCTGACTTCCCATAGAACCAGATACGTCTATTAAAAAAACCAAATTACTAGGATTTATCTCATCGTAATTCAATTGCTTTCCTTGCAAGCCAATATGTACCAATTTATGCTCGGGGTTCCAAGGTGCCGAAGCCACTTCTGTAGTTATAGAAAAAGGATATTCTCCTTCTGGATTAGGATAATCGTAGTTGAAATAGTTAACCATTTCCTCTATTCTTACTGCATCTGGCCTTGGATACGTGCCATAATTTATCATTCTTCTAATATTGCTATATGAAGTTGCATCTACATCAATAGAAAACGTTGAAAGTGGCTCTTTAAAAGGACTAGCAAAAGTATTATCGCTAAACCCTATATACTCCTCGGTATTTAGAGTTGCATGGTACGGTTGTGATATTGTAGTAACAGGTGTAGATGATCTAGCTCCTCTAATAGATTTAATTCGACCTGGATTAGAAGCAACACCACGACCTGGCATTCTCCTTAAACTTTCCCCAGAAACCACACATGATGAGCCCCCTTTCTTATCTATTAACGGAATTTTAAAAGAGACAATCATCACTTCATCCAGTTTTATACCTCCACCAGAAGTCAATTTCAGGTCAACAATATGAAGCCCTTCAGTTATTATAATATCAGTAGTTTTAAGGGTTGGATAGCCTATAAAAGTTGCCGTTATGTCATAAATACCCATCGGAATACCTTTGATATAATACAATCCATTAAAATCGGTTGAGCCTCCTGCAATAATTGAATCTCGTAGTGATACCTCAATATTTACAAATGGAAGCGTCTCGCCCGTAGCGCCATCTGTTAACTTACCTCTTATGGAGCCATACGCAGATTGTGCTTGAATTTGAATAATTGTAGTACACATAATGCATAAAATGAGTACAAGTGTATTTATTATTGTTTTTTTCATAGATATATGTTTTAAAAAGTTAATAAATCTGCTTGGCTGGCGATTTAATCTTAAAAAATGATAAGCTAGCGAACAACAATTACCTTCTTGGTTGTCATATTTCCTTCGTTTACAAAAGAGAAAAAGTAAGCCCCCGTTGGGTAATTGGAAAGATCGAATTGCTCGGTCGTTTTTCCAATCATAGAAATTGATCCAATCCGTTCTCCTGTAATGCTGGTTATCATAAGGCTTTCAACCGCAGTATTTACTTCTACCCTCACATGGCCAGTAGTTGGGTTTGGATAAACCTTAAAGTTATTCTCTTGCTTTATCACAACTTCTTCCTCAATCTCCTCTACGCTCAAGGGGGTTTCTTCAGCTAATTCTTCATCGTCTTCTACTATATATAAAACAACTTCGTCTGTTTGTAAAGGCTCATGCTCCATCCCCTTTTCAAGATTTTTTTATTGGTTTTTCGAGAGGCCCAATTAGCTTTATTCTCTTCCGACAATACTCTGCTTTCTCTTGCCTTGTACACAATTCCAAAAGGATCGCTTCTTACAGCGCGCATAGGACAGCCTCTACTGGTTACCTCTTCAATTAATTTTATCACATACCACAATTCACATTTACTGGTACCCGACTCAACCTTTATCGCAATCTCTTTTATCTCTTCCTCGATAACTAAACTTTTTAAATACTTTGGATAAAAACCTTTATAGGTAACCTTTAAACCATAAGTACCATTTGCGATTTTATCTATATAAAACTTACCATTATAATCGCAATTAGATTTTATAACTGTAGCTCCTTCCTGTGTAAGTTCTACACTTGCGAATGCAACACTTTCGCCAGTTTCCGTTTTTAGTACTGTTCCGAATATTGAGCCTGCCTCTACGTTGAAACAAGTACATATTACAAACAAGTTTATGAGTAAGAATGGGACAAAGTTTTTCCATATAGATTTCATAGTCTATCAATTAAAGTGAATAAAAAAAGTTAAGAAGGATGCGGAAGTAGCAAGTATCTAATTGGACATTGACCTGATTACTTGTTACTGAGTTGATGAGTAGCTCGCGTTGCTTTTACATCCTTTGGAATTATTACCCCAAAAAAACAAAAACACCCTAAATAAGAATTTAAAAACAGCGGTATTATGCTCATTAAAAGCAGATTACCCCAGAAGTTCATTACTAAACAAAATGGTTAAAATCCAATACGACGGAACGAAAAACGGAATATTCTTGATTACAAGAGTTATTACTGAGCCTCTCTAATTATTTTTTTCAAGTTGGTAACTGTATCAAAAGGCCCATCTACAATAAACAAGTTAACCACCCAAGATGGTAAGCTTCCTGATGGGTCAGCAATAATTTCATAAGTAAGTCTTAGCTCATTATCGTTAATCTTTTCAAATAACCAATAGCCTTCCAACAGCTTAATCCTTACATAATCTTCTTTTTCATCAAGAAAATTCAGTTTTTGCTTCAAGATTTTCCTAAAAGATATGTCGCCATCAAAAACAAAAGAGGTTTCAATTACCATATCCCGGTCAGAAAATGGCCACGGTACGCCTATTTTATGATATTCTATGGTATGGTCAGGTCCAAGCGTTTTAACAACCTCTATGCTCTCTACATCTTGAACCCAATCAGGAATTTTTTCAATATCCTTTAAAATCCCGTAAGGAATAGCCAAATCGCTGCATTTAATAATTGTAATGAGTTTAAATGCCTTAAAGCTCGATGCTTCAGAATCTTTCGTGTAAATTTTAACCCCATCATTATCCCTTGCCAATTCCCACTCTTGAGCAACAAGGAGGCATGGCATAACCATTATTAAGAAGCATATTTTAAGGATAATTCTCACAAATTTAGAATTCTATATATAGAACGGTTTTATAGGTTATTTGGTTCACTTAATACAAAAATAACCATATCCTTAAATAAGTAATAAGGTGAGGCAATAATAGCATATTAAAGCGTTATTGTACCACTAATGATGGTTTGTAACTAATACGCCTTAATTTTACGTTTCAATGCTTAAAAAATATCTTTTCCAACTTGCTCTTCAACTACTGTTTATCAGCTCATTCGCTGGTAAAATCAACTTAACTTGGTCTGGTATATCTGTTGAAAAAACATCTGAATATGAGTCACATAAATACCTCTCTTTTTCTGGAGCACATTTTCAAGATGATCTGCCAATGTATCATCAAAAAATTGCAGTACAATTAAACGATAAGGTTAGCTGGTATATAGAGAATGAAACCTATGAAGACCTATCGACTGCGGAAGAAAAACTAATTGATAGCAAAGGGATTGGAAATACTATTGAGATTTCGGAAGACATAGGCTATTACAGAAAAGCCCCTTTTGCAATCGCCTCGTTTGTCCCAATCAGAAAAAAGTCGAATTCGTCGGGTTATGAAAAATTAATTTCCTTCGACCTTAATTACACTATTGAATCTCGAGCTTTTCAAAAATCGATTCAAAAGGCTATAAACATTCAGAAAAGTTTCACAAATTCATCGGTTCTTGCTACTGGCGAGTGGTTCCAATTTAAATTGGATAAGTATGGCATCTACAAACTGGATTACAGCTATCTGAAAACAAAAGGTGTAGATGTAGATAAAATTGACCCTAGAAATCTTCAAATTTTCGGATATGGTGGTGGCATGCTTCCCGAAAGTAATAGTGCAAAGCGAATTGATGATTTAAATGAAAATGCCATTTATGTTGATGGCGAAAACGATGGTGTTTTCAATTCTGGTGATTATATCCTTTTCTACGGTGAAGGCCCACACAAGTGGACTTACGACACTACAGATCAACATTACAAACACAAAAATCATCATTTTTCAGATTATTCATACTACTATCTTACCGTTAGCACATCGGGGTTTGGAAAAAGAGTTAATAGCGTTAGCTCTACAACCGAAGATGCTACGAACTCTGTAAATACATTCGACGAACATCTTTTTGTAGATAATGATAATTCTAATTTAATTAAATCAGGAAAAGAATGGTACGGAGAAATTTTCGATGTAGCTACTAGTTACAGTTTCTCTTTTAGCACGCCCAATATTGATAATTCTGTTCTTGGATTTATAAAAATTCATGCCATTGCGCGTGCAACACAGACTTCTACATACACTGTATCAATTAATAACTCCAATACCCAATACATTGGTATCGATCCAATTAACAAAGCATACACGCAAGCGTTTTATAAAGGTGACATTTTAGAAACCACCTTTACTCCCAAATCAACCAATACCATCCGTATAGATTATGCCAAATCTACAGTAGCAGGGGTAGGTTGGCTAAACTACATTGAGTTACAAGTTCGTAGAAAATTAAAACTCTATGGAAATCAGATGGCCTTTAGAGATGTTTTTAGCGTAGGTGAAGGCAACATTTCTGAATTTACTTTGAGCGGCGCCAATTCTAGCACTAAAATTTGGGATGTTACAGATCCTGCAAACGTATTTGTTCAGGAAGCAGAACTAACAGGAAGTGAGCTCGTATTTCGTACGGAAACAGATTCGTTAAAACAATTTGTAGCACTGGGCACTTCTGGCTTTTTAACTCCAACTTTTGTTAAAGAATTAGTTAACCAAAACTTACACGGATTAAGTCAGTACGATTACATAATTGTGGCACATCCAACATTTTTATCGGCAGCCAATACTTTGGCCGACTTTCATAGGGAAGAGAGTGACTTAAGTGTATTTGTTGTTACACCCCAGCAAGTTTATCAAGAATTCTCATCTGGCGCCCAAGACATTAGTGCTATTAGAGATTTTATGAGAATGTTTTACGAACGTGCAACGGATGAATCGGATTTACCAAAGTACCTACTACTGTTTGGAGATGGTTCGTACGATAATAAAAATAGACTTGCCGGCAACACTAATTTCATTCCCACCTACCAATCAGCAGAGTCTAAAGAACCTACTAAATCTTATGTATCCGACGATTACTATGGCTTGCTCGATTCAACTGAAGGCGTTTGGAGAAGTGGCGCGAAACATTATTTAGATATTGGAATTGGACGAATCCCTTGTAAGGACTTAGCTGAAGCCAATGGTGTTGTCAATAAAATTATAAATTATACTCGACCAGTTTCGCAAGGAGATTGGAGGAATGGGATAACGTTTATTGCTGATGATGAAGATGGAAACTTACACGCAACTCACAGTAATATTGTTGCAAACTCTGTGGTCGATAGTAATAAAAATTACAACATGGACAAGATTTTCTTTGATGCCTACTTTCAAGTTAACACCAGTGCCGGCCAAAGATACCCAGATGTAAAAAAGGCAATTAACAATGCGGTTAGTAAAGGGCAATTAATAGTTAATTACACTGGGCATGGTGGCGAACTGGGCTGGGCTCATGAAAGGGTATTGGAAGTAAGTGATATTAACAACTGGACCAATATAAACAGCTTACCTCTTTTTGTTACTGCAACTTGCGAATTTAGTAGATGGGATGATCCAGGACGTGTATCGGCAGGAGAACATGTGCTACTTAATTCGGATGGTGGTGGCATTGCCTTAATGACTACTACGAGGTTGGTGTATGCTTCTCAAAACTTTACTTTAAGCAAGTATTTATATGCGGAAATGTTTGAGAAGGAAAACAATGAATACCAAAGAATTGGAGATATTTTCCGACTGGCTAAATTCGAAAATGGATCGCCATCAAACAATAGCAGAAATTTCTGTTTACTGGGCGACCCTGCAGTTACGTTGACTTACCCAAAAGACGATATTGTTACTACCGACATTAAAGTGAATGGGAGCAGTTCTGCAACTCAAGATACCTTAACCGCTTTAAGCGAAATTGAAATTATTGGCGAAATCCGAAATCAAAATGGAGTCAAAAAATCATCTTATAATGGCACTTTGTATACTACTGTTTTCGACAAATCTGTTACGCTAAGTACACTTGGAAATGATGGCGGAAGTAAAAAATATTTTAGTGTTCAAAAAAGCATATTGTTTAAGGGGAAAGCAAGTGTGAAAAACGGTGAGTTTAGTTTCAAGTTTGTTATTCCAAAAGACATAGGATATCAGTTTGGAACCGGTAAAATTAGCTACTATGCCGCAGATGGTGTAACCGATGCAAATGGTAGTAAAGCAGATTTTATTATCGGAGGAACTAACTTAAACGCTGTGCTTGATGAGAATGGCCCTGAAATTGAGCTTTATTTAAATGATGAAAATTTCGCAATTGGAGGCACCACAGACGAAAACCCTTATATAGTTGCCAATATTTCGGATAATGATGGTATCAACACTGTAGGGAACGGAATTGGACATGATATTACCGCAATTATTGACGAGAAGAGTGAGAACCCAATTATTCTCAACGATTTTTACGAATCAGACTTAGATAGCTATAAATCGGGAAGTGTAAAATACCAATTAACTGATCTTGATGAAGGCAAGCACACTTTAACCATAAAGGTTTGGGACGTTCAAAATAATTCGAGTTCTGCCACAACAGAGTTTGTTGTAGCTAACTCCGAAGAAATGGAGATTTCGCATGTACTTAACTACCCCAATCCTTTTACTACAAATACTTCCTTTTTCTTTGAGCACAATCAACCACAAAATCAGTTAGAAGTACAAATTCAAATTTTCTCATTAGCTGGTAATTTGGTTCGAACCATCAATCAATATGTAACTACTTCAGGTTATAGATCTGAAGGAATTTCATGGGATGGACTCAACGAATATGGTGAGAAGTTGGGAAGAGGTGTGTACATGTATCGATTAAAAGTGGATGACGGAGATGGATTAACGGCAGATAAATATGAACGTCTGGTGATTTTATAGTGAAAGTCATCAATATTTAAAAGCTTCTTAACCACTAGATACATCACTAACAGCCAGTCAATTACCATCATGAAAAACGACTAACTCTTTTGTTAATAAGTTCAAATATTAGACTGGAACCATAGGATGATTACTTCGTAACTTGAGCCTTAGCAAAACTAAGGCTATGAGTTTAGTAAATGAATTAAAGGAAAGACACGGATATTCGAATCATTCTATCAATGAGGATAAGTACCTATCGAAACCATTAGACAGAAACGGAACTCAATTTATAATGAAAGTGGTAAGCGAAAATGAATTGTATTCGCCTCAAGTATCCTTTTTAAGTAAAGAACAAGAAATAAGCTTATTAGAAGAAGTTGAAACTTTGACAGATGACATCGAAGAGATTCAAGACTATTACTTGAAAGCCATAAAATTCGTGAAGGAAAGAGGTTAACAACCTTTATAAAGCTTTACTTAAACAGCAATATTTTTCTTGCAACAGTAGTTTCTGGTGTTTCCACCACAATTACATAAATCCCATTTTCTTTATTGGTAAGGTTTAACTCGAAATATTTCCCATTAAGCCCAGTCGTTTTGTAAACCGTATTGCCTACAATATCATTAACCCTTATCGAAATTATCTCCCTACCCTGCTGAGAAACAACATTTAAAATCCCTGTTGTCGGATTGGGATAAACCACTATTCCATCGTTTACATTGTGCTTATTGATTCCCACAGGCGGAAGTAGCTCTAAATCAATCCCACCCCAACTATTTGAATCTATTTCCAATTCGTGCGCATTTAAAAATCCAGTGTTGCTATAGTAATAAGTATCTCCATATCCTGGTGCCACACCAAATAATTTATAATTGCCTAGGCATATATTGGCCAATATAAAATGACCATTTACAATACTCACGGTAGAGTCGATGTAGCTAATACTATCCTGCGAATCCATTAAATACACTGTTCCGGTAGATATCAAGTTCCCATCGCCAATTAAAGTGCCCTCTATCCAATTATCACATTCGCCCGGACAGCCAATTGTAACCAGCTGAATGGCCGAACAACCACCATTATCTGTAACAGTCACAATGTAAACTCCCAATTCTAAATCCGAAATATCCTCATTTGTGCCGCCATCATTCCAAAGGTATTCAGGTACACCTGCTGACTCAAAGGTGCCGCCAGTATACGTTAAGTCAATGCTGCCATCCTTATTATTACATATCGTTTCATCAAAATGTGCTTCCGACAAAATAAACTCCAAGGGATCTGGTATAATTGTATCCTTAACTACCACACAATTGTTTTCATCCGTTAGGGTAACTGTGTACAAACCAGCACAAATATTTTGAGGTGCAATTAAGTTTACGTTTGTATTGCCCGAATCTACTAACGAAGTTGACCATTCAACATTATAAGTTACAATGGCATTACTCGCAAAAATGGAAAGCGTACCGTCGCATGCGTCATTACAAGTAGGGCCTGCTGTGCCCCAAAAGTATATTGTAGATGCGTTTTCATCCTTCAAATTATGAGTACTCATTGTTACACATCCAGTTGAGTCTGTTATTGTAACGGTATAAATACCCGCAGAAAGATTGGATAGTAATGCGGCCGAATCTAAAACCACAGTGTCGCCCCAGAGATATGTAAACGGTGGTGCTCCCCCTACAATTGTTATTGAATCGATATATAAGTTGCCATCATTTTCTCCACAGGTAGGCTGTATTTTCAATACCGATTTTTCAATACTATAATCGAGGAGGTCAAAATCGGTTGTAGCCGCTACTCCAAACACATCCGACACTGTAATGGTATATTTACCAGCGCACAAACCAGTTACTATCGACGAATTTACAAGGGGGTCTAAAGTATCGCCATTAGAACAAATTATCTGAATTACATTGGTACTCCAAGCAATTCCAAGCTCGCCATTACAAGGTTCGCTGCACGTTGGGTATTTAAAATAATTAATTTGAACAATTGGAATGGGTGTTACTAAATAAACCGAATCTGCAAAAGACGCTACACAACCTCCAGAATCGGTAATGGCAACTTTGTGATATTCTCCCCCGCAAATCCCTGTAACCAATGAGTTTGTGCTTCCACTAGACCAACTATATGTATATGTACCTCCATAGCCACCTGTAGGCGTTGATTCGATTGAAGCAATACAATTTCCATCATCGTTGTCCGTAACCAAATTACCAACAATTGCTGGAGCCAGTATAGTAACTTCAACCTTAATGGTATCAAATGAAAATACAGAATCTGTAACTGTTACGCCATATATACCCGGCACTAAAGATGAAACGGTTCGAGAACTAGTATCAACACTTTGAAAAACGGTTCCATCCGACCAAACCACTTGATACGGCGCAATTCCCCCGCTAACCTTAAATTCTACCGAACCCTGCTTGCTTCCTTCGCAAGTTCCATTAATAGAAATAATGTCTATTGTTTGACCAAAAGAATTAACTGCAGCAAACATCGCCAGCACTAATAAAATTACATGTTGAAGCCTGATCATCATACCATTATTTAAATGTCACTACTAACAACTTACCCTAATTTTTGTTTATCAAATATTCTATTCCAAAACCCACACCCAAAAAGTATCTCCTCGCTATTGGATAGCTATTTTCTTGTTCAAACGGTTTAAATGAGTGCCGATATGATATTGCCAATTTTAGCGCTATCCTTTCATCCATGTGTACCAAAAACATAGTTGTGGCCCCCAGCGACATCACATGTTTTTTGGTAATTCCGTTAAAAATATCTTGGGCACTTTCTATTTCTGAATTATTTTGAACAGGCGAACCAATTAAAAATGAATTTGTCCATACGGTAGAAATAGACCACGATATAACCGGATTATGTACCATATGGTAAGTTAACGACAATGGAATTTCGAAATATTTAAAGGTGTTGAGGTGATTGTAAGGCTGATTAAACGTGTCGGTCAACGAAATAATAGCACTGTCCAATACATATTCAATAATTGTGTCGGCGCCATAAATCTTAAACTTTTCATCCAGAATAGTAATGTTATACGCAATGTATGTAGAATCCTCTTCACGAGAAGTTTTAAGTGAATCACTGTGTTTCGCAAACTGCACGCCCAAACCGAGCCGCCAACGGCCTTGCTCTATGGCAATGCCTGAGCCATATTCTTCCAGTTGATTTAATTTCTGATTAAATTCTAATCCATCCTTAAAATCAATGCCAATTTTACCGACAGGGAACCTGGTACAGGTATTCAGAATCTCGAAGATGTATTTTATTTTTTCTTTTCGTTTTACCGTATCAGCTGGAGGTGCATAAATGGGATCAAAAATCGTGTCTAGCCCAATTGCAAAAAGGCTATCGAGATTAATCGTATCTGGATCTGCCCTTAATCCTATAATATGAGGTAATCCATCATCCTCAGGCTTCTTCTTTTTGATTCCTTTTGAGTTTCTACCATCATTATAAACAAACACAGAACGCCTTTCTCCTTGCACCTCTTTTTCTTTTATAGGCGCTACGTTAGTTTTCTTATTTACAACCTTAGGTTTCTTTGAAGACACTATAGAAGGCAAATCGGGCTTGTAGATACTTGCACTACCCTTGGCCTTATAAATGATCACGTTGTCTCCCAATTCTTGAAAATCGATGTTATAATTAAGAAAAAGCGTGGTTAAAATATCCTTAATGCTTCTATTATAAACTTTAATGGTCGCTTTTTCTGAGGCAGGGATAAGCTTTGGATTGTATGAGAAAAACACATTGCTTTCTTTTTGAATCTTGCTCAGAATCTCAGAAATGGGCGCATTGTTAACATATACGCTTACTCTCACATTAAGACTAGATTGCGCAATGACTGCAGACGAAATAAAAAACAGGGTCATTAAAACCCCAATTTTTATTATTCTAATATCTGGTTTAAAGATTCTGAAATTCAACGTTATAATATTAACTCTAAATAAAGTTAGGCAATGAAACTTTAGAATTAATTAAACGGGGTATTTATTTTTGGCAGCCTTCTCCCGAGATAACTTGTCCTGCTTCGGTAGATTCAACTTTCGCATTGAAAGTAAGGCTAATCAACTCTACGATGTAGTCGATGTCGTTACTTGTAAACGTTGTAGAAAATGGGCATTGCAGCATTTCGTCGCTTACAATAAGGTTCGAATTCCACTCTTTATTCAGCCTATCAACCACTGTTCCTAAAGCTTCTTCTTGGAAATGTAAATTCCCATCGTACCAGAATAAAAAGTTCAAATTATCATTAAGTGCTTTACTAGATGCCAAATCTCCTTTCATTACAGAACCCTTACAACCTTCCGTTATGTAGTTTTTCGTAGCAAAGTCAGCAACATTATCGTCCATCAAATATACAAGCACACTACCTTCTGTAACAGTAACCACGATAGAATCGGTATTGTATCCGTTCACATTAAATTTAGTACCCATTACTTGAACCCTAGTATTGCCTACCTCTATAATAAAAGGTTTATTGGGATCGCTTTCCACTTCAAAATAGCCTTCGCCCTTTAGTTTAACCAGTCTAACGTTGTCGTCAAAAGATTCGGGATATGAAAGTGTAGAGTTTTTATTCAGCGAAATACTAGTACCATCAGCTAATTGTTGTTCAACTTGAGCATCGGTGGCTTGTGCAATTACCGATGGAATTTCTTGTTTAAGACCTGTAACGTACCATAACCCGGCAGCAACTAACAATACAGCAGCAACTTTAACGATGTTTGTCCACATTGGAATAATAGGAACAACTTTCTCGATATCGCTTGTTTTCCTTTGTTTTAGGAATTCTTCGAATTTTTGATCGATGTTAATTCTTTCTTGCCCCTCTTTAGCTTCAGTAAGTTCTACAATAGCTTTCATCTGTAGATAATAACCCTTAACCTCCTCGTCACTATCAATTAGTGCCTTGATTTCTAGGATCTCTTCTACAGAAGCCTCTTCCACGAGATACTTCTCTATTTTTTCCTTGTATGTTATGTCGTTATTCTTCATCGCAACTATTATATGCCATTAAAGCTATTTCACCCTAGGATTTTAAATAAAATTTCTAGGAATACTAAAATGAACACGTTAACATAGCCTTTAAGACTTGAATATACCTTCTTTAAGGCAATACTCATGTGATATTCCACAGTTTTTTGATTGATTTCTAGCTTTTCTGCTATTTCCCTATACGTGAACCCATCAAATCTGTTCATTCTAAATATATCTTGTTGTTGTTTACTCAACTCACTTAATGCTTTATTAAGCATTTCGAGGAGTTCCGTACTCGCCAACCCATCTGGGCTAACAAAACTATCCTGAGACATCATATAACGATCCTCACGCTGCTTTAATCTCCCTTCCGAGCGAATATGCATCAAACAGTTATTATACACTGTTTTATTCAAATAGTAATAAATATTTTCGTTTTCGTCCAGTTTATCTCGATTCTCCCAAATTTTCAAGATGGTTTTCTGAACCATGTCCTCAGCAACATCATTATCTCTAATAATTTTTTGTGCTGTAAAACATAGGGCGTGGAAATAGTTTTTGTAAACGAAGTAATATGCCTCGTCGTGGCCTTCTTTTAGAAGTCTGGTTATATTTTCTTTCGTTATTTCCACGAGATGTAGCAGATGCTAAAATAATCATCCTATGGCAATTATATAGTCCAAATAACAATTATGATCGATGTAAACCTTAATAAGCTCAAGAACTTAGGCAGTTGGCCTAAGTTCAGGCAATTGAGACTAGTTAGATAAACTAATACCTATTTTAATCCCTAATGAAAGAAACGGAACTTTTTCTTTTTCTTCGAAAAAAGCGATACTACTAACATTTCCCGTAGTAACTTCTCCAAACTGATCAATAGTTCTTGCTCTTATTCCCATTCCAACATAAGGCTCGATAAACGCGTTGTCTTCGAAGTAATATAAATATCCAAAAGACAATTTAAAATCGTGGTTAACCCTAGATAACTTATCATCTAAATCAGAAATCGTAGCATAATCTCCATTCAAATAAGTTGTATAGCCATTTAAGATCGCATTGTATTGCTGGAATCTATAATCAATTCCAAAATAAGGACCTTCTGATTGCCAAGAACTACCAGACGCATAATATCTAAGACCCAAATGAAAACTCATTCCTATGTCGTTAGTGATATTACTTTTTTCAATAGTAATGTCCTCATCTATATTTAAGTTATAACCGCCAAACCAACTTGAGTTTATATCAAGGTAATCTTTATGCGTAAAACCAACTCCTACTTCTACAGCCGCCTTCTCAGACAGGTTTGCTTCTACGTAAATAGGAATATTTCCTCTGAAAAATAACAAAGGATTTAATTTCACAGAAAACGATTCAAATGCGCTGCCAGAACCTCTCGACTTACCTTGGTCATCCTCATCAATTAGTTCAACCTGAACAACTGCCCTGTTTTGTGCTATAGCGAATTGGCTAGAAACTGCTAAAAAAATCGCTAGTATTAGATATTCTTTCTTCATAATTATATTACGTTATTTTTCCTGTACAAGTTTAATAAACGTCTCATTTGTAATCAATTTGAACTGTGCTTCTCTAATTGCACCTTCCATAACTACTTTCATTTTTTCAGAAACCACTAATCCCTTAGTAGAGGTTATTTTTACAAAATAACTGCCTTCTGTTTCTTCAAAGAACGTAACTTCATTCGTATTCTTGTCCAAAAGTGCCCATCGCATTTTTATGTAGCCCATCATAAACTTTGGCGACTTGTATACATGTCGAATTTGTTTAGACTTAACGACCTCTATTGACAGGCGATATCTTGAGTTTTGAATTTCATCTTTTGCACCAGGAAAAAGCGCAATACTGTTCCCTATGTAATAATTATTTTTTACAAAATTCTTATTTACAATTTCCCAAATGTCGCTTTGGTCCATGTTGGTAACAATGTCCGAAATTAAAAGCGTATCGGGAATAAGAAGCGTTTTTTGAGGAATAGAAGCATCTTTGGGTTTTTTAACCAAATCAATCTTCATTTTGCCAATCACAGTTTCAGGCTCAATATCAACCCTTTGAGTATAATAACCTCTTTTGAAAAAGTTCAAACTACTATTAAGTTCAAAATCGATTTTTACACCTTTGGGATTTCTCCCCACCAATCTATCATCTAACACCACGTAGACATCCTCATCCTGCGCATATTGAAGTTCTACATATTCTTTCTGTGCCATGGCACAGAAAGAAATGCAGAAGCTCAACGCTATTCCAACTATCTTCTTCATTTTATGATTTATTTAGAGGGACTAAAATAAGGTCTCTATGTTTAAAGTAATTCTCTTTAATTTTCGTTGGTAGTAAGCTACACCAATTTTACCTGGAGAATTTCTTAGAACTTTGAAAGTAGTTACTTTACCTTCTTCTAAGTTAATTTTACCTTCTTGCTTCAAGTTAACTTTTGTTTGAGCATAACTTCCAGACATAGTATATGTAAACACTTGAGGCTTTCTAGCTTCAGAGTTGTTTTTACAAACCATGATTCTTTCGCCATTTTTTCCTGTTGTACAGAAATCATAATCGAACCATCCTAGTTTAGCCATTTCCTTAGCTAAAGTTACACCTCTGTATTTGTGGTAAGGAGGATACAATGTAATTCTATTGTACTCTTCTTTCTTAATACATTTCATCTCGCCTAACTCGCCTTTGTTGTTAAACTTGAACAACATAAAGTCCATTACTTCGAAAGTTGATTTCGGTGGAGCTTTACCATCACTTGTTCTAGACATATCTCCAACCCATTTACCAGTGAGTAAATCTCTGATTTTCTGTGCAGGATATGGAGAAATGTTCGGCTTCTTTCTGAACATCTCAGATACGATAACGAAATCATTTCCATCGATAATTAAATCTTCTACAAAGATTTTATCTTTTCCTAAGGAGATACCTTCACTACTTGTTTTAAGAAACTCTTGAATTTGTTCCTTATTGCTAACTTTAGTGTAAAGCTCTTTTTTACCAGCAGCATTCAACTTAAGCATGTAAATACCAGTATTGTTACCTGTCTTGTACTTTTCACCATCAACATAAGCACCACCTGCTAAAATAGAACCATCTTCTGAAATCCTAATTTGGTTGTACATTATTGTACTTGTACCATCGTATCCATCATACTGGAATAAGTTTTTTCCTGTGTTAGCATCATATCCTAAAATAGATGGCTTAAGTTTTTTCCAACCCATTCCGTGCTCTTTCCACGTAACTAGTTTTCCTTCACTATTAACTAAGTCTGCAATTTGTTGAGCTCCTTTTGGAACAACTTCTTCTATTCTCCAAACTTCAGCCAATTGATTGTCAATTTTAGACAATGAATAACCATGTTTTCCTTTTTCCCAAATTGGTTGAACTACGTAAAATCCTGCTCCATTTTCAGCTGGATAAACAACACTTGAAGCATTTTTTTTCTTCTCAACAGGTGTTTCTCTTGTTTTAACGATCTTTCCGTTAAGGTCCAATATATTAAATACAATTTTCTTATTCTTTCTATCATCAAAAGAAATTAGAAAAAACTTACCGTTAAATACAGTATTGTTAATTTGAGCCGATTTGTGTAATGCAATTTGAGCATTTACAACTTTAGTTACTCCTTTATCTACAATGGCAAATTCGAATTGCCTCATCCCTTTTTCGCCTTTATCAACCTCGTAATAAGTATAATATCCACTTATCGTTTCACCCTTGCCGTCTCTAATCGACTTGACACCTTTGAATTTCCGACCCTTAACCCCATCTATTTGAATAGTTTGAGCCATAGAGCTAACTGCAATACATATTGCAAATGCACTAAGTAATATTCTTTTCATTTGTTTAGTTTTATTCTGTTTAACTTGGTTGGTCGACAAATATACTGCAAAACACTTTATATGCCTATAATTATCACGTAATCTCCTGCTTACAACCAGTTATTCAAAATGTTAATTAATAATAATATCCCTTCTTCCTGAAAATTTAAATCGTCTAAAAATAAAACTACATCCAATTCATTCATAACCAATTAAGTGTTTCTGCACTTTTAAAGCTAAAGATATAAACTCATTAATTCGATTTAAAAATGGGCTCTATTCAATTATGATACCAAAAAAATAATATTGTCAATTAATACAAAAATTACATTCAAAAAACATCTCAAACAGCCTGTAAATAATGGATTTACTAGCTGACCTTCCTTAAATATAGTTTTACTATATCCAACTTTTTTACTCATCTGCATTGTAACACCTCAACACACATTTTACTTACTTTTAACCCTTTAAATTAATCTTTGCTACACAAGCAAGACTGTCTTCAAAATGGTATTATTTAAGTTTTCTCTCATTGCAATAATGATGTGTATCTATAATGGAATACACGCTCAATCATTTGGGAAATCAGAAGACATTCAATGGGCTTGTGAGGTAGGAGAAAGCAGTTTACCTCATTTTAAAGATGACTATTCGCCGAAAGGATTAATTGGCAAACCCGAAAATCTGTTTTTGAGACCATATGTATTCGAGAACACATACATTCTTTGCTATAAAGAAACTGACGACATAGAAGAGCGAACAGAAACCTTTGTTACCGTTAAGTTTTGTACTCCTCAAAAAGTAAATAGGTTGGTGGTTTTTGAGAACCATACACCGGGTGCCATTACCAAATTAATACTACTGGATGCTGATGGAAAGGAATATTTGGTCTACGGGGAATCACCAAAGGCTGTTATGGATGCCAGCAGATTATTGCAAGTTGAATTTCCACTAACGACGTATGATGTTTTGGGGTTAGAATGTATTCCGACGCTTATAATTTTGACGAAAAATGGAACACGGTTGACGGAATTGGAATTATCAATTCTAAAAACCCAGTACAAATTCCCGAGCGTGGTAAAAACATGGGATCAAGAGTTAATAGTCAATACAATGATTATGCTCCTCTAGTAACATCTGACGGTAAAACGCTCTATTATACCAGGGTGAGGTATCAACTAGATTCAGGCATGGCTCCAGAACCTTCAAACGAAGACGTCTGGGTGTCGACCATTGATAAAAATGGAGTTTGGTCGGATAGTAAAATAGCGGGTCCTCCTTGGAATATGGATGGCTACAGCTTAGCAACAGCTATAACTGCCGATGGAAATAGTGTACTACTATCTGGCCTTTACAGTTCCGACAGCAAATTTGGCGGAATTGGATTGGCAATATGCCACAAAACTGATCAGGGCTGGTCTGTTCCCGAGGAAATTATAGTAGAAAATTTTGCAAACCAAGCCCAATGGTAGGATTGCTTTCTATCCACGGATCAACAAGTTCTTCTTTTTGCAATTCACACACCTGAAAACGTTGGATCACTTGACCATTTTGCAAGTTTCAGAATTAAAAAAAATCATTACGGTGCACCCATCCATATGGGCAATGTAATTAATACTAGTACTGGAGATTATTCACCCTTTTTAGCTGCCGACTCAAAAACGTTGTATTTCTCATCTGACGGACATGGAGGGTTTGGCAACAATGATATTTTGTATCGAGGCGTTTGGATAGCACTTGGACTAACTGGACCAAGCCTAAAAACATGGGAAGTATGGTTAACACGAACGATTTCGACTCAAACTTTGGGATTTCCGCTAAGGGAGATTACGGCTATTTAGTGCGCTATACCCACTCTTATGGCGAGGGTGATATCTTCCAAATTCCGCTGGATAAAGAATTACAACCAGACCCAGTAGTGCTTATTTTGGGTAAGGTGTATAATGCAATTACCAAAGAACCGATGAGTGCTGAGATTATTTATGAATTTCTACCTGATGGCACAACAGCCGAACAAACCCGTGCTGCTGGTGGAGCTGGCGATTACAAAATTGTACTTCCATATGGCTCTAAGTATGGTTTTTCAGCAAAAGCAAAAGGGTTTTATCCTCAAAGCAACAATATTGATTTAATCGCCAAGAAAGAATATGCCGAAATAACGAGAGATCTTTATTTAGTGCCTATAGAGAAAGGAGCTATAGTTAAACTGAATAACATCTTTTTTAACCAAGGAAGCGCCAATGTAATACCAAGTTCCATCCCAGAACTAGAAAGAATGGTTGAGATGCTAATTGAAAATCCTGCTGTTAAAATTGAAATTGCTTGTTATACCGACAATGTTGGTTCCACTGCCTCTAACCTTTCGCTATCCAAAGACAGAGCTTCTGCGATTGTAGCATATTTAGTTTCGAAAAAAGTACTTGAGGATAATTTAACAACTAAAGGTTATGGAGAAACTAAACCCATCGATACCAATGCAATGGCAGCGGGCAGAGCCAACAACAATAAGATCGTAATGAAAATTACAGAGAAATAAGTCTACTTTTATTCCTGAACCGATTCGGATATATCACCTTGTTTATTCACCATTTTACCATAAACAGTGGCGGCAATTCCTCCAGTAATAAACATCAAGATTCCGTAGATAGCAGGGCCATAAATTAATTCGGGGTAATTGGCTAACACCCCCATTAGCCCAACCGCCATCGCTAATGTCGCATTTTGAATTCCAGATTCAATTGAAATCGAAATTCTTTGTCGAAGATTTAGATTAAACACCTTGCCCGTAAAAAAGCCCAGAAGCATACAAAGTACATTCAAACTAATTACCCCAGGCCCAACAATAGGAAGCGCAATTACCACTTTACTCCAATTGGTTGCTATTGCACCAACGATAATAATTGCCATAAATACAGCTGATACAATCTTTACCGGATTTTTCATTCTGATTGAAAATGCTTCTTTTTTACTTTTAATAAACATTCCTAACGCTACAGGTACGATAACAATGCTTACCATTTTTATAAATGCTGGCAAAAACGGCAATGATAAATCTCCTTCGGATGCCATAAAGTGAGCCAAACTTAAATTGACAATTATAGGAATGGTAAATACGGTTATCATGCTAGAAAACGCTGTAAGTGTAACCGACAAGCCAATATCGCCTTTTGCAATGTTGCTAATAAGGTTGGATGTTGCACCGCCCGGACAAGCTGCTATAAGCATTAATCCAACCGCATAAACGCCTTCCAAGCCAAGCGCGTATACTAAACCGAAACCCAACAATGGCAAAAGAATCAATTGATTTACAAGACCTATTAAAACGGGTTTAGGATTCTCTTTCATTCTTAAGAAATCGCTTATTCTCAACGACAGCCCCATACCAACCATAATAATTGCAATGGCCGTACTCAAGCCGTAATCTATAATTTCTTTGTTTTCCATGGTTCTAAATTAACTTTTTGAATTGTAATTACTTAACATTGGTAAGATCAAATCTATAAAGTAATCTTACTTTAAAATAAGCGCCTTCGCCACTAATTTTATCTATTACTTCTCTGTCGTCTCCAAATTTCAAAAAGCTCATCGCCCAATCCATCTGATCTGCTTTGGCATAAGTTTTATAATTGGTGCCCAGCAAATAACCAGCGCCCAACTGCAAAACCAAAGCTTTGGTAAAGTAAATATCTGTAAACAAGGCCAACTCATTTTTAGAACGCTGAACATAGCCATCGCTACCGTCTTTTAATCTCATCGCATAAGAGGCAATCTGCCCGTCAAAAGAAACACCTAATCCAACTTTCTCATGAGCCTTATATAATACAGTCATAGTTCGAGGCAAAACTCCAAAGATCTGCAGCTTATCGTTAGGCTTACAATCCAGTCCTATCAACGGAACAAGAAACAATCCAAACCTTTCATAATTGTAATACAGCCCAAATTTATATTTAAACTTCTCCGATTTTTTATAGCTAAAAGTTGAAATCAAACCATATTGAAAATGACCTTTATCAATGTCATTAAAATCCGTGTTTAACCTATTCAATAAAATGAAATCGGCAGAAAGCTTTTCGGAAAACACTTTGTGTAATCCCAAAGGCAGAGTAACATTGTAAAAATGGAATTCTGTCTCAGCAGAATCAACATGAAAAAGATTGTAATTGGCACCAACAATTACCGCATCGCCGTTCTTAAATAGAATGGGAACCTTAAGATTAAGGCTAGAAAAGCTAGTGGTGTTCGTTTTGCATTTAGAAGACGGATTGTAGGTATAGCCCAAGTCTACTATATCTAAATAATCTTGTGCCGATGCTTGAACGGCAAACAAAACTAAAATCACTTTAAATATCCCTTTGACCACTTTAATCATTTCTTGGTGTTTTTGATTAGGTCAAATCTATAGCGATCGATTACTCAAAGGAAATCGAATTTTACTAATGACATATTTTTGTTTTGCATTTTCTGCAAATAACATATTAGGCCGTTGTGGATTCATCTTTGGTTTCCAAATAAATCTTTCTGCCTCCTTCCAATTCCTCTATAATTTGCTCTCTTACAACCGATAAATTCGTTAAACGTTTTACGTCAGTCATAAACAATTTCATGAATCTCAAATTACTTTTTAGTCGGTAAAATTGTCGGGCGTAATGCAAAGCGTGCATCCCAGCAGGGTAAGCCAAACAGAAAAACCCTAAGGCTGCCAGTTTTCCAAAAAACAAAGAGACACCTACAGCCCAACCCAAATAAATTACCAAGAAGATTATCATGCTACTCGCCAATTGAAGCGATCCTTTAAAATCATCACTATTAACCAGTTTTATTGCCATAATACCAGTTAGTTTGTAAGGTGGGTAATTAATTATGTAGCCAACCAAAAACACGGGAAACATAAAAGGAAGATAGAGAGAAGTAAGGAATAAATTGAATCCCTCCTGCCCTCTCATTTGCTTGTCTCTAATATTCAACCGATTTAAATCGCCCAAATATTTCTCGATTTTGTCTTTCAATTTAGAAAGTATTTCTGGGTCGTGTGTGTTAAAATAAGACACTGCCTCAACTATTTCTTTCGACATTTTAAAGTTCTGTACCGACTGTTCCGAATCGTCATCAGAGTTTTCTCGCAACTTGCTCCTATATATTTTTTCGATGTTAACTATAAGCTCGTCTAGATCTTCATTCTGAATTACGACAGTATTGTTTTCTAGCTCTTGCTTTATTTTTTCTGTTAATGCCTTAACAGCCTCCCGATCGTTATTTAAGTATTGCTCCTTGTAATCGGCCATCTTTATAGGTTCGCCAATATTCAAAAGCAAGTCGTTGTAAAACGTATGCGGATCAGAATAATTTACCCCGATTGGTACAATGGTACAGCCTAAATTAAAATCGCTTTGAGCCTCAGCACCTAATGTTATTCGTGCTGCGCCTGTTTTAATTGGTCTTAATCGCCTTTCAGTTTTACTGGTTCCTTCTGGGAAGATGATCACAGCACCCTCATTGGTAAGGTGATCGTAACACTTCTGAAATACTGCTTTGTTTTTGTGCATTTCATCGGGCGATGTTGCCGCACGATAAATTGGAATCATGTTGAGACTGGTGTAAATAAACCGCATTACAGGATTTGCAAACGATTCGCCACGAGCTAAATAATGCAGATTCCTATTGATAAACAGCGTGATAACAATCGGATCCATAAACGCGCTAGGGTGATTGGCCACAAAAAGCACAGGGCCTTCTTTGGGAATCGCTTTGAGGTTATTGATTGTGATTGATCTGAAATATCCTTTTACCGTAAGGTGCAGCAATAATTTAAGTATGCGTTTCAACATAATTTAAATTTACAACAGCATTAGTTAATATCTGTGAACTTCAATTGTATTTCTCAACAACCTTGTAAATCTTAAGCCTTTACCTTCTCTAATTTAGGATCGTACATTGGACGTAATGAAACTTTAACATTGTACCTAACGCCATCAATTTCCACATCCCATTTTCCACTTTCTATGTAATCCTTGGTAATGCGCTCATCGTCTTGAACAATTGCCAAACCTACAGCTCCACCAAGATGATGACCGTAGCCACCCACTCTAATGTAACCAACCATTTTGTCGTTGCGGTAAACCACTTCTGCATGAAACAACATTGGCTCTGGATCTTCTACCAAAACTTGGAGTAATCGCTTATTGAAGACCTTTTGTTCTTTCTGCTTAGCCAACACATCGTAGCCAACAAACTTGCCTGGCTTATCCAATTTAACAGCAAAGCCTAAGCCCATTTCAACAGGTGTATCCTTGTTGTCAATATCGTGCCCCATATCTCTATATCCCTTTTCCAAACGGAGATTTGTAAGAGATTGAATTCCGGCTAACCTTAAATTGAAAGTTTTACCTGCCTCCATAATTCTATCGAAAACATCGCAAGCTTGCTCAACAGGAATATATAATTCCCAGCCCATTTCGCCCAAGTAAGTTACCCTTACTGCATACACTCTAGCATAATCGATCTCGATGTATTTAGCTGCCAAATAAGGGAAGTCTTCAGTTGCAAAAGACGTTTCGGAAATAGAGCTCATTAAGTCTCTCGATTTAGGCCCTTGGATGGTTACCATTGCATATGCAGAAGTAACATCCGTGATAAACCAATGTTCGCCAGCAATAAAATGCTTCTCCATCCAATGCTCAACATGTCTGTGGAAACGACCAGAAGTAACCACCATAAACTTATCTGGCGACAATCTAATAACCGTTAAATCCGCTTCTATGCCACCATTTTCATTGGTCCATTGCGTGTAAACAATTTTACCTGGTTCTACATCAATGTCGTTACAGCAAACGTAGTTTAGGTTTTTTAAAGCGTCTTTTCCTTGCACCAAAAACTTCGACATGAATGACATTTCCATCATAATCACATCATTTCTACAAGCATAATGTTCCGCTGCAACATGTTCAAATGAGCTCTGTCTTTTGTAAGTCCACTCTACTTGTTTTTCAACTCCTTCTGGCGCATACCAACATGGAACTTCCCAACCAGCACTCTGAATAAACACAGCGCCATTGGCTTTTAGTCTATCGTAAAGCACATGCTTTTTCATTTCACGCGCTGTCTCCATAGGCTTATTGGGGAAATGTATTTTATACATCTCACCAATCACCTCAACACTTCTGTCTTTTCTAAATTTCTTATTCTGATGCACTCTATGGAACCTATCGATGTTCATTCCTGTAACATCTACATCTGGTAAACCATCAACAATCCAGTTGGCGATTGCACTACCAATACCCCCTCCCATCAAGATTCCTAATGAATTCAAACCTGCTGCCACAAAGAAATTTTCCACCTCTGGATATTCTCCAACAAGTGGAGCTATATCTGGCGTAAAGCTTTCTGGACCACAGAACATCAATTTTAGATTGGCCTCTGCTGCAATTGGTAAACGTTCCAAAGCACTCATTAAGTAAGGCAACATTCTGTCCATGTCTGGCTCAATTTCGCCAAAAACAAAATTGTTGTTTACACCATCCAATGACCAAGGCGCTGAAACAGATTCGAAAAAGCCAACCATTAAATCACCAACTTCTTCTCTATAATAAGCCCACTTAGAAGGGTCTTTAAGAATTGGCAAATTAGGATCAATCTTCATTTCATCACTTTCCATGATGGCGTAATAATGCTCTATAGCTTGAAGCGGTGTGATGCAACCAGCCATTTCACCAATCTGCCGCGCCCACATACCAGCACAATTCACAGCAAATTCGCACGTAATAGTTCCTTCGCTTGTTTGTATTGATTCAATCCTTTTGTTCTTAACAGTTAATCCCGTTACCGTAATGTCTTCAAGAATTAGAGTCCCACCTGCCTTTGCACCCTTGGCAATAGCCATGGTAACATCCACCGGATTGATACGTGCTCCTTCTGTAAAAAACCCACCAACTATATCGTCGATGTTGGCCATCGGCCACATGTCTTGAACTTCTTTAGGCGAAAGCTCTTCGGCCTCTATCCCAATTAATCGATTGAATGTTGCCTTGCGTCTAAGGTCGGTTGCATAATGCTCGTTAACAGCAATTTGAATCATTCCAGACTCCTTAAAACCTGTAGCCTGCCCAGTTTCTTTTTCAATATCTCGATAAAATTCTCTGGTATACTTAGCCATTTTGGCACCGGTCTCGGTCATAAACCCAGAAGTAACTAAACCTGCCGCGTGCCATGTAGTTCCTGATGTTAATTTATTTTTTTCGAGCAGAACAACATCTTTAAAACCTCTTTTGGTAAGATGATAGGCGATGTTTGTGCCTATAATTCCACCACCAATAATTACCACTTGCGCGTGGCTTGGAAGACGTCCTCCCGTTAAATTATCACTCATATTACAATGTGATTTTTATCTTAAAATATTATTTACTTCCAGAATAGGCTTCTTCGTCTTTGTATGGGAACCACCAAAACTCTTGTTCCGATACATTTGGATCTATCATTGCCAATTTGGTATGACGGAATGTATCTAATCCTTCCGAGCCCAACTGACGACCCATTCCTGAGAATTTCTGACCACCAAACGGGCCTGCATCATTATCTAATAAAGGAGCATTGATCCAAATCATTCCCGATTCAATTTCGTTAACACCTCTCAAGGCTTCTTTTAAATCAGTTGTGTAAACCGTTCCTCCCAATCCAAATTCTGATTGATTGGCAAATTCAATTGCTTGATCGAAACTGTCCACTTTACAAATTGGAGCAACAGGTCCGAAGCTTTCGTTGTGCATAATGTCCATTTCTTGAGTAACTCCTGTAAGTACAATTGGACTTGTCCACCAACCTTTTTCGAAAAGTTCACCTTCTGGTCGTCCACCACCATATGCAACCACAGCACCCTGATCAATGGCATTCGCAATAATTTTTTCGTATCGATCTAATTCACGTTTAGAAACCATTGGGCCAATATCTACCTTACCCAATCCATCGCCAATTCTTAATTTACTTACCTCAGCAATCAACTTTTCTACATACTCATCATGGATGTCTTTGTGAATATAAAATCGCTCGGCACTGGTACAAACCTGACCACAATGAATGTTTGCAGCAAATGCGCCTCCACGTGCAGCAACATCTAACGGAGCCGACGGCATCACGATAAAAGGATCATTTCCAGACGCTTCAATCGTACATCTCTTAAATAGTTTGGCACACTCCGAAGCAACAATTTTTCCTGTTGGTACACTCCCTGTGAAACCCACCATATGTGTGTCTTTACTGCCAACTAATTGAGCACCTACACGGCCATGACCGGTTACACATTGCACCAATCCTGCTGGTAAACAATCGAATGCTTCTAACATTTTAAGGCTCGAAAGTGAAGTTAATTCAGATGGTTTTAAAATTACAGAATTCCCCGAAGCCAACGCTGCCGCTGCACTCCAAACAAAAAGACAATAAGGGAAATTGTAAGGCATAATTAAAGCTACCACACCAAGCGGTTCTTTAATGGTGTAATGCAGTTGACCTTCTACAGCAGGTCCTAAAACCTTTCCGTTCTCGTGTCGTGCTACCTCTGCATAATAATCCATTGCTGTTATAGACCAACTCACCTCATCGAATGCTTCTTTATAAGGTTTTCCGCTTTCTCTTGTAAGCAACTCGGCCATTTCTGGCTGAATTTCCCTCATTCTGCGAGCGGCTTCATGCAATAATTCGGAACGATGAAGATGATCTGTTTTCTTCCATTCTTTTTGAATCGTTTTTGCGGTGGCAATCACATCCAAAACTTCTTGCTCCGTACAATCGGCATATTTGCCAATAATTTCTTCGTTTGTAGGGTTAATTACATCGAATAATTCGCCTGCACTTTTTACTGATCCTTTGTCGGAAACATACGACCCGTTTATATTGTTTATTTGATCCAGAACACTCATCAATCTTATATTTAACTATGTTGTTTATTTCGACTAAATTTAGTCATTATAATCAGAAACAAGATTAATGAAAAACTACCTAACCTTAAGCATAGCATGCCTTATATTCGTTTGTTCGGCATGTAATAATTCCCAACAAAAAGAAGCTTCTGCAGAAGATACTCTAACAGAAGCTAATGAATCAACATCACCTAGTGCCGACTCTATAGAAATAGCCAATTCTCTTACTAATTTATTGGCCGATTTAAAGAATGAAGACTACGATGCTTTCATTAAATATTATGACGAAACTGTAACACAAATTTCTCCAGATGGTGAAACCGTTGTGAAAAAAAGATTCCATTATAAAAATGAGATTAAAGCATTGGTTCAATTCGAAAAATTTAAGGTTATTGCTTACGACGTTATTTCAATCTCTTTTTCAGGCAACGAGGCAACTATGAAAGCAGATTATAAGTTTTCCATTACGGTTGCTGATTCTACAATACTAGAAGACACCAATTTAGAGATCCTTTGGGTTAATAAAGATGGTTGGAAAATCAATAAGGAAAGTTTAACAATGAAGTAAACGCTTCATTTTTAAATATCCCTCTACGTTGTTCGTCAACATTAAAAGAACATCAATTTTATTGAACAAGAATGAACAAAATTGTATTAGTAGGGATTTTATCTACCCTTATACTTATAGTTGACTACTACGTTTTTCAAGGAGTAAAAAGTGCCACAGGTTCAGCATCCGACGATACCGATCGGTATATAAAATTTGGATTCTGGGGACTGACTGCGCTCTCCATATTTGGTGTTGCAATCTACAATCTGCTTCCACCTGAACTAATTGGAAAAGGACTAAGAACAATCATAATGGTTTGGTTGTTCATGTTTTACATTTCTAAAATAGTTGTACTGCCATTCTTGATAATCGATGACCTGCGCCGAGGCGTTATGTACCTCATCGGCAAATTAAGTCCCGAAACCATTACAGTTGAACCGGGCACAGGAATTACGAGATCAAAATTTATGTCGCAAATAGGGTTAGGCCTTGCAGCCATTCCGTTCTTCTTTTTGATATACGGAGTTGTTTCTGGTGCTCACGATTACAAGGTGATCAACAAGAAAGTAGCGCTTAAAAACTTGCCAGATTCCTTTAAAGGTCTTCGTATTGGTCAACTTTCCGATATTCACTCTGGAAGTTTCTACAACAAAGAAGCAGTGGAAAAAGGCGTTCAAAAATTAATAAATCAAAAAGTAGATGTGATTTTCTTTACAGGTGATTTGGTAAATAACACCGCCGACGAGATGACAAATTACATGGATGTTTTTAATAAAGTGCAGGCTCCCCTTGGCGTATTTTCGGTATTAGGAAACCACGATTACGGAGATTATATTCAATGGGGAAGCGCTGCCGCTAAGACTCAAAACTTGGAAGACTTAAAAGCAACACATGGTAAATTGGGTTGGCAACTTTTAATGAATGAGCATGTGATGCTGGAAAGAGGTGATGACAAAATTGCAATTATCGGGATTGAAAACTGGGGAGCTAAAGCGGATTTCCCGAAGTACGGCAGCATGGAAAAGGCACACAAAGGAACCGAAGATGCGGCAGTTAAATTGCTATTGTCTCACGATCCGAGCCATTGGGATGCGGAAGTAACTCAAAAATATAAGGATGTAGATATCATGTTTGCAGGTCATACCCACGGGATGCAATTCGGCGTTGAGATCGGTGATTTAAAATGGAGCCCTGTTAAATACATGTACAAACAATGGGCTGGGTTGTACGAAAAGTCAGATCAGTTTTTATATGTAAACAGAGGGTTTGGTTTCTTAGGCTATCCTGGTCGGGTTGGGATTTTACCCGAGATCACAATCATTGAGTTGGATAAGGCATAGCTAAAAATTGGTTATTTTAGAGGCTGAACCAAACGGCTTTCTATGACCCGAATTCTATTTCTTGCATTTTTCTTTGGAAGTTTTATCAATGTTTTTGCTGGCGAAAAGAAACCACCACAATCAATAGATACATTACAATCAGTTCATTTTGATGCAATTGACCAGAAAGCAAAAATTGCTGTTGGGAAGATTATGCAATACACTGGTTTGCCTCAAAATTTTATAATCGTAAATGAGGATGTGAGAACAGCAGTGGCTTACATAAAGAACAGAAAAAGATACATTGCTTACAACGACGATTTTATTAAAAGGATTTTAGACGAAACTCAAACAGATTGGTCTGCTGTAAGCATTTTAGCCCATGAGTTGGCGCATCATTTAGCAGGTCATACAATAAACATTAGAGAACAAAGCCCTGGAGATGAACTGGAATGTGATATTTTCTCGGGGTTTATTTTGTACCGAATGGGCGCAACTATGGAAGAAGCCAATGTCGCCATGGAAAAGTTTGTGCCAGATACTACTAATAAAATCCATCCTCCCAAATCTGCTAGGCTCCAAGCTATTAAAACTGGCTGGCTGCAAGCCAAAGCTTTAGACAATGTCGATGCAGCTATTTCATCGGATGCTGTTAACACGAAAAAGGAGGTTAAAATGACTTACGAACTAACGTTGACGGGAGATGACAACCTATATTTTATAGATGATAACGATCGAGTAATTTGGTTTGACAATTATGGTACCCCTATTGTTATTGGGATGATAAAAGAACCAGAATCTAAAAGTTACCAGTGGACTTATTCCTACCAAGACAAAAATTATGGTGTAGATTTTAAAGGAAAAATATGGCGATCATCTAATCATGGGGCCATGGCCATTATTGGGCAGGTATTTAAGATTATTGTGAAGGAAGAGGAAGAGTAGCTTCTACCCTTTTCTCACTTTGTTTTTGAACCCAATTCTTTTTCGAGGCTCTGCGATTTCTTTACTCTCCACTAATTCGTCGAGATAACTAAACACCAATTCTATGTTTTTATCTTGATTGTTAAGTTTCTTCTTAATCTGTTCTACATCACTTTTGATTCCTAAATTCTCGGTAAAAAAAGCACGCATTTTAATAAATACACGAACAATTTGAATGTTGGCCTGAATCGCTCTATCGTTATTTAAAACGCTTGCCAGCATTACCGCTCCGTGCTCTGTAAATACATATGGCAGAGCAGAAGAGTACTTAATATTCTCGAGGTGGTCGCAATTTGCGACCACCTCAAACTGTTTTTATATCGTAGTTACTGAAACACAGATCATTTCTTTCTTAATAATTACAGGTAAACCAAGTGGTTTTCTATTGAAAACACTAATCAATAAAACTAAATATAAAGGGAAGGTGGTCGCAAATTGCGACCACCTTCAACAATACAATACCTCTAATACACCCTTAACAAAACGAGCTAAACACCAATATCCATAGGCAAAACGAGAGCTTTTATAATAAATAAGTAATTGAAAAAAATTGATAATAAAATGAAGGTGGTCGCAAATTGCGACCACCTTTAATGCTTTCTAAGGTCGCATTTTGCGGCCTTAGAAGTAATTATTCGTTTAAAAAATCATAATTAGCTTTTGGCGAGAGCCTATTGACTTACCGTTTTTTGTGGCTGGGTTCCACTTTGGCATTTCGTCTAATATTTTAATTGCAAATTCATTCAAATCTTTATTAGTGCTTTTCTTCACTTTAGAACGACCTATTTTTCCATTTGTATCCAAATCAAAAATGACCTCAACCTCTCCTTTAAGCTTCGTCATTTTTTTTGCCACGGCAGTCAAGTAGTTTTTTAACTCTTTATCACCTCCGGGGAAATATGCTACAGCATTTCCATTGTCCTCTGCGCCATACGCATAACCTCCCTTCGTTCTTCTCTTTTTTCTTACAGGAGCATTAATTGAACTAGAACCAATGATAGAAACTTTCTCTACAACCGAATCCATAACAAATGGCTCAATAGTATTTACAATAGCCAACTCATTAGGCTCATCTATATTGATTTCATTAATAGTCGAATCGTAATACTCTATGTTGTCATCGGCATCTATTGTTGCAACTTGCAGAATAAGCCGCTCCTCTATTCTATGAATTACTTTAATAGGAGTTTCTTCATTCGTTGTAACAGATTCAACAGGAATAGTCTCACCAAATATTATTTCGACAGGCTGTTCTTGTTTAATCTCAGCCATTGCAGCTCCATCTGTGCTAGAATTTAAATAAACGTACCCACCCCCTACTGTAATTAACAGAACAACTGCAGCAGCCATGTTTATCCAATTCTGTTCATGCTTTCTTTCCGTTGATAAATCTACTCGCTTAGCAACCTTATCATTAATATGATTAATCTTTTCGCTCCCATGTTCAGCTATCATTTCTAATGTATCCGAACACATTTCGCAATCAACTAAATGTTGCTCTACCAAATGAGCCTTGTCGTTATCCAATTGATCTTTGTGATAAGCCGTCAATTCTTCCATCGACAAGCAACCTGATGTATCTACAATATTCTCCATATTATTTCTGTCCATCTTTTGATAATAGAATGCCTAATTTCCTCTTTCCATTTTGAATATGACTTTTAATCTCCTTGAACGAAAAGCCCGTTTCTACCTCCATTTCTTTGTACCGCATTTTCTTCAAATAAAACAATTCTATGCAAATCCTTTGCTCATCTTTAAGCTCACCAATACAATTTTCCAACTCATCAAGCCGAGCCTCGTTGATGGTTTTATTAGATAGGTCTATTTCATCCTCATTTTCCATAAAATAAGTGAACTGATCTATCATTTTACCTTCTCGGTTGTCTTTTCTTATCTGTTTTAAACAATGATTTTTTACCACACTAAACAACCAACCCTTAAAATTGGTGACTTCTGTATGTTTTAAATCATTAGTTAAAATTTCAAAAACCTCCATTGCCGCATCCTCTGCCTTGGCCTCATTTTTAGAATATTTAAAAGCAATAGAAATAACAAGGTGTTGGTGTCGTTTGAAAAGAAACCCTACAATTTCAAGGTCGTCTTTCTCCTTATATAGTTGAACTAAATCAACATCTGAAAGTTGTTCAAAATTTCTCTTTCTATTGAAAAACAGCACCTGATTCTAAAATTAAATGAAAATGTTTTATGGAATTTATAAAACCTCGTCCCTAAAGCATAAGGAACAGATATAAACTTTTTAAAATATTTTGAACATGAACCAACCTCAAATAAATAATTCTTGTCCAATGGCCAATTTTCGAATAGATGATAATAACGGTGTTAGGCATTGTGGATCTTGCAATAGAACGATAATTGATTTTTCGGATATGTCGCCTCAAGAGATTGCCAACCATTTTACCAACAACAAAACCGCCTGCGGTATTTTTAATAGCGATCAAGTGATTGTACCCAATCATGGTTTTGCATACCAAGCGAAGTACAGTTTGCTTGTTTTAATCTCAGTTATCGGATTCAACGTTTCTCCTTTGAAAGCACAAAACACTCAGCACCCCACCGACACAATTAACGAAAGTGGTCATCCGTATGTAAAAGAATCCAATAATGAGAGATACTCTGAACCACCTAATCTTGAATCATCGCTAAGCGATATAGAAATAACCAACAAGAAAAAGAAAGGTTTTTTAAAACGAATCTTCACTAGGAAACCGAAGAACGTTTATCGCATTACTGGTGGCGTTTCATTCTGATTTTATCCAAATAATTTCCATTTTAGTTCGTTAAACAAACATGCTTAGTACAGATACATTCATTATAGAAAATAACTGCCCTGTAGTTTTGGGAAATAGCAAAACTGGAAAAAATCCATTTTGCAAATCGTGTGCTTGTACGGTAATCGACTGTACGAGTAAAAGCAAAACCGAAATAAAGGATTTGTATTCCCAGAGCAACGGAAATTTCTGTGGCATTTTTAAAGACGATCAAGTTCTGAGTCCTAAAAGAAACTGGACATACAAGCTTATGTTTTCGGGATTGATAGCCATATCATTCGTTGGCTTTAACGTTACTCCTATCAAAGCTCAGTCTTTAGTTGATACACTTATTGTAGGCGAATCACCTCAAATCAATACAGCCGACGAAGAATATGTTTCGGAGGAAAAAGAGGTGAAGCGCAAAAGTAGATTTCGAATAAGCCACATGTGGCCTTTTAGACGATTAATAAGACAAGGTAAAATGAAAATGAGCTACAAAGAAGTTCGTTACCTCTAATTATTGGTTCCTTAAAAATAACACGCTTTGATTGGTCACCCTTGGCAGATGGTTTTAACATTTAGTTATAGCATTGAGATCCGTAATGGCTCTACTAAACCTAACCTATTAGACATAAAAAAACCCTGATAATCTTTCGACTATCAGGGTTTTTTAAAAAAGTGGCGACGACATACTCTCCCACCTGTTACAGTAGTACCATCTGCGCTAACGGGCTTAACTTCTCTGTTCGGAATGGTAAGAGGTGGTTCCCCGTTGCTATAATCACCACAAGACTATAGCATAATGCAAGTACAATAAATAATGTG
>JABSPQ010000364.1 GCA_013214205.1 Flavobacteriales bacterium
ATTTTAGCCAAAGCCTCTTCGTTACTTAGATACTCTTTTGATTTTTATTTTGTCATACTAACGGATAGAATGTCTTCTTTCTCAAATTTACGAATCCATTTTAAAACAGTTGAATTGCCTCTTATTCCATAGACACGTTTGCTTCATCCTTGCTAAGCTTTCCTGATAATACTTCTGATACTAAGTTATTCTTAAATTCTGCTGAATAGTGTATTGAATCTTTAATCATTTTTATAGGTTTTTGTGTCAACCTATTTTAGTACAAGTCAAGTCATTCGTCCGGAGTTCCTTTATCCTTATAAAGCGATTCTTCAAAATCTTCCAACACTTGGTACAGTGGAAAATCAATCCAAGTATCAGAAAGATAATTTAGCTCAGGCACCTCTTCTTTGGGGTCGATAAGTAAATTGTAAATAGAAGGGTAAGCTACATCCTTTACAGTGTACCCTTTGTCCATCTCCTTTAAAAGGATTTTCCAATCGTGCCATTTTGCACCAAACAAATCGTTACCAATGTAAATCATTACAGACTCCCGAGGAGACTTCTCTGTTTCTCCCATAAAAAAGCTCGTCATATCTTTGCCATCTAAAATTCTGTCAGTAGGCACCTCCCCTCCCGACCAATTGGCCAGTGTTGGGAAAAGATCTACTAAATGCACCAACTGGTTAGATACCTTTCTTTCTGGAACCTTACCAGGATATCTAATAATAAAAGGCACACGCAAAGATCCTTCATAAGGAGTAAACATACTTGCTTTCCAAGGCCCTGTACATCCAAAAGAACGTGGTACACCTTCTCTTCCATTGTCGGAAGTAAAAATAAATATCGTGTTTTCCTTTAAGCCTAAATCATCAATAGTTTTTAGTAATCTACCAATATAAGCATCAGTTTGTGCCAAAACATCGGCAAAGTCTCCATTACCAGTTATCCCTTTAAACTCAGGGCTAGGATCAACAGGTTCATGAGTTTGTGTGTAAGGGATATAAGCAAAAAACGGCTTATCCTCAGCAGCTTTACGTTTCATAAAATCGATAGCCTTGTCAGTAATTACACCATCAATAGCAGCTCTCATATCACGGTCATACACTTCATGTTCTACAGGCTCTTCTCCTCTATTTGCTGTCATAACACGTGTAAACCTTAAGTCTGGGTGATATTCTTTCTTATAAATAGTACTATTAGGCCAAAACGCTCTGTCCGAAGAACGTGGTAAACCATACCATTCATCAAAACCTTGTCCCGATGGATATCGACCCTTCGTATCACCTAAATGCCATTTTCCAAACATTCCAGTAGCATAACCTTGTTCTGTAAGCATTTCTGGAATCGTAATTTCCCAGCTGGTAATACCATACCAAATTCCTCTTGGTTTCTCTTGACCTTCTATTTTTCGGGTTCTTATACCATAACGCCCTGTCATTAACGAAGACCGGGAAGGCGTACATTCTGCTTCAACGTTAAAATTGGTAAGCCTGAAACCCTCATCGGCCAAGCCATCAATATTTGGAGTAGGTGCACCTCGCAATTCGCCACCACCGTAGCAACCAACTTCGCCATATCCAAAATTATCCATTACCACCAAAACAATATTTGGCTTAGAATCTTTTTTTTGTGCCATTACAGCATTAAAGTTAAATGCACAAATTAAAAGCGCTACTAGTATGTGTTTCATTGTTTTAAATCTATTTATTAATAATCATTATTTCTAACAGAGTCAAACTCCGTTCCAATTCTTAAGTTTATTTACTCGTTACACTAAATTATAGGCTAACATTGCTCCCATTATGCACTAAAACTTTAAGGTAGGTTATAACCTCAGTGTCAACTACCCCTTTAATACTATGAATTTCATCTACCCTTACCTGTTGTAAATGAAGATTGTCTGTACACATCATTGTTATTTCTAATTGATGTTTTTCTGAAGACGAAGCTATAAATCTAACATTTTCGATTTTAGCTAAACTTAGTACTACAGACTTAAGGTGATCGATGGAGCTTAAAAAAATCAGCATTCTACAAAAAGCTCCAAATCCGAGAGATTGGGGTTGTACCCAACCATATATATCTATTACATTATTGTCTTCTAAAACCTGAAATCTTTTGCGAACAGTATTTATCGAGACATTTAAAGAGCTAGCAATATCCTTAAAAGACTTTCTGCCATCTTTATTAATTTGTTTGATCAATTTTAAATCGGTGTCATTCAATTTTATTTGATCCTTATTCGCTTTTCTACCATCTCTAAAAATTGGCTCGGTTTTTCCCGTATTATCCTCATCATCCATGTACACCTCCAAGTAAGTTGTAATGTGCGAATGTGTAATTCCAGGTAAATTGATAACAGATTCATTTACAATATCGAAAAGATGTTCATTATCTCTACATAAAATCTCAATTTCCAGAATAAATTTGCCTGCAGTAATACACAGCATATCTACCCATTCTACGTTCGTTAAAGATTTTATTGCGTTATCGAGATGTACACTTGTATTAATGTTGAGAAATACCAGAGCGTGACAATTCATCCCAGCATATTCGGGTTTGGCAAACCCGACAACCTGCAACATTTTTTCTTTAATCAAGTTTTTGAAGCGGTTGTGAACTAGTACATTAGAAACTCCCATTTCATCCGCAATGTCCTTGTAGGACTTCCTTCCATCCTTTTGCAGGTGGCTTATAATTATTCTATCGTGTTCGTCTAAAACGTATTTGACCATAAAATGCTTGTTCTGTTATATCGCGAATTTATTGATTTTGACGCAAAATCAATTCTTATGCTTGTGATACTTCATTTTTTTAATGGTAATAAATATTATCGTTATACAACTACAATATTTTAGGACTTTTTCGATAAAATTACGACTGGTAATGAAAAATATTAAATTATTATTGATTTAAAGTGCATAAAATTAATTAAAGAATTGATTTTAGGGATAAAATTAATTAAATTTGATATTGATATTCTCAACCTTAGAGTTGTAGTAGACTACATATATATATGAATACAAGAAAAAGCAAGTTCAAATTAGATGAGAGAGATTACAAAATAATTGGTCTCTTAAAGGATGATAGAGGCATGTCGATTGTAGATATGGCTAAGGAGATAGGTATTTCTGTTAATACAGTTCGATATCGATACAACAAGTTGATGGACAGTGGAATTCTTAATATTCTTAATTCAGAAGAAAATCTGGTTAAGAAAAAGAACTTCAATGCCAGAATTAATATGGATATTAGGCCATCTTATTTACTCGATTATGTAACATCCGAACTAACAAAAGTTAAAGAAGTTAGCTTTGTTGGTGTTACATCTAGTCAATTTCCAATTGAAATTTCGATTGGATGTACCGACAACGAAGACTTGATGAAAGTTTTAAACGAAAAAATCTATACCATAGAAGGCGTACAAGAGGTGAATGTTACTTTGTACTTAGATATTAGATATAGGGCTAAAATAGCGTCTATTAAAAAAGATTACATATTGAAAAAGAGTGCACAGGAAAAACCTTTTTTCCATGTACCAGCGGAGGACGAAAAACAGTATTTTAAAAGCAGCCATCTAGTTATGATTAATGATATATCACAAAATTTAAAATTCTCAAAATGGGTTAGCCTAGCAACACTCTTAATATTTGTAGGCGCATTATCTTTAACCACTCCGGTATACAGCCAATGTACCAATCCACAAGATTTCGATGGCGATGGCATAATCGATTCTATTGACCCAGACGATGATAATGATGGAATCTTGGATGTTGATGAAGGATTACCACTAACTGGAGGCACATGGGGTATTGTAGATGCAACACCAAGTCATGATCCGCTTCATGTATCACGTTTTGGAACGGTTGGTACTGGTGATTGCGCAGGAGCTGGAGATATTGTTAATTATGAAATAACAAATGAAGCAGGTGGTGGTACTAACGATGGTATAATTCTTTTGTCAGATCAGGGGTATTCATGTAGTAATAACGCAAATGGTCAGCCCCAAATGCAAGAGGATTTTGTTTTCGAAATGATGTTTGATCGTCCTGTAGATATTCGAATAGCTTCAAATACAACTGTGTTCGGTGGAGATCCATATCCTTTTTGTGGGTACTGGAACGAAACTAATGATGATATTCTTGTAACTACCGATGGTTGTAGTTATGAAGTTAACAACGATGATAATAGTATTTGTGGATATGACGATCGAGGGGATGCAAGTCTTTTAGTTGAATATGGGTGTCCAGATGCTGATGCCAATGATCAATTTTGGTATGTTGATTTATTCAATGTCACTTCTGTACGTATAGAGATGACTCCGGGTAATTATACTTCACAGTATGCTATAGGGGTTAATCCTGTATCAGTGTGCGAGGCATTAGACACCGATAATGATGGTACTCCAGATTACCAAGATTTAGATTCTGATGCTGATGGATGTCCAGATGCCATTGAAGGTGGTGGTGGATTTACATATGCCGATGTCGACGGGGATGGTGTGTTGCTCGGTGGCGTTGATGCGGATGGTGTACCAATTGTCGCGGGTTCAGGAGGGCATTCTGTTGGCGATAGTAAGGATGGCAATGTACTGGCTCCAAATTGTGGTCCAAGCTGTTCCTTAACTCCAATTCATCTTACATGTTTTGAAGATGGAACTGGTGAGTTAGCTATGCTAATTAATACTGCCATAGCTCCTTATGATATTCAGTGGGACGGTGCTATGCCAGATGAAACGAGTTCGGCTACAACTTATAATGAAATAGGAGTGCTTGCTGGTACTTACGAGGTTACCGTTACCGATGTTAATGACGAAGTATTTACTTGTTCAACTACGATTATAGAACCAGAGGCATTGCTTATCGACGTTACCCATACCAACGAAACTGTATGTGGAAATAACGATGGCACAGCAACAGTTTCATGGATTAGTGGTGGTACATATAACTCTGTTACTTCCGATGTAGGTTTTAATGGCGCAGGAGAAACAATAGCTAAAAAGGATGAAACTGATTTAATCGAAACGGTTTCTGGTATGTATAGAACGGATATGTCTGCTACTACCTTGGTTGATATTTGTGTAAACTTTACCGATGTAGGCGAGGATAAAATAGACAAGTTGGAAATGAGTATTTCTGATCCATGTGGAAACGAACTTGACTTGAAATTAAAAGACGGCCCTAAAGGAAACACGGGTGTTTTACAGGTATGTTATACAACAACTGCAGCAGCCGAAATGACTATGAATGGTCCTTTTACCGGTCCTGCAGATTACTTGCCTAGCGATGGTGTTCGTTTTGATGACCCTACCAATGCAATTGCATCGGGTGGCTGTGATCCAGATGGTGATTGGATTCTTTGGGTAAAAAATGGTGCCAACAAAGAAACAATCATAGCCGATTGGTCTATGACTTTAAAGGATTCAGTTCCTGGTGTTGGTCCACCAAATTACGTATGGAGCAATGCATCAGAAACCGATGCAGCTATTACAGGTCTTACAGGTTCTAACAGCTTCGAAACTTATACAGTAACAGCAACCGACGATAATTCATGTAGTGCAACTGCAACAGTAGATATTTGGTGTCCTACGGCGCCAACATGTTCTATTGTGGTAGACGTAGAACCAAGTTGTCCTGGCGTATGCGACGGACAAGCTACTGTAACGGTTGGTAATTTAGCGAGTGGAACTGTATTTTCAGTAGCATGGGACAATAGCAGTAACGATGTTGGAACAGGTCTTGGTTTTGGTGGAACACACCAGTCAACTGCAAACCTGTGTGATTTATCTGCTACTGATTATACGGTAACGGTAACCGATGAAGGAACCCCAACTTTAACAGGTACATGTACTGTAAACTTAACCGATCCTTCTTCAGTAGTTATTGTTTATGCGAGCGATATAGAGCCTTTATGTAATGGAGGAAACGATGGTTCGGTAACATTTACATATAGTGGTGGAACAGCTGATTATACTATCGAAACAGTTACTTCTGGAGTAGTAAATAATCAATCTTCTGGAACATATACAGCGTCTGGTTTGGCTGCAGGATTGCATGGAATTACAATTACAGATAATGGTGGATGTCCTTCAACTACTGAATTTGATTTAGGAGAACCAACTCCTGTTTCTGTAACAGCAGACGGTGTAGCCCCGCTTTGTTTCGGTTCGAGCGACGGTAATTTAACAGCTGTTGCAAGTGGTGGTACCGTAGCAGGTGCTTATGGTTATGTATGGGGCGGTGTTAGCTCACAACAAAACAACATTGGTACAGTTGCATCTGGCGTATATGTGGTATCAGCAACAGATGATAACGGATGTACTGCAACAGATGAGTTCGAATTATTCGATCCACCTTTATTAGTAATCACAATTATAAACCCAGTAAACCCTACATGTAATGGAGCAATGGATGGTACAATGGAATCTACCGTAACAGGCGGAACACCGGGTTATACATATCTCTGGTCTGATTTAGTAGAAACAGACCATAATATCTCTGGTTTAGATGAGGGTGTTACTGGTGTAGTTGTAACAGATTCGCAAGGATGTATAGCAGTAGACGACGAAACGCTTACTGATCCTTTATTAGTTGCTGCCACGGAGTTGACAACACCAGCTACATGTGGTGCTCCAAATGGAACGGCATGGATAGATACTTCTACAGTAAATCAAGTAAGTGGAGGGGTAGCCCCATACACGTATTTATGGGACAACAATGCGGGTAACGGAACCAATTCGCTGGCTACCGGATTAGCTGTAGGAAATTATTTTGTAACGGTATACGACGCAAACTCATGTTTCTTAGCGGTACCTGTTAGTATAAGTGATCCTGGTGCGCCACAAATAGTTTGGAATAGCTCTGGTATGGTTTCTTGTAATGGAGGCGATGATGCTTTTGGAGAAATTGAAATTGTTTCTGGAAATAGAGATTTTGCAATCAGTTGGTCTGGTGGAACACCTGTTGGAGGCACAACGGCGTTAGGTACAGGAATGTATTCTGCAACAGGTCTAAGTGTATTAGATTCACCATTAGAAGTTACTATAACTGATACAGATGGTTGCGAGGCCACTCAACTGTTAATAATAACTGAGCCTGATGAAATTACTGTAGTAACCTCCCCTACTAACCCTTCGTGTTATGGAGCAGATTCTTTCGGTTCTTTATTGGCAGTAGCCACAGGAGGAACTGGAGACCCAACTGGATTTGTTTACAATTGGGACAATACGCTTTTTGGCGAAGATCAAAGTGATGTGACTGTAACAGGTACCGATGATTATGTAATTACTGTTACCGATGACAACGGTTGTACAGGCACTCAAACAGCTCAATTGGTAGAGCCAACTGAAGTAGATTCAGAAATAAGTGGTACCGATCCACTGTGCTTTGGCTCATCTGATGGAACTGTTGATTTAACTAATCCAACTGGTGGCACAGGAAGTGGCTACACTTATTTATGGACACCAAGTGGAAACGATCAAGGTTTAACAGGATTAACATCTGGAACTTATGACGTAATCATTTCGGATGGTAATTTATGTACGATAACGAGAACACTCGATTTAATTGATCCTGCCGAATTGTTTGCAAATGCAACTGTTAATACGCATGCTAATTGTGATGCAATTTGCTTTAATGGCGAGGTCAAAGTAATTGCTACTGGCGGTGTAGGTCTTGTTCCTGCCGATTATACTTATGTGTGGGACAACGCGGCCACCAACGATACCCTCTTTAATTTAAACAACAACATTTATTGTGCAACAGTAACTGATGCCAACGGATGTATGGCAAACGATTGTGCGGAAGTACTTGGCTACCCTGCTCAAGTATGGGTAGAAATTTTAGAGCACAATCCTTGTTATGAGGATGAAGTAGGATCAATAGATTTATCTATGACTGTTAGAGGTAACGGCCCTGTTTATGTGTTTACGTGGGAATCTAGTGTGTCGGGTCCTTTTGCAGGAGACTCTGTACTTACCGATTTAGTCGCAGGAACATATTCAGTAACGATTTCAGATTTCTTGAACCAATTATTTGAGGCCAACTATGTAATAACTCAACCAGCAGCTCCTTTGGCTATCCAATGTTCAGGTATCAATCCATTATGTTTCGAAAGTACAGAAGGTTCTGTTACTGTAGTTGCAACAGGTGGAACATCTGGCTACACTTATTTATGGGACGATGACAATGCTCAAACAACTGCTACTGCTAGCAACTTAGGTGCTGGTATATATAACGTAATTGTAACCGACGCCAATAATTGCATACAAACATGTCAACATGTGCTTACACATCCTGATGAGTTAATAGTTACATTAAGAGATAACAAACCTGCTGATTGTGGTATTGCGAATGGAGAATTAACAGCCAATGCCGTTGGAGGAACAGGAGACTATACTTATAGATGGTTGCCTACAGCTAATGATGATGTTGTATCTCCAACCAATTTATCTAATGGTACCAACACGGTAACAGTTACCGACGAAAACGGTTGTGTGGCCACGGAACAAGATGATCTTGAACATCCAAACAGTCCAGAGGTTACAGTTACTGTAATTAAGCATGTTTCGTGCTTTGGAGGCGATGATGCGAAGGTTGTGGTAGGTATTACTGGAGGACAGGAGCCGTACAACTACGACTTAACTGTAGATGGAACTACCACTTCGGATGTTTTA
>JABSPQ010000365.1 GCA_013214205.1 Flavobacteriales bacterium
ATATTGTCCGTGACAGTTGGGCCTATGAATTGTTGGCAATGAATTTTTCAAACTTGCAAGTGTAATGAAAGAATTGAAGAGAGTCAAGGCGAAAAAATAAACAAATAAATGATCACATGCATCAGCCATACAGAATTCATTTGATCGAAACGTAAAGACCGCAAATGAAAATTTTGCTCAGCGACTAAGAATCCTGAAATAAATTATGAAGAATTATCCTCATATATCGAAAAACGCATGCTAACATAGAACTATGCTAAAAAACAAGTAATATTTTACTTTTTTTTAGCTTAACTCTGGCTTTTTGCTTCTAAAATTTTCATCATAAACTAGTCCTGATTCTGCGATTGCGAAAGCTTGTTTTAAGAGCTTGTTACAAACTGCCATCAATGCAAGTTTTTTAGGTTTACCTTTAGCTGTAATTCGCTCATAAATTTCTCTACAAGCTTTGTTGTGTTGACATGCTGTGAAGCTGCACAAGAAAAGAAGATTTCTCAGTTTTTGATTTCCCATTTTGCTGATTCGGGCTTTGCCTCTAACGCTGCTTCCTGATTCTCTAATAATTGGAGTGATACCAGCAAATGAACACAGCTGTGAAGCTCTTTCAAAACGTGTAAAGCCTCCAGTAAGCACAATTAGCATGCTCGCAGTTCTTCTTCCAATTCCTGGTATCGTTTCGATCTTAGTTAGGAGCTCTTGATGATCTTTTTGAACCAATTCAGTCAGTTTATCTTCTAATTGCTTAATCTCTTTTTGAAGTGACTTTAAACTACGTTTTAATGATCTGACCACATAAGAACTTGGATTACCAAGTGTTTTTTCACCATGGATCTTATTCTTCAATGCTGTGCTATGTTTGAAGTAAGAATCAATCAAACGGATGATTTGAAAACACTCTCTAAGCTTCTTCGACTCACCTTCCCATAGTTCTAACTCAACGTTTTGCGCATACGCACAAATCAGCTTAGCATCTGCCTTGTCTGTTTTCACCTTTGATAATTGCATTTGTCCAAAACGCTTAACCGACAAAGGATTCTCGACTGAAACGGCTATTCCCTTTTCATATAAAAAGTAAGCTAACTGCTGATGATAATAACCTGTTGCCTCCATTACGCAGTGGCTATCTTGGCTCAAGATTTTGAAGAATTTCTTAAAGCCATCTTTGTTGTTATCAAATTGGTAAAACTCTCCACTTGAAGAAAACACATCAAAAACAGCTTTTGAAATGTCTATTCCCCAATAAATTGTATTTTTATTCATAACTATTTTGTTAGGAAAGAACAAAGTCTACTTTGGATTCAACTACTTAAAAACGAGATCTAAAGTCTCACAGAACTATCCGAATTTGAAGTAGAAAAGAAAGGGGATTATCTATGTTAACGAGGTCAATAGTCTCCTACTAAGTCTTAATCTTATTCCTCTCTTTTGTTCTTTCTGGTTTATATCTTTAAAGTAACGATTACAAGCTTAAGTAGTAGGTAAATATCATTCCCACGCTTTTTGCCATCACTCTTCTCTCCCATTCGCTCGCCCAAAGTCCTGGGGTGCCTGCGCGGGCGGAATGGACAATATCCGGGGCTTGGCCAACGCACTAACGGCGCCATCTAAAAATGGCTATATTTACCCAAACGTCAGACTGTCTAATAACCTATTTTTAATACTGATCCATTTGGACAGGTACCTATGAAAATTTTGAAATATGCGATTCTCAGA
>JABSPQ010000366.1 GCA_013214205.1 Flavobacteriales bacterium
ATACAACAATAAGTTATTAATCTATCGATTTTTATCACTGTTCGCTATTGACCCAGACAAGCCTATAAATCAAATCAAGATTAATGAAGCCTTACAGTATGGAAAAATAGCTGCATAAAAACTTAACGAACTATTGTTAAATATAACGGAGTTTCATTTAATATAATCGACCACTCTTCAGTGGTTACGTATATTAAACTTTATGAAATTAATACCAACTCAATCGATACCGTTTGGATTGGGGGGCAAGATTTGTATTACATTGTGGACAATTCGTGGACTACTATCAAACCTCATTTAGCTCTTGGCATTACCACTGATATTGAAAACTTTTCGACCAGGGCAATAACCACTAATGATACTAGCATGGTATTCGGAACTTGGAACGCTGGTTTAGGTTTTAAAACAGGTAACAACTACAGCTTTTTAAGAGGTCCTGAATTCGGCATCGACACAGTCAAATTTCAAGTAAGCGAATTAGAATACGACCTCAATGGAAATCTATGGATTGCAACTAGATTTGGTGAGTTGATCGTGTATAATGAAAATGAATTGGTTAAATAGGACTTTACTAATTCAATAATAATAATAATAATAATTAGACATAAAGAACTCCTATAGCTGGATTGTCTCGCTTAGTTTATAAAACGTTAAAATCACCTCACATGACCTCTATATTTGATTCTTTACACCGCTTAGAACGGTTAACAAGTCAATTCAATTCGCCTTTGGGCCAAAATTCCTTCCATAGTCTATATGAAAGAATGAATCAATCTTATTCAACAATGAGTTTGCAAGGGCTTGGAGGAATTAATGAAATTGCCAAATCTATTGCAAAGCATATGAAACCAATTGATAAGGGTTCCTTAGCAGCTATAAGTAGTATTGGTGCAAATGTTTCAAAATTAATTGGACAACAGAATGTCACATCTCCGTTTGCCTTCGGTAACTTATCTACTCATTTGTCCAGTATATACAATCACAACCCCAAATTATCAAATACAATAGCAGGAATGGCCTCTAGCCAATTGTTCCTAACCAGGAATTTAGAGCAAATTGCTAAATCAGTTGAAAATTCACATCTTAACAATTTCAATAGTCTAAACGTCGCCATTCAAGGTATTTCTACTTCATTTTTACAAGAATCCATTAAAACAAGAAACTGGGATGAAATTGGAGTGGTAGAAGAAGTGAATGAAACCATTTCAAATGCTTCTGAAGTCCTAATTGAAAGTCCTGACTATATAACAAAAGAAGACTTTAAAAATTTCGGGATATCAATAATTGCAAGTCTCACTGATCTCTCAATCAAGAGTAGATCAGAGAAAACAAAATCGTTTCTAAGAGACCTGATGGCCGTAATTAGCCTTATTATTGGTATTTACGGAGGGTATCATTTATTAACAGATCAGTTATCCCAAGAGAATAGGAATACGACTCCAATTGAATTGGAAAAATTCAAAAAAGACATCATAGAAAAAATAAAGAACGAATATATGGTAAGTCTTCAATCCAGAATAAGTACAACTAATGTCAACTTAAGATACTCAAATAACAAAAGAAGTAAATGGCTCGGATTAATAAAAAAAGGACAACAAGTTACCGTAATAGAAAACAGACATAAATGGCTCCTTATTAGCTTCGTTGATTTCGAAACGGGTGAACCTAAATCGGGTTTTGTGATGAAAAAATATTTTGACGTAGTAAAAGAATAATTATGAATCAAAACCATGCTTATAAAGGGAGATTCTGGATACCTGATGAAAATGACAAAATACTTTATGGACATCTTAAATTCAAAAATGGAATTGGTTGTTTGGAACTGTTTGGCTCTTTTGATAAAGAACCAAATCGAGTGGGTTCAAACCCACGAAGAAGTCTTCCTGTATTGAGTGGCTATTTAGAAACACACATTCAGTGTGTATTTAAAGTTTGCACATTAAAATTCACCTCTCAGGCAATTATCTTTTCATATATTGAATTTGACCACTTCTTCTATGCACATGGAGATAACACCTTTGCAGATGGGATTTCATTCTCTAAAATATTCATAGAACCCTTCATATTAGATTCCTGGGTTGACTATTCAGTTTTTGAACCCGTATTTGAAGAAGGCGTTACTCCTAAAGTTATTCAAACAGATGAACCACTTCCAATTGAAGACATTTATAACAATGAAGACTTTTTATTATCAATAAAGCATGAACCTCATTTTGATATAATGAAAGGCAAAAGAGAATATCTTTTAGAACAAGACATATCTCTTCGTCTTACTCTAAAAACAAATCATCATTTACATGAGGTATTTAGTAAGATTGACAAATTAAATGACTTTTTCATTTTTGTTTCAAATAAGCAATCCATTATTAAAAACCCCTTTCAAGCTAGAAATTCAAAAAATAAAAAATTCTACTGTCATCGAAATATTATTCAACCATTTAAATTCCATAAACCAGAATATAGATTAGAAGCTCTATTCTCATTAAAAGACATTCTTCAATTTGACCCTCAATTTAAGTGTATAGAAAAATGGTTCGAACTCTATTCAAGATATGAGAATCCAATAAAACTTTTTTGTAATTCTATCACAGACACTACTCTCAATTCTGCAAGTAGGTTTATTAATTTGATGTATGCAATTGATATGATACAACAGAAAGATAATACGGCTAATAAACCCACCGCCAAAATACTTTCAAAAGAAAATAAATCATTAATAGAAAAGTTAGCAAGTGATTTTGATATTGATAAGAATCAAATTAAACAGCTTCAAAGCAAGTTATCAAGAGCTCCAATAGTGAGACTAAAAAATAAATTTAAAAAATTACTAATTGAATTTTCAGAACCGTATGAAAAAATCACGGGAGAGAATTTCAACCAATATGTTGAACTCGCCATTAATACCAGAAATTATCTTGCCCATGAAAATGAATCAATTCCTATATTAACTGCAGACCAATACGAAGAGTATGTTCTTAAAACCGAGATTCTTCTTATATTATATTTAATAAAACGATTAGGGTGGAATTTCGAAAACTGTTGGCTAAATATTAAACGAGCTGATAGATACCGAATGGTTGTCAAATAATTATTTATTTAACTCGTTTTAATAATAGATTGTCGGGACGAGAGGATTCGAACCTCCAGCGCAGGACTCTAACCTCCTTATAATTTCCCACAAAAAAAGGCCGCTACCCTTCAGCAACAGCCTTTATAATCGTCGGAGAGACAAGACTTGAACTTGCGACCCCGCGCCCCCCAGAATACAATCAAGTAATTTATTAAACACCAAGAAACACCGAAACTCACACGCGACAAAGGTTTTAGCTTCGTTTTAAATATAGACTAGCGTCTATTGAAAGAGATTTGCACGCAAATGGCGTGCAAATGGGAAAGCGAAAAATAAAAATTTGCGTGCACTTTTTTACGAGCGTTTCTAACTAAAAAAACAAAAGAACGATGACTACACTAAAAATAATACTTGATACAAGAAGAAGCAAATCAAATGGAACTTACCCTATTGTTTTAAGGTTGGGACACAACAGAAAAACAAGAAATATTCCACTAGGCTACGACATATTTATTGATGAATGGAACGAGGATACAGCTAGAATAAACAGCAAACACAGAAACAGCTTAAGACTCAATCAAAAGATTTATGAGAAACTGACAATAGCCGAAAAGGTAACAATTGACCATGAACGTGATATTATTATTCAAGACATCAAACAGGTAAAAAAGCTAATTGAAAATGAACTTTTAGGAAAAGAAGCAGAACCAACAAAGCAGGTTATGTTCTTTGAGTTTGCACAGGTTATTATAGACCGCAACATGGAAGCCAAAAAATTCGGGAATGCCGGTTGTTACAAAACTGATTTAGGAGTATTTAAACGTTACCTAGGTGAGAATAATGACATTCCACTGCACACAATCACCTATAAATGGCTCAAAAACTTTGAAGCACACCTTTACGGACGAGGAATTTCAATGAATGGAGTTAACAGGTACATGAGGACAGTAAGAGCGATTATGAACAAGGCCATTAATGAAGATGAAATGGAGCCTCAATACTACCCTTTTAGAAAATTCAAATTACAAAGGCAAGAAACAGCCAAACGAGCCATTTCCAAAGAAGACATTATGAAGATTCAAAACTTGGAAATAGAACAAGGAACAAGGATTTGGCATAGTAGGAATTATCTCGTTTTCATGTTCCACACTCATGGAATGAACTTTTCTGATTTGGCAAATTTAAAAGTAGACAACCTTCATAATAATAGAGTGATCTACAATAGAATGAAAACTAAAAAGCTCTATAACATTAAGCTAACAGAGAAAGCAAAACAGATTGTAGAGCTGTACACCTCTTACAATTCTGTTAAAACAGATTACCTCTTCCCTATTTTCCCAAGAGGTATATGGGGAGACACGCAAAGTGAACACCGATACACAAAAACTGTTTTAAAGTTCACCAATGATGACGCAAAGACAATTGCTCTGATGTGCGGAATAAAAGAAACGCTTACCACTTATGTTATTAGACATAGCTGGGCAACAATTGCAAAACAACTAGGAGTACCAACTAGTGTTATTCAGGAAGGTTTAGGACATACAGATTCAAAGACTACAGAAACGTATCTAGCAAATTTTCAAGATGGTGTTGTGGATAACGCGAATGAGTTGATTGTAGGGGTTTAGCCATTACTGCTCTTAAAGCACATAGTATTCAATGTTTATTGAGAAATAAACGTTGAATACTATTTTCTAATAAATTGAAATGTTTCCCTATCCGTGTATATAGTACTCGAAATTCTTAACGTATCATCACCGGAGAAAACAATTGTTAACTGATTATATCCAAAGTCACTGTATCGTCCTATATTCTTATCTATCTCAAGCTGAATAATTGGATTTTCTATCGAAACGATTTCAATTACTCTCCCCGATTCAATCTTTTTACCATCCAACTCAATTTTATACTTTCCTTTCTCTATAAATTCGATTGTTTTAGTTCCCTCGCTATAATAATTTAAATCCCATACCCCAATGAGTACATCAAGATCACCAGTTAACTCCTCTTTTTTACAAGAATATATTATAACAGTAATAAAGCCTATTACTGCTAGTATTTTTACCCTATTCATTAAAATTCATTTATCGCAACTAATATTTCACCCCTAACTACAGACACATGCAACTCGCTTATCCTCTTCGCATTACCTTCGCGCACAAAGTTACATAATTTTATCCAATTAGGTAATTTTAGCAACGATATTATATTAATTCTTTACTATTTTCTGAATAATTTGATTGGAATCGATGAGCACCCGAACTATATATACCCCAGAAGGGAACCCACTTACATCTATTTCATTTGAGGAGTGCAGTCTCTCCTTAAAAAACACTGTTTCTCCCAAGGAATTATAAATTTCAACTTTGGACAATCCTGTCTCAAAATGACCTTGAACAACCAAATTCAAATTATTATTAGCAGGGTTAGGAAATACCAAAACATTCAACCCATTCTCAACTTCTCCACTTTTAAGCGCAGATTTATTCAATTCACCAGCGGTATTAGGCATTACCGGAAGCAATTCAAGACTCTTAGAATTAGCCAAGCATGAAAGTACCTCTGCTTCAAAATCATCTCCACTTGTAAAGCCGTCAGAAAATTCAATACGATCGCCTGCTATAAGATGAATACTTTTCCCTGAACTAGGAACAGCGCAATTAAATTCAATTTCCTTTATCGCGCGCTCAGTAATTCTCGTAAGCGGACCACTTACAAATAAATTACAATGGTTAGATTTAATACTTAAAAAATCATCAATCCCGCCTATAGATGATACATTCACAGCATCCCAAGCTTTGATAGTTTGAATTACCTCATCAGAACAACCTCCATATAATTCCATTGCCGCGAAAATACATCCGTTTTTAGCATCACTGTAGCCGTCTCCGAAATTTAAATAATCGGTAATCATTAGATACGTTATTTGAATTGCTTTTTCCCTTCCGATACCTTCAATTGTCTCCCCTCCGTATTCACCTCCCATAGCAAGTAAATAAAAAAAATGTCTAACCACCCCTGCTCTATTATGAGGCCCAATTTCATCATCTTCTTCATCCGGTAAAGAAGAATATGCCGCTAAATAACGTTCATCTTCAAAAGATAAGGCATCCTTACCATTTATTATGGGATATGAAAAACACCTCTTATCCTTATTTCTAAATCTAGGTTCACTACCATATATCCAATTGTTTGAACCAGTAACATTGTATTGCGCCATTTCTCCAAAAATATCACAAAGCCCTTCGTTTAATTCTTCCATTTCTGGATGTGACTTATAACCAGGCGCACTTGGATCAAACCCGCTAGTGTAATAAAGTACGCCATGCATCATTTCGTGACCAATGATATCAAGTGCACTAAGTTCATTATGTTGTCCATTAACCTTAACACTTAAGGTAATTTGTAAAGGATTAGTGCTTGGTACTGCAAACGCTCCTGTAGTATACTTAAAATCAGCTCTAATAATTAAACCTGAACCATTACCGTCTATTCCATATCTACCTAAACCTACTTTCCACCAATCCCATATTTCTTGCGCGGCCCAATGCGCTGAAGCATGTGCTCTTTTTTGTTTTTTATCTGTTCCTGTATCCCAGTCATTATCGTTATCGCTTATATACTTATCAGCACCCCACCTCACCTGAGTTGATATTCCCTCACCACGAGTCTCATCATATAGCTTCCATCTTGATATGGTACCTGTCCATGTAGAGACGAACTCTTGTTTCCCATTGTACAGAGTAGTCACCTTTCCAAGTCCATTTAGATGGGGTGAAACCATCTCCAACACCTCTCCTGTATTTGCGTCAACGGCAAAGCTATACATCTCATTCACAAACGATTTAACAATCATTGTCACACTATAGAGTAATCTAAAATCAGATTTTTTTGTTGACTCTACTCCTATTTTAGATATGACCAATTCATTTTTTAAGATCTCGATTGAATCGGCATCAAACCATAAATTGTTTTTTTCTTGTTCTGCCACTAAATATTCAATACAAATATCACTGGCCTTGGAAGAAGTAATTTGAGGCACAGAGTTAAGGTCTAACCCACTAATTATTTCACCATTGGCGAGGGTTAAAGATTTATCCCCATCATAGTGCAGAACGTAGTTCCCCAAATTAACCCTGATTCCTTTATAAAATTGTTGATACCGTTCAGTGGTATTCCCTACGAGATTGGTTTGTGTTCTTATCAACACCATTTCATCAAAATCACCCAATCTGAATGCTTCTTTGTTTTTAACAAACAAACCTTCTGAGTCTATTTGATCTTTAAACAAAAGCCATCTTGGACTAGATTCATCCTTACATATTTCTAGTAATTCTTCATTAACAGCATTATTATCAACAGCCACATTTTGTCCTATTGAGCTAACACTATAAAAAACCAAAGCCAATGCGAGACAAAAGACGTTTATTCTAATAATTTTAAACATTTTATGTAAAATATTCACGTTAATTAATTGTTAGAATTAAGCTCATTTAGTTCTTGCTGTATGGCAATTATCGTTTCATTTTGTTCCAAGATGTAAAGAGTTAATTCCTCTACCTTTAAAAGCAATAAATTTTGCATTTCGCCAAGGTCAACAACGTTATTATTATCATTTACTTCTTTTTGAGATGGAACGCCCGGTAAATGACTGTTCTCTTTAATAAAATCACGAACATAATCTAAAGAGTTCAACTCATAATCAGGGGCAAATACATAATCAGCTATATTATTTAAAGTTACGGTCATATGCCTAGCCCACGTTCTACCATTCTCGTTCACTTTAAACATTGTTTCGTTTAGTTTCTTCATTACGAATGAACCATCTTTAATGATAAGATTATTATTATTCACATTAATACTATGATTTACCTCAAGCGGACTACTAAACACCACCTTACCAGCAGGAAGAGTTGAGCCTTGAGGATAAATTATTATATTATGCTTCCAATTAATTGCAGACCCGCTAGCCGCATTAGCTGAAGTACTTAAACACAGTGTTCCTAACTTGGTAAAGCATATACCAGAAGAATACCCCGCTTCAATATTTTGACCTCCAGTTGAAGCATCATGATGGTAATTATCCGCTATCAACCTTGAACCATTTGGCCCCCCATCGTGTAATACAAACCTGTCTCCTACCTGAAGTGCCTCCAAAGGATTAGCCGTACCAATTCCAACATTACCATTATTTTTTACGATAAAAACAGATTTTCGATAATCACTCCAAGTCACAATGTTAAAATAATCTTTTGATGGTGAAGGTCCAGTTGATAGTATTAGTTTTGCATTTATAGCATCAGGCAGACCTAGACTCACTCCAATTCCTAAGTTCCCTGTATTTAGAGCAGAATTTATAACTGTATTTTGTAAATGAGGATCACCTTCGATTACAACACCACCACCAATAGGTCCTTGTGACTGGATATGTAATCGTGTTTTTGTTGCATATATATAATTTTTAGTTCCAGCAGTACCTGTATTACGAGAACCTAAGTATAATGAGTTAGCTCCTAGCTTTAAATCACCAATAACATTTAAAGATGGAATAGTAGGCATTTCATTTTCAAATACTATCGACGATGCAGTGGATTGCACTGTTCCGTCAGGGAACCTAAAGCCACCAACCTTAGATTCAATCGTACCATTAACTGTTAGCTTGGAAGTGCACCCATCGCCATCAACACCAATTCCAACATTCTGCTCCATCAGTCCATCAACAAGTATAACAGGTCCCGCTTTATCCTTTTTGGCATCAATAGTCCAAGCATGTTCTTTTTTAATTTTCGAACCAGGTTCACCCATACCAGGATCACCCATACCAGCTGACCCCATTTGAGCATAAATTGTATTACTTATAGTTAATAGAACTAGAAATGTAAATCGAACTAAATTTTTCATAATATATTATTGGATTATCAATAGACAGAAACAAACATAGTACACTTAAGTATATATATCTATATTTTAATACCACAAATTAAATTACAACAATAAACAAATCACCACATTACATCAAACCCTCATCAGCAAAAGAGTAATACGTGTGCTTTGTGAGGATTACATGATCCAAAACTTTTATATCAAACACGTCTCCAGCAGCAGCTATTTTCTTAGTCAACTTAATGTCTGCTTGACTGGGCTGAACATTTCCACTAGGGTGATTATGTGCTATTATTATTGAGGATGCAAGGGATTTGAGAGCAACTGAAAATATTATTTTATTGTCAATCACTGTTCCCGACACCCCGCCCAAACTCACGTTGTGATACCCAAGAACCTTATTTCCTCTATCTAGCAAAAGGATAATTACCTCCTCTCTAACTTCTATTTGTGATCCCCAAACATCTCGAAAAACCTTTACGGCATCTGCTGAACTTTGAACCTTAGACCTTTCAGAAGGTTTAAGTTTCTTACTATAAACGATTTTTATTTTTGCTGGCTTCTTGGGAATTTTACCAAGGTTAGATTCATCTTTTTTTCCAAACATCTTGTAGATTACAAAACCTAATATTAACATGAGCGATATGGAGTAAAAGCCTTTCATACTAGTTGCCATGCATTTTCAAAGTCACTTTCAGAAACAACTTTTCTACCGTTTTCGTGATATGTTATTACACTTACAAGCTCTTTGATAAATGACTTGCTAATCGAAATAACTTCATTGGGCAACTTACCGGTAGCTGAGCTAACAGTATTTATATAACCGCTTGTATTGTTCTCTGATGGAGGGGCAAACTCGGTAATGAGCTTAGTGATCGTATTCTTCCCCTTACCGATGTCATTAATTAAGTCTTTGATAAGTGCCCTTACTCCGTACTTCATTTCATAGAACTGTTCAAAATGACCATCTGAATTTCCTTCAGTCTCAACTTTCCCTTTCCACTTAATTGAAGTCTTAATCAAATTGCCTGGGTTATTATTTCGCTCTCCCCTAGGTTTCGATTTATCAGTTTTAAACTTGCCATATATATCAAGTAAACCCGAATAAGCCTTTTGAATATCATCACTATTTAAATTGCTTACAGATTCCAAAATCTGTTTTCTATTCTTAACAATTATTAAAACAATAATAGTTAAGACTAAAGCAAGAGCAAACCACCCAATAAAATTTGGCCTTATTTCTATTTTCCTTTTCATAAGTTTTAGGTAATAATGTTATACCATGCTTGAAATTCGTCTGGATCAAGTTCTATTCTCATACGCTCAGTTAACGTTTCGTCGAAACCAAGTTTGTATTGATTTGAAATCTGTTCAAAATGTCCTTTGGTTTGATAAGCAAGTCTATCAATAGAAACTTCATCGGTTCCGTCGATATCAATAAACCAACTATTCCCAGAAGGGTTTGTAGCACCTCGGTACTGCTGAGCAATTTGATGAGCATCTATTATTTCGTCTTCGTTAAATTGCTTTTCTCTTCGAGCTTTCAAAAACTTCTTTACCCCTCCTTTTAAGGTGAAGAAAACAACAAAAGTTATTATACCAATAATCACATATTTATTGCTAAAAACTGCTGTAAGTCCCTGAACCATCTTTTTAATAATTAATGGATTCATCGTTTATGCAAATTTGGCATATGCCTTTTTTGCAATACCCAAATAGTCAAACAGAGATAATTCTTTTCCGTCCTCAGGCATCACTTCTTTTATAAACTCTACTATTTCGGGGTTACTTACAATAACCTCTACAGCACCTACAAAATCATCATGGCTTAAATTATCGTTTAAGTCTTTAAAAGCTTGAAGCTTTTCTTTCAATTGCGCTTCATCTTTCGCCTCAACGCTCTGGCTTATGCTATATACTTTCATATTATTTATTTTTTTGATTAATATTTATTCGATTCGTCAAATCATCATCAAGAAGAATCTATTGAAGGTTCATCTTGCCCTCTCTCCGCTTCAGAATCCTCATTACCGCTTAAAGTAATCTCGTTACTTTTCTCTTCCGTTGGCTCATCCACTTGCAGCTGTTCAGTATTTTCAATTTCGGGTTCTTGCTCTTCTAATACTTCTTCCTCTTCTCCAAACTCTTCTTGAATATCATTTACAGAAAATTCTACTGGCGAGGATTTACGTGGCTCCGTATCAACATTTCCGACAGGTTTATCTGTTGATTTTTCAGATAAGAACCCCTTAAAAATTCCATTGAGTGCACGTGGTACTAACTTTATAAAACTGGCAACATCGTTTGTCATTTCACTCTCTCTGTCATCCAACTTCTCATCTCTATAATCCTGCTGCTCCTGTTTATTAGCAAGCCTTTCTTTCTTTTCAATCAAGCTTATCTTTTCATTTTCAATTTGCTTCTTTTCAAATTGTAGGTTCTGCTCTTCCAATCTAATTTCGAGCTTATGCTCAGCACGCATTTTATCCAATTCCATTTGCTGTCGCATAGCTCCCAGCTGAATTTCTATTTTTTGCTCCAAACCGTTAAGAGGAATCTGCTCAGCCACTGCCACCTGTGGCTTGTAGTCTACCTTACCATTTTCGTCTACAGGATACAATACACCATCGATTGAAACAGTCTCATTTGCAGGCTGATCTACATAGGTCACATTTTCATCAATCTTAATAAAGATTAATGGCCTATGCCTTGCTGCTCCATCGGATGTTCCAAACTTTACAGAAATCTCATGGTCTACATTCGACTTTACAATTTCATCAAGCAGTTCAGCAAAATTTCGATCTTCAGTTTCACTAGTGTATAAAACACCTTGGTGTTGATCTCTAATTTCCCAATATTTATATCTACCTACTTTTCGTTTGGCAATATCTATCGACATATATTCCTTACTTACTTCCATCTTGTTTCTTTTTTCTTGGTATATAATTCACTCTCACATATCTTATTACAAATCGTCCTCCATTAGGCCCATTGTGCCGATGCACAACATCAACTAGTACATCGCTAAAATGCTTTGAGATTCTATTGCTGGCAAATGATTCAAAATATTCTGCCGATACACCTATCCCCTCATCCCCCCATTCAACTCTAGGGGTATTTTGATCGTTATATGTTGTACTCGACGTTGCTGAGGATATAATAAGGTTATCGTAAAAATTGGGTGTAGTAAATAAATGATATACATACACTGCCTCATTTGAACCTACCTTGATCTCGAACTGAGTGTTGGTTTTACTTCCATCTTCTCTTACACTAACGAGCTCGTCTGTAAAAAAATAGTCTTTTACTTTTCTACTCTTCATATCTTGCTCAACCATTTTTACCAGCATACTATCGTTGGCAGGTACAATCGACAGGTTGTTACTAATTCCTCTCATTACTCTACTATTAAATATGCGGCGCCCATTATTCTATGCGGCTCTCTAATTGGCATCCTAACCACCATTGTTATATACATTCCGTTAAAGGGGTGATTGAGATAAAATATTCGGTTATCAGGGGCAAGACTTTTAGAATTATCTGTTTGAATATTGTTGGCAACAACTTTTTGACCATAAGATGTAGATATTGAAACCTCTATTTTACCAATCGTTAATACCCCCACAAGTACTGTATCTGATTTACTTGGTTTAAACTTCGATTGTATAGAACTGGTCAGCTCCATTTCACCTTGAAATATTTTAACCAGTCTTCTACTTTTCATTCTCCAGTCTTAAATACACCTTAAGTTCATAAGGATAATTACTCGCTGTGCCACCATCCTTAAATTTCAATGTGATCTTTGAACCATCAATCTCTTTTTGCCCAATTGTAAAAAACCTGTCGTTGGGAGCCACCGAACTATTCGTTTGCAAAAACGCGACTTCAAAATCATTAGGAAATATTTCATGTTGATCAAGGATACTTTCTAAGAGGATATTCCCACTTCCTATATTGTCTAAAAAAGCGACCCCAGTTAGGTGCGAATATTTACTATCGAGTTCCGTTTCCAGCACTATAGATTGCGTAGAGGTGTCAACTGTTTTTGTAATTACTTGAATTCTTTTCATAATATTGATTTTAACCGCCGTAAATAATGATTGAATAAACCTTGTGGCCCAATGATGTAGTCCTTATTAAGCGAGCGAATTCTCTTCTCTCTGTTTTAGAAAAAGCAATAATCCCATCCATGACATCCTCTACCTCAACATCTTGTTTATCGGTCGGTTCAATTTTTACATCCTTTAGTTTTTTTAATAATTTATCGTTCTTAGCTTGAAACTCTAATACTTTTTTCTTTGCCGAATTCAGGTCTTTCCGTACCGTTTCGAGCATATGTTTCAATTCTTTTTTCAATGGTTCTTTTGGCATAATGTCTTTTTATTGTCTTTGTGCGAAATACCTTTTCGCATCTTACTCGGTTATGGTGGGGGCTAATGCCCCCTCCTTTTAACCTCCGTAAACAACTGTTCCGATAAAGAACACTTTAAGAAATCCGTTAACTGCCGCAGGCAAATCAACATTGAATTCAAAAGACGTTTGCGGCTCTATTGTTTTAGGGTTATCCAAATAATAAACTCCAAATGGCTTTTGATTTTCCGACCCAATAAACCCGTCGAAGAATTTCCTTATGGGTTGTTTTAAAAAGACTTTCTTTCCATCAATCTCTAATTCCCACTCTCCATTTAAAAGGTCAGCTGGAAAAAGATCTGTGAATTCACCATCAATTGCATTTTCGTCGTAAATCAATCTAATCCCCGATAGAGTTAAATGTCTCCCCTTGCTTAATTTCCCATTATCAATATTGGTTATTCCAAGCTCTTCCGACTGCGATATGGTAATTAATTCTGCCCTTGTGCTTCTTATTTCTGTAGTAGCATAATAGGGTGAGTCTGAAATTTGAGCCTTTCCTTTAAGTAAGTTATCCTGAACACTGCTTGGCAATTTATGCGCCCTGTCCAAAAATTGTCTTCTATTTTTGGAAGCACCTGTTTCGCTTCCAAAACTTTTCTTCTTACTTCTTCTGCCTCGGCCACCTAAACCCGCCAAAATCACTTCTTCATTTGTTAAATCGTTCATTTTTATTTTCTGTTTTTGATTAATAATAATTTTATATAAGTGCTGCTGCCTGTTTTAAAAGCGCACTATATTTTTTCTTTGGGTATTGCTTTCTAAGTTCTTTTGCTTTTTTGTGCATCAGTTTCAATCTGGCACCATTCGACCTCACTTTGATTCTAGCCTTTCTTACAGACTTAGTTGGTAATTTCAAAATTGTTGTGCTCCCTTTTAGTTGCCTTTTTGTTTTCGGTTTTGTTTTATTTCTCGCCCTTGTTTTGGCTGCCTTTATACCAGATAGTGCCTTCTTTTTCTGACTAGTAAACCTTTTAAATAATATTATCGCTATAATAATTACCGCAACACCAATGCCTCCCCAAACAATTTTCTTTTTATGCAAACTGTAAAACCTCTTAGCCGTTTCCGTATACCGCGATATCCAAGTGTTCGATTTTGCGTTGCCTTGCCCCTGAGCAGAAACTAAGCTGGCAGGCAAGTTTTGTGCTCCACCATCAGCAATGAAAGGGTAATTGCTTTCCGTTTGTCCTGAAGGTGAAACCTGTGAAGCACTATAATCATTGTTGGCAATTGCTGCTTGAACTAACAACTTACCTTCATCAGCGCCAATATCGCTAAATAGTCCTTTTACAAAGGATATAAAGCCAGCTGCTAAAGAGGATATGCTTCCTAAACCTGAGAGTTGAAGATTGGTAATTTTAGCCGCCTTACCAGTAATAACTGCATTTTTAAACTTTGCAGGATCGCCTTTTAGTTTGATATAAAACCCGAGCGCCTTGTCTTTAATGGCAACAAATTTTTTCCACTCTTTAATATTATAACCCAAGGCCAACGCCTGCTGTTTTGGAACGTAGCCATATATTATTTGAGATGCTAACTTCCCTAAGTTGGTTTTCATTACTGTTAAAATCGCCCCTCTCGCAGCAATGGATACAGGATTGTATTTAACAACTGCGTTAACCACTTTCTTAACTCCCGATCCAATTTTTTTTACAAAGTTTTTAAGTCTTCCTTTAAACAGTCCTTGCAACACGGAGTTTTCCGAAATGATTTCTGAGAGGTCTGGTTGACCTGCCGACATTAGAGCCAAATAAATCGGTTGATCGTCCATACCGCCTAAGGACTCAAAATCAGAATCCAGTCGATCCAGTGCAATCAAAATTGCCTTAAAAAAGTTTGAGTAAACACTAGTCGAATTAGCTAATTCTCGAATTGTTTCACTTCGCTCCTCGGCATCATTCCAATCTTCTATAACATCGTTAACATTCTCTAGTTCCGATTTTACATTAATTGTATCACTTAAAATTGTTGGTTCTTTGAGTTCATTTATTAAACTCATTTTTGCTTTAGTTAATTCGGCCAAAAGGCCATTTTCTAAAAGGTCTGCAACATCCTCAGCCCCATTTAAAATAATTTCCGCCTCTTCTTGCGTTTCTACTTCACACATTCCCGAAAGGAACATGCCATTAAGAATAACATCCTCTTGTTCTATTCCTCCAAGTGTAAAGGGTGCGTTTAATTCATCCAACAGGTCGGCTTGCTGCCCACCGCTCATACCCGATAATTCATCTATTCTCATATCAATAATTTTTAAATCTTTTATTGGTTTTGCTTCAAAATTGAAATGGGGAATCTCTGGTACTAAGTCTATCACGTACTCATTCCCTTTGTTATCAAATGCTACAGGGTAAATATGTTCGAATTGGCCTTTTTCTTTATAAGCCGTTACCCTGTATTGATGTCGAATACCCAAATTCAACAGAAAGGCACTGACCAAAATTGTGTAGTCGTCACAGTCAATCCCGTAATCTACATTCTTCAATCCTGCCCGTCCGTCGAATAGGCTCCTTGCTGGTGTACGGAGTTCTTCAATTCCAACTTTGTCCAGCTTATACTTAGTGTGTTGTCTAAGGTATTTCCAAATATTCTCTGCCGTCTGCTCTACACTGTCTCCCTGTAAAGCTTGTGCGATGTGGGCCACTTGCTTATAATCTCGCAATGCAATTCGCTTCATATTGGCTAGCGTATCATCAAGGTTTCCATTTTCCAAAATCGTTTTCCGAAATCCTGTGTAGCCTAAAATGAAGCTTGGATATTTGCTCGACCCTGTTTTCACTTTTTCTCAATTTTCGTTTTTAACTCAACAATCTTTCGATCCGTAGATGCCGATTTAATGTAAAGCGACTTTACATCCTTCTTAATTTCTCGAATGTCGGTCTCAATACCTTTCTCAATTTGAGTTTGTATCTCTACAATTAAAATTTTGAGGTGTTGTGTATACGCTATCAGCTCTTTAAGAAGGTTTTTAACTTCTCTATGAACATATTTCACCCAATATCCAATGATGCCTAGTATTACACTAAAAAGCATCGATACAATTATTAAATAGTACTGCTCCATTACACGTTTATTTTTTTGTTGATTTTTATTATTACTCCTTCACTTTCAATAAATCCCTTTAATTCAAGATGGAATCCGTAAACACCCTCCGTAAAATATCTCACCCCAATAGCTTTGATTCCACCACCAGATGCAATTAACTTTTTCAGTTCGCTTGATGGGATTAAATAAGAGAGAGAAAAGGATATTTCCTGCTTAGGAAGAATTTCAATTGAGCTTTCGAGAGATTTAATTTGCTTGGCAAGCAACACACCGTCCTCCAAATAAATGTCAATTTTCAGTTGACTAATTGAGTATAAAGAGTCACTAAAGTTGTTTACTCCAATTACAACATCCACTAAAATATCTTCTAAAAGGTTGGTGATTTTAAAGCCAGGTAGTTTGAAAGAACTTACCGCAACTTCAAGCTTTTGTAAGTTCTTATACTTTCGAAAGTACGAGTAGCCTTTTCCGATTCCGACGGCAGCTAATACTAAAACTAATATTTTGATGATTGTGTTCATTGCCTTTAGAAACGTGCAATAACAGCCGAATCAATACAATGATGTTGTGATTAGTAGGGATTAGATGGGGTTTGTAGGGAAGTGTTGGAAATGGTTGGGAAGTGTTGGGTTTTATATATAAAACCAGCTCATTTTAATCTAAATAGAGTTATCTCTTAATCGGTTTACTCTTCTTACAAATGTATTGTAATCAAGTCCTCGTATTGTGGCATATGCCCTAACAGTTAGTTTTGTAATTCCTTTTTTGATAGTGTCGCGCATGCGCTTGTGAGACCTTCGTGTACTTTCGTAATGCGATACAGATGACAAATCTTTTCCTAAAAGAATCATTAATTCTTTAACTGATAAATACATGTCTCCGTTTAAAAATGGTTCTTTCTCTTGCAATGTGAGTGATCTTTGAGTGACGCGCGACTTTAGAACGGGGAAAATTTATTTTTCTTATAATTCCAAGAATACCTTAATTTTCATACCTTGTATTTAACTAAATGCATCTAAACACGATACACTGATCTAAAGCCCATTACAGATTCCTTTTAAGGAATAAATGTCTTTCACATTTTTTAATGAAGTATTCGATTTACATTCTTTTTACCATTATCTCCATAATCGTGATACAGTCATGTGAAAAGGATCCTGTAGTGCCTACATCCGATCCAGTATTAACAGAACTACCGAAAGGTTATTTGAAATTCAACTCAACAAACTCCCCTCTTCCTGAAGACCTTGTGGATTTAAATTCAATTGTTGTTGACCAATCAAATAACATATGGATTGGAACGCAGTCGTCAGCCCTGGTTCTTAAATACAATTTAAGCAGTAATAAGTGGACTACATTTGGAGTTGAACATTTCAGGCCTGATGTTTGGGAAATTGCAGATTTAGACATTGACGATAACAATAATGTTTGGGCAGCTTCTGTTGATGGCGTCTATAAGTTTAATGGTAATACATGGGAACTTTCATTACAAGATACTTCCCTTCATGCATTCTCAAGATCTTCTGTAATTCACGCTGACAATCTCAATCAAGTGTGGTGCGTACTAAATGGTGATTTATATCGACACCTTGATGATACCTGGCAAGAAATGTCTGGATTTGATTCTCTTTCAGTTTTTCAAATACAAGCATTGGAGTCCGATAAGGACGGTAACTTGTGGATCGGATGTTTTAACGGTTTAGTGAAATATAATGGAACTTCTTTTGTACAAATTGATCCACCAACTGACGTTGAGAGTTTAAACATTTTCGACATAGATGCTGGTGCGACAGACACTTTATGGGTTGGAGGAATTAGTGGACTGCATTATCTTGTTGGCGATTCATGGACAACATTAAAACCTCACCTAATTTTTGGAATAACTACAAGTATTGAGAAACTTATTACAACTACTATAACCACTAGTGATATAGGTAAAGTATTTGGAACTTGGACCGCTGGGCTAGGGTTTAAAACAGGAGAGAACTACACATTCTTTAGAGGCTCTGAATTCGGTATCGACACAAATAAGTTTCAAATCAACGAGCTGGAATACGACCTTAACGGTAACCTATGGATTGCAACTAGGTTTGGTGAGTTGATTGTGTATAATGAAAATGAAATAGTCAAATAGTACTTTACGATAAGTATATGACTGCAAAAAACAATAGAAACTATGAAGATGAACCACAAGAATAATCATTATAACAAGTGTCTTAAACACTTCACTATTCTACTTGCAACTTTCCTTATCAGCTTCAATGGCTTTTCACAAACCGAAGTATCTGGATTAATATCTTCAAACACAGTTTGGGACAAGGCAGGTTCGCCCTATATTCTTACTGGTAGCATTGTAATTCTTGATGATATAGACTTAACTATTGAGGCTGGTGTTTCTATTGATTTTAAAGAAGATAAGGGGATTACAGTCCGTGGCAGTTTACACGCAAATGGAACTTTGTCCGATTCGATTAGACTTTCACCACAAGGTAATTACACTTGGCAAGGCATTACAGTTGATACAGAGTATAATCCTTATGTCTATTTTTCACATGTTAAATCTGAAGGTGCAATTCGTCTATTTGATATTATCAGTTATCTAGACAAATTAGATACTCTTCTAAGTCTTAATAATTCTTGGTTGACAGGAACTGGAAATGATATGATTTTTTCATTTAACCCATCCGAAAATAATTTTGTAGAAATTGACTCATGCATTGTGGAATCTGTCGATATGGTTTACATGTATTGTGGAGCGACAAAAGTAACAAACAGTACATTTCGGAACGGTTACTACGGATTTTACTCCAGTAGCAATAGCATTAAAGTTAATTTCGACAATTGTATATTTTATAATTTTACAGGAACTGCAATATCAGCAGCTGGCTCGATTACCAATTGTTCTTTTTTCAATAACAAGGTGGGAGTGAGTACAATGCCAGCGGCTAGCCCATCTATGCATTACAACTACTTTCACGACAATGAAATTGGGATTTTAGCATATTTCACTTCATCTCCTCCTGACAGCCTAATTACATATAATAAAATTTGTAATAATGAATACAACTTTAAAAGCAGATACAGCCCTGATATTAACATTCCTTATAACTGCTGGTGCACCACAGATCAGTCTGAATTAGACGATGGAATTTATGACATTTTCGACGATGGTTCCTTAGGTATTATTGATATTTATCCTCTTGATACAAACTGTTCCTTATTTCTCTTGTCATCTTTAGCAGATAATGTAAGCTCCGAATATATTTCAGAAGATATAAAAGTATATCCCAACCCTACAGACGGTAATATTAACATAATGACGGAGTCAAACATTTTAAAAGTTGATGTTTGGTCAGGAACTGGAGCTTTTATCCTCACAACACTCAATAACAATGTAGACCTTTCTAATTACTCAGCAGGATTATACTTTATTAGTATTTCAACGAACAACGGAATTGTTAGAAAAAAAATCATTCTAAACTAGGCAATCAAGACAGCTTGAGTTTAGAAGAAAATATTTCAAAAATCCAACACCTCTTGTAAACTAACGCCCAGTTTACATGATACAAAACGCAAAGAATCAAAATTCAAAGGGACACCGCCATTCTCTAATTGCACCACCATTTCTTCACTTTCATTCAGCTTCCTTGCCAATTTAGATTGACTCCACCCCTTTTCTTCTCTCAACTTTTTAATGTGTTTTCCCATTTTTATCCGGACACCATCTTTAGTGAACGTATAGTATTCAGGCTCTAGGAATATGCCATAAGTTGTACTTAAGTATACCAGAAATTTGTCTATACATTCTGTTGCCAGTTCTATTCCTCGCTTATCCTTATTATAAAACCCTTGTTGCAGGTTCCTTAGAAAATGCTCGATATGTGTTTCGTCTATATCTTCAAAGGATGTTATTCCTACCTCTTCAAGGTGCTGAAACAGAAAGTATATGTGATTTTCAAAATACTCTTTATCTAACTGAAGTACATATTTGTATTGAGAAAAAGCTTTTTTAAAGTCTTGTGACTTAATTGGATTCCTTGGTGCTTTCATAATTGTAATTTAAATCTGCAAGCCCCATGCAAATATTGTAAAGCCTAAATAACAACGGGGACTAGATCCGTCCCACAAGAGGCACTGGTATGCCCACACTAAAGATTTCTCTCGCCCCCGCTATTGCGGAAACAAAAAACCTCATCCATTAGTGTTAAAAATTACCAGTTTTCTTGTGTAGAATGATGTTCGCTGTTAAGCCGTTATATGTCTTTATATCTTACTTTCTTATAAGTAATTGTTTTTGTTACAAGTGCAATTTAGGTATTTCAAACTTGAGAATAAAGTTTTTATGGCACATCCATTGCTATAATTACGTGTTCTTCATTTTTTGTATGTTTAACAAATAATTGTTTCAATCTCTTAATAAAACTGTTGCCCTATTTAATGAATACTAAATTCAAAATATTAATTACAATTATTGGCCTGATATCCATATCTATTATTGGTTATGGACAAACTGATGGTTGCATGGAAGAAGCCGAAATAATTGGCTTTGACGCAACAAAATGCCGCCCTTGTTGGGGATGGATTATTAAAGTAGAAAACGATACGATAATGTCAGAAAAGCTAGATAGGGATAAATGGGGGTATGATTTCTCAGAACCAACCAAAGTGACTATAACTGTTGGTAAATTACTTGACAGAATGCATCACAAGTATAAATACTACAGTATCCATTGTATAAAAAGAGTTAGTTCTTCTAGCCCTCTTCCTTCCAAATAAATTCTATTTATATGAGTAAAATAAATCCTGTAATATTAATTACACTACTTGTCGGATTATTTTTAATTCCAAGACAAGTATTCTCTGAAGCCAATGACTCCGCCTCATTTAATAAAAATGATATTTTAGTAAGTTTTGGCTACGGTTTTCCCAATTTAGATAAATTGGTTTTTATAGATTATTTGTATCAAGCGAATTCAAATAGCACCTTTGCACCTAAAGGATTTGGCCCAATTCATTTCAGAGCTGAATATGGCGTATCAGAAAAAATAGGAATAGGCTTAAGTCTAAATTATGGAACTTATGGAGCTACATGGCAGGATAACTTCTCTAATTCTGATGGGCTTGGAAACACAACCACAGGCATTTATTCATTTGACAAGCACATTACTTCGTTTACAGCCTTACTAAGATTTAACTACCACGTTTATACGACTAATAAGTTAGACCCCTACTTCTCATTCGGCGGAGGGTACAAAAAAATCTCAAAAACCTATGTATCCGATGCCCCTGATTATGTCAACCAATATTATGAAGAATACTCCTATGCAGATGACGGAGCTTCACTACTACCAATTGCATTTGAGGCAGTTGCTGGCATGAGATATTACTTCACACCGCAAATAGCCATATACTCGGAATTGGGTATCGCAAAAACTTTTTTACAAGGTGGAGTATCAATGAAATTTTAATAGTCGTTATCTATTTCACTGTTACTATAACAGATTGATAAATCTTTAGCTTGTTAAGAATTGCGTTTTGCCTTTCCAACTTGGTGTTGTACAATTGCAACATTTTAAGTTCCTTATTAAGACTATCAATGTATTTTTCAACCCCCATCAGGTTAAATCTTTTACCGGGTGCAATTCTTCTGAAATCATACGCATCCATAGTAAGAAATAAGATTAAGTGCCTAAACTGAATTTCCGAAAGCGAATCTGTACTCCCCAATACCTTACCTCTATTAAGAACCTCCATTTTCGATTCATTAAATAAGATTCTCTTCAATCTATCTTTTTGATTTTGAACATTTGTTAAGCCTAGTAATTTTTTTGATTTCACCGTTTTTTCGATCAAACCGTTTTTCTTCAGGAGCTGTTTAAAATGACTATTTAATCGTATTGTTTTCATGTTATAGCGAAATAAAATTAACTAAAAGCTATTGAGATACTAGTCTATGACTTTATATAAACAAAACTGCCTTCACTAATGTGAAGGCAGTTTTGTTGACAATTCTTACCATTTAAGGCAAAAGTTTGAACCTTTCTCAAGGGTTCGTTTTTCATTTCGGTGCAAATGTAATATTTACCTCAAACTTTTAAGTATAAATACTTATTATATTATAATACCCACAAAATTCAATTATAATATATTAGTTTCAAGGACTTAAGAGTGAATACAACCTTTATATGAAAATAAAATCAATTAGAATAGAGAACTTAAAAGGTTTTGAAAATTCAGGAAAAATTGAATTCTCCCCCACAATTAATGTACTGGTAGGAGCAAATAACTCTGGAAAATCAACAATAATCAAGTCTTGCTATGCAATACAGCCACGGGATATGCATGTTGGACTTGCTACATTTGAGTGGAGGGTTAGTTAAGAGAATGTCACCATTATTAACTTTACAAAATGGAAAAACGAAGAACATTTGATTCTGCTTTCAAAGAGAAGGCAGTAGCACTAGCAGAAGCAAGAGGTAATGTGCC
>JABSPQ010000367.1 GCA_013214205.1 Flavobacteriales bacterium
CTATTGTGATGTTGGTGTCTAACACAATGGCGTCGTTGTCGCCGCTAATGGTGTTTGATAAAACTAAATCATCAAAGGTAATTCCAGCGCTTCCCGAAAGGGTTTGTAACGCAGTGCCATCTAATGTTACGGTTTGACTTCAATGGGTATCTCTATGTAAAGCCCAACCTGCACGATCCAAAGGGCGGGTTTATACAACTGCTTTGGCGAGCCTACCTAAACTAATTGGCTGCAGCAATGATAAACGGAAATAGATTCTCCCGTATCTACAAGGCGGAATGACAAATATGATGGACTTTGTTCTGTTAAAGAGCTTTTCATTCTTTGCATTTCGTTTCTGGCGTAGAGATCTCCGGATAGTTTTGAAGAGCAAAACTTCCAAGGATGACGAATATTGGGTGTTTCTACACTTGAATCACGTTACAAATCCCCACTTACCATTAAAACTTGCCAGCATTTCGAAAGTATGTAAAGCAAATTCGCATCTAGTTCAAAAAAGAGTATGTATTCTTGCCGAACTAAAGTTTATCAATTTCGTTAAATTGATACTAACGAATAAATAAACTATGAAATCCCTATTACTTTCAATATTGTTATTATCGGCTCCTACCTTTATGGTAGCCCAAAATTATTGTCATTTTTCAATTCAAGATCTTTCTCAAATCCCATGTAAAAACGAGGCCAACATCTTGACTTATGATGAAAATCTAAATTGTTTTGACAAACAAGATTTTGGAGACCACCAATTCAATATTAATGGTGTAGCAATAAATAAATCAAATAACATATTTGATGTACCTGTTAACGGTTCGGATTTAGATTTACTTGTTGTGAAATTTGAAAAGAAAACAGATAGTATATACTGCAGGCTAGGAAAAGGCAAGTCGTATTATATAAAACAAAATACTTGTAGCGAATACGAGATTTACCCTGTACAGACAGGCACTTATAAACCATTGAACAAAGCTGGTTTTACCAATAGACACATACGTTTTGTAACGACAAATAAAATTAGCTACTTGAACATTATCGGAGATTTCTCGAATAAAAACAAAGAGGATTTAAAGAGAGATACGACTAATTACCACCATGTTTTATTGGATATTTGGTGCGGTTTTGGAACTTCTCAGTTTTCGATGTTGCACGAACTTAAAAATGCGAAAACTTATTCGAGAATAAAGATTCATTATTTAGGCGATGAAAAATTCACTGTACATTACGATTGTAAAAGCGATAAATTTAAAATTACATTTGACGGACATGGCCACCCTTTAAACTAAGCCACCACTTAGTTTAGATTCTTCATAATAGGCAAACCTGTTGGCTTGCCATTTTTCACCTTTCTGTTTTCCTCCAAGAGTATAGGCAATCGCTCTACTCTACCCAAGTTGCATTTAAATTCAGCTCTTTATTCTCCAAAAGCTGATTAAAATTAGAAGAAATTCAATAAGTAAAAATGGTAATACTCTTTGGGAGTTGCTACCTTCACATCTCAAAACAAGCAATGTCAAGAATGAGATAAAACCATAATTACAATGGCTACAAAAATCATAACCACCCTAATCTGTGCCCTACTTACATTCAGTCAATTTGCTATGGCCCAAAATGATTTTTTATCGTTTAAAAAAAACAAGTTGAAGCCGTTTGTTAATTTATCTGGTTCAAGAAGTTTTAAAAAAGACAACGGGAAATATTTCGGGATTTATTTTGGACTAAAATCGAATTGCAAATACAGAATAGGTTTGGGCTATACTTGGCTAAGAGGAAACTACAAATCGGATTTGTACCCTGTTGATCCAATTACATATCCTGATGCCAAGCAAACTACTAAAACGAACATCAGGTTATTTTCGATTTTCTTTTCCCCTGTGGTTGTTCAAAAGAAAAGGTTTAATATCTCAATACCTATTCATGTTGGAATCTCAGGTCTAAAATCCCGTTATAAAACATCAACATTCAACTATACTAAATATTATTCGAGCACACCAATGTTTGCAAGAGTTGGAGCAGATTTTAAATTCCGAATTTATCATTTTTTGAAGCTAGGGCTTAAACTGGGCTACCAGGTGGTATTAACAGATTTTGCCGTGGGTAAAGATGCCTTCAATACGCCATACATAGGCCTTGGACTTTCGATAGGTGGAATTTGCAAGTGACACGGCAACCTAATTGCTTATCTTTAGAATAGAATAAGCTAAATACATCATTTGGGTTTAAGGTATATGAAAATTCTTGTCATTTTATTAATCGTAATTTGCTCTTCAAGTTGCTATGCGCAAGTGAACACTTTGAACCTTGTAATACTTCAAGAATCCGATTCTTTATACTTCGCACAAACCACTATAGAAGAGATTACAGAAATTTATGGTGATAAAAAAATAGTCAAGGAAAAAGGTAAAATGATGGAAAGTAAATACAACCTCCGAGGACTATTGTATGAAGACAAAGAAATATATTTTGGGTTTGACAGACTTGTTATTGATTCCAAAATGTGGGTTCTTTCAAATATTTATTGTTATGAATCTTGTGATATTAAAAATTCATACGGCTTAATAGTTGGAATGGATTCGATTCAAGTTGATTCATTAGGCCTGAAAGAGTCGTTTGGAATATTAAATGGAGAAGTGCTTAAACTTTCTAGCTCTATTTTAAATAAAAGCATTGACTTGGAATACATAATTATAAATGACAAAAAAGAATTGGAATCATTTAATATGATGCGGCCTTCAACTGCTATAAATGGTTCTTTTCTTAAAGAAGGCTTCCTTATCTAATTTATTAGAAGTAGAAGTAGTAGCTATTGATGGTAAACAATAAGAGGAGCAAAAGTTAATGGTGTCTCACCTATTCATATGGTTAGTGCTTGGGCCTGTGAAAGTAACTTAGTGTTGGGGCAGCAAAAAGTTGGAGATAAAACCAATGAGATAAGCGCAATTCCAAATTTAATAGAAGCATCAGCTCTCGAAGGTACCACCGTAACTATTGATACCATGGGTTGTCAAACAGGAATTGCTCAGAAAATAATTGATGCTCAGGCAAACTATGTTTTAGCCGTAAAAGCAAATCAGCCAGAGTTGTTAGAAAACATAGAAGATGAATTTAGATTCAACAAAGATGTTGACACATCAATTGATATTGATTACGGGCATGGAAGAATTGAA
>JABSPQ010000368.1 GCA_013214205.1 Flavobacteriales bacterium
CCCAATCAACTATGCCTCGTATGCGGTTTCTGTCCGTCAGTACCGAAATTTGTAGTCGGTATTTGCTCTTTCTAGCGCAAATAATCTTCAGTCCAAACCTCACGGTTAGCAACCTTGCAGCTTACTAATGGTTCGAGGCACCACCCTCGCCCATAAGGGACTTGCACCCTCTAAATTAACAACCTACTTTCAAGTAGATTAAAGATGCCCATGCTGGGCACACACATAGGGTACACAATGCTACCCCTCTCAATAACACAACATTACAGGCACCATGAAATATTCATCAAAACGTCCAAAAGTAAAAGACCCCGATTTATTAATGGATTAGGAAGCCCTAGATTTTATAGAAGAAATGACAAAAGACAAATTTGAAGACCTTCAATGGCTCGCCGGTAAAACTGTTTCTAATATCGAATCTCTTGTTCCCAAAATTGAACATACTTTTAACAATAACAATATTGCCGAATGCAAACAAGCCCTGCATTCTCTTAAAGGTGGCACTGCTGTTTTTGGAGCCAAAAAATTATCGGCATTGGTTAAAAAAACTAGAAGACAATACTGAAGCTAACGGAACAAAAAAAGAGATCAATAAGTCGATTCATAAAGCTTACGACCTAGCAAAGAAAACAGTGCAGATATTAAAGAAGAGATATATGGTATAGCCGCTAGTGCGATTCAATCAACTGATTTAAATCATCTATTAAATTGCCTTTGTGCACATATGCCAATATATTAAACTGATTCAAAGTATCGCTTATATGCTTACTATAAATAGAACTTACCACTACAATTTGCGCTTCGCTATTAAGATCCCTAACCTTTTCAATTAGCTCCGTACCAAAAATATCTGGTAGCTGATTATCTAGCGTTATTAAATCAATTTGTACTTCAGCAAGAATTTCTAAAGCTTTCGCCCCGTTTTCTGCAACATGAAGATTCTTAAAATCATTTTCCTTCAAAATATCTTTAATGATATCAGAGGTCATTAAGTCATCTTCAATTATCAGTACATTCTTTGTATTAATTCCCATGCAATAGAATAGTTTATGCATTATTCCGAACGGCTAAAAATGAAAAGAGTTTCAAATAGATTCTCACAAGCTTTAAACTATCGTTAATAAATTGTAAAAAAAGTGATCCATAAAGGTATCTGTAACGATAATGTCCGAACTTTATACCAGCGTAATCAACCTTACATTCAAATGTAAAGGGCTAACCAAACAAGTATGAAAAAAGTTATTCTCTCCCTCTGCCTAATTATTGTGTCCGCATTAACATTCGGACAAGAATCAAAGGATCGAAAACAAATTGAGCCTTCTAAAGGACATATTGGGTTATCCCTTGGCTCTGCGATTCCATTAGGCGAGTTTAGCGCTAAAACGTCTGCTGTGAATGGGCCATCAGAAAGTTCGGGGTTTGCTCACAACGGAGTCAATCTAAACCTATACGGAGCCTATTATTTCGGCATGTATCTGGGGCTTACTGCAATGATATCTAATTGTAAATTTTATACAAGTGGAGATCAAATAAAATATGCATTCGTTGAAATAGATCCTTCAATTGATTGGAAGACTCGATCTGGCCGTTGGAAAACTTCTTGCTATATGGTCGGACTTATTTCGTCGTTTCCAATAAACAGTTTTTTATTGACCTTAGGGTTTTAGCAGGTACTTCTTCGTCTTGGAGCCCTGAATTAATAACAACGGCAACTAAAAATGGCCAAACTATTACTATTGATCAAGACATGGAGGTTGCAACCAGTTATGCACTAAATTTTGGTATTGGAGTAAGGTTAATTCAGTCTAAGCATTTGTCTATTTCTATCAATTCAAATTACCTCACCACCTCACCTACATATACACTAACTGCAAAGCCTAGTGTTGGTACTGCCGTTTCTCAAGATTATACTCAACTCAAGTTTCGCACCCTTACTTTAGAGGGTTTAATGGCATGAAAACAGCATGCAAACCAAGGTAATCCCTTGGTTTTGTTGTATCTTTAAGTATCACACACAAAGTACAAAACATGCTGAAACACGAAGATATTTCAA
>JABSPQ010000037.1 GCA_013214205.1 Flavobacteriales bacterium
GAATGATTGGAGAGCCTATCAGAGAAACACATATTTTTGACTTCTTTAATTCTATTTTCACTAGCATCGCCTCTTTTCACATAAATTTTAAGATAAATTTCACGGGCATCTTGCTCTGGCAAATTACTAACGAAGTGTCTGATATTCATTCCTAAACCTGTGCTTTCGGTTCTGTCCTTTAGATTAGCAAAGTAAATAATTAGAAGAAAATAGACTGTCTAAAAAGAGGTTTCTTGGATGATGCTCATATCTTCTAATTTTACTGATAAATAAAAAAGAATGGGGTGAACTCTGGTTCTGTCTAGGCTAAAGGCCTTCAATGCGAATTAGTCCCCATTCTTTTATTCCAGTTGCAAGAACCATTTAGAATTTCAGACGTGAGGGGCTTTTAAAGGGCTGAATTCAAGTAATAAATGCAACTTTGGGGCTAAATAATAATTGATTCAATACACAAGTTTCATTCCCTTTCGCCACTCCGCTGTCCCCAGAACAGTATTAGAATCAGCAAGAGTATTGACGGATAGTTTTGTAAGTATGTCTCAATACTCAAAACTCCTTGGTCCTTCGAATCTTTTGTGAAGAAGGGTGCTCTATACTGTAAAAGTGCCCAGGACTGGACTCGAACCAGCACAATCTTTCAATCACCAGCCCCTCAAGCTGACGCGTCTACCAATTTCGCCACCTGGGCAGGCTTTAAAATCGGCTCAAAGTTATATTAATATTTAACAATCTTTCTAAACCTACTATCTTTGTTGCCCTATGAAATTTGATTATTACAAATACGAAGGCACCGGCAACGATTTTATTATGATCGACAATCGTAATAAATTATTCGACACTTCTAACGTTGAGTTGATTAGAAGTTTGTGCGATAGAGAAAGCGGCATTGGTGCAGATGGATTCATTACTATCGAGAACGAGGAGGGCTACGATTTTAAAATGGTTTATTTTAATTCCGACGGCAACGAAAGCACCATGTGCGGCAATGGAGGCAGGTGCATTATACATATGGCCCATACCATAGGAATAACAGAAATAGACACCAAATTTATAGCAATTGATGGAGCGCACGAGGGTGTTTTTAGCAACGATTCTACCAGGTTGAAAATGATGAACGTAACGGGCGTTAGGCAACATCAGTCCGATTTTATTCTGGATACAGGGTCACCACATTACGTTGTTTTTAAAGACGATATCGATCAGTTAGATTTGGTTGAAGAGGGCCGAGCAATCCGATACAACGAAGAATTTAAAAGCGAAGGAATCAATGTAAACTTTGTAAGCAAGCAAGATGGATTTATCAAAGTAAGAACCTACGAACGCGGAGTAGAGGACGAAACCTTATCGTGCGGAACAGGTTGTGTTGCTTCTGCAATCTCTGCTTCAATAGAAAGTGGGAGAGCAGGTAATGGATTTTTAATTCAAACCAAAGGCGGACAACTTTCTGTGAGTTTTAACGACGATGGCAATTCTAATTATTCGAATGTTTGGTTGGAGGGACCAGTTATTATAGATCACCAAGGTACTTTTAATGACAACTTATAGTTTTAGCAACGTTTTAAAAGCCCTTCCTCAAGTTGGAAATAAAGGGATTTATATTTGGCATTTTTAATGCCGACAAAACACCGCCTCACTTGGGTTTTACTATAAATGGAAAATGTTTCTCGCTCTCACACAGTAAGATGGGTTGTGGTATTGATGCCTCCATCCTTCACCGAACCATCGAATCGAAACAGATTCCAACTTTGTTTGTCGAGATAATTCAATCGAAAGAATCCGACATTCAGAGTAATATTGAAATTACAACCAGCATTTTTGGTGAATACAAAGATCTCTCAAAAACAAAAGAGACTTGCATTACACCTCTAAAAAAGTCGTTAGAACAAATCATAAACTTTACCTTAGCAGATTGCAATGTAATTTTCGATGTATTTAACAGGTGCAAGGAAGAGGATTGTGAACTAAAATACCATCAAATGCACTTAGACTATATGGTAATGGCAGGTGAATTTAAAATGGAACATTATAGTATAAAGGAAGTAAAAGATCGAATAGACAAACTGATAAATTAAACATGGAAGTAGGAGAATTATTGTACCTCAGAGATATTAAGCCAAGTGATGTAATAGCGTTGCACAAGTGGGAGAACGATCCTGAAGTTCAATTGCATGGAACGCAAAAAACAGGCATAACAGTTAACGAGCTAAAAGAATATATATCTTCTATTAAAGATATTTATAGTGCCAAACAATTGCGTTTAATGATTGGTATTAAAAGAGGATTTGAAACCATAGGCACCATCGATTTGTTTGATTTTAATGCAGAAGAAAAAACGGCAGGTGTAAGCATCTTAATAGCCGAAAAAAGACATAGAGAAAAAGGATATGGCAATGAGGCGCTTAAATTGCTTATTAAATACTCCAGAGAAACATTGAAAGTGTCGAGGTTGTTTTGCAATATTGCTGCAGATAACGAAATAAGCTTGAAACTCTTCGAAAAGAACGATTTTCGAGAGATAGAAGATAAATCGGAATGGTTTGGCGACGATACTTTTATTAACGACGATAATGTGAAGCAGCTTATAAGATAGATGGCCAGCAGTATAAAAGGGAAGAAAACGTCGGTTTACCGCAAGGTAATGTGGGCATTTACGTTGCTCATTATGTTGTGCGGTACGGCAATGGCTTACGAGTTGTATTCCATGATTTATGCTCCACGAGTGTCCCTAGGCGATAAAGACACCGATTATTTATACATCCCATCCAATTCGAGTTTTGAAGATGTAATTAAGCTGTTGTATCAACGAGAATTAATTAGCGACCAAACCTCTTTTAAATACTTGGCTTCTTGGAAAAACTACAAGGAAGTTCATTCGGGTAAATACATGATTAAAAAAGGCATGAGTCATAACGATCTCGTAAACCTTTTAAGATCGGGTGTGCAGGAGCCCATTAAAGTGATAATAAACAACATTAGAACTGTTGAGGAGTTGGCTGGGAAGGTGGCAAAACAATTGGAGGCAGATTCTACTTCTATAGTAAGCTTGCTAAAAGATGCCAAGTACTTAAACAAAATCAACGTTAAAAAGATAGAGGTGTTAGCGCTTTTTATTCCGAACACCTACCAAATTTACTGGGATACATCGGCTAAGGAGTTTATAGAAAGAATGCAGGGCGAACACAAATGCTTTTGGACTTCCGATAGAACTGATAAAGCCGAAAAGGCAGGATTAACTAAGGTTGAGGTTGCTGTACTAGCTTCTATTGTGCAGAAAGAAACAAGTAAAAAAGACGAAAAACCGAGAGTGGCTGGGGTTTATATGAATAGATTGGACAAGGGGATGAAGCTTCAGGCTGATCCTACTTTAATTTATGCGCTCGGCGACTTTTTAATTAAGCGTGTTTTAAACAAACACAAACTAATAGATTCTCCATACAACACATATATGTATGCGGGTTTACCTCCAGGGCCTATTTGCCTTTCAGAAATCTCTTCGATAGATGCGGTTTTAAACTACGAAAGCCACAGTTATATATATTTCTGTGCAAAAGAAGATTTCTCTGGATACCATAACTTTGCAAAGACTTATGCGCAGCATTTGCTTAATGCACGGAGGTATCAGAGAGAATTGAATAAACGGAAGATACTGAGCTGACATTTTTTATCTTTGTATTTACACAACTTAATACACAACTTAATACACAACTTAATACATGACTAACACAAAAATCAAATTTGGAACGGACGGGTGGAGAGCAATTCTTGATACCGATTTTACAGAATCTAATGTAGCGCGCGTTGCAATTGCAGTAGAGCAATGGTTAAACGAAACAACTCCGAACGGAACAGTTGTAGTTGGCCACGATTGCCGTAGAGATGGTGAGCTATTCGCAGCTACCGTTGCCAAAGTGCTTTTAAAAGGTGGTATCAATGTTAAATTAGCTAAAGGTTTTGTAGCTACACCAATGGTTTCTTTGGGTGTAGTAGAAACCAAAGCCGATTTAGGAATCATTATTACAGCAAGTCATAATCCTGCTTCATACAACGGTTTTAAAATTAAGGCATCTTTTGGTGGGCCTTTATTGTTGAAGAATATTGATGAAATTGAAGTAATAATTCCAGACGAGAATACAATTGATTTAAATGCAATTGATTTGGATTCATTTTTGAGTTCTGGACAATTAGAAATTATTGATTTAGAAACCAATTACTGCGACCATATAGTTAAAAGTTTCGATCTTCAAGCCATTAAGGATTCGGGAATCAAGATTGCTTTTGACGCCATGTATGGGTCGGGGCAGAATGTATTAGAAAGAGTGCTTCCTGGACATAAATTGTTGCATTGTGTACACGATGATACTTTCCAAGGACAAGCACCAGAGCCAATCGACAAGAATCTACAAGAGCTTGCCAACTTGATTAAAAACGACGATAATATTCATATTGGATTAGCTGTTGACGGCGATGCGGATAGAATTGGGTTGTACGATAGCGAAGGAAACTTTGTTGATTCGCACCATATTATTTTGTTGCTCATCTGTTACTTCTATGATGTTAAAGGATTAAGAGGAGATGTTTGCTCAACGTTCTCTACATCTAGCAGAATTAAAACGCTTTGCGATCAATACGGCCTACACAACGAAGTGGTTAAAATCGGCTTTAAATATGTGTGCGAAGTAATGCTTAATAACGAAGTGTTAGTTGGTGGCGAAGAATCTGGTGGAATTGCTGTAACAGGTCATATCCTAGAAAGAGATGGTATCTGGATTGGTTTAGTATTGATTGAATACATGGCAAAAACAGGCAAATCGTTACAAGAATTAATTGCAGAAGTTTACGCCAAAGTTGGAAGTTTCGCGTATGAAAGAAATGACCTTCACCTTGATGAAGCGCTTAAATTGAGCATTATTGAAAAATGTGGCAACGAAGAGTTCAAGAACTTTGGTTCTTATGAGGTGAAATCATTAGAGAAATTGGACGGATTTAAATACTTTTTCGAAAATGGCGATACATTGTTAATCAGACCTTCTGGTACTGAGCCTGTTTTGAGAACGTATGCAGAATCAAAAACAAGAGAAGAAGCATTCGCAGTACTTGAAGTAGTGGAGAAGGAACTATTGAATTAATGAAGCATTTAAACACAGGTATTTTATTTTTCATAATAACATGCCAGTCGATTTATGCTCAAGATATAGAAATGACTTTAGCAGACTATACTACTGCTAAGGAAGAAACTTCTAAAAAAGGAAAACACACATCTGTACTTAAAACCAATTATTTAACTAAGAATTCCATTCCGACTTCTTTAAATAAGAAAAAACTTATTGGCATCGTGGCTTCAGAAGTTGTTCTATATACTGGTGCGGTAGTTGGTTTACATCAGCTTTGGTACAACGATTTTGAAAAATCCAGCTTTCATTTCTTCAACGATAATCAACAGTGGAAGCAAATGGATAAGGTTGGTCATGCTTTTTCTGCTTATTATTTAGGCCGTTTGGGTATGGATCTTTTCGACTGGACAGGCATGAAGCACGAAAAGGCATTTTGGATTGGGGGCAATGTGGCTACTGTAATTCTTACTACGATTGAAATGTACGACGGCTTTTCGGAAAACTGGGGTGCTTCACCTGGTGACATTATCGCTAATTTAAGTGGAACGGCATTATTGATTTCTCAAGAGCTACTTTGGAAACAACAAGTTGTAGTAATGAAATACTCGTTTCATACTTCGTATTACAATCAATTTAGGCAAGAATTGCTGGGACATAGTCTGGCAGAAAAAATGTTTAAAGACTACAACGGGCAAACTTATTGGTTGTCGGGCAACTTGTCTACCATGATTAGTGAAGACACTAAAATTGGAGCACTAATTCCTAAATGGCTCAATGTTGCCGTTGGTTATGGCGCTGATGGAATGGTTGGGGGAGAAGTCAATTTAATTAACGACTCACTTAATCTATATCCATACCGTCAATTTTATTTGTCGCTTGATATTGATTTTACGAGGATAAAAACCGAATCGAAAGCATTAAAAATATTATTAAAAGCAGTTAATATTATAAAAGTTCCTTTTCCGGCGGTTTATTTTAGTAAGCCTGGCGAGACGTTTAGAGTAAAACTCAAACCATTTTATTTTTAAAATTTCAATGAAGGCAGGTGATAGAGTTCAGTTTTTGAATGAAAACGATGAAGGTGTTGTTGCTTCTGTATTAACTGCAGACAGAGTGATGGTTACCAATTCGGATGGTTTTGATATAGAGGTTGCCATCAAAGATTTGATTTTAAAGGATGATGAATGCAGCAATGATTTACTCATCCAAACTGTGCACATAGAACAGCAAATCTTCAGAAAAGAAAATAAGAAGCAGCATCAAGGAGAAGATTTTTGGGATCATGTATATACGATTGATCTACACATTGAAGAAATTAGAAGTGACCATCGAAAGCTGAACGGTTTTGAAATGTTGATGTCTCAATTGAGTTACCTGAAAGACAAAATTGGAGAGGTTCAAAGGAAAGGACTCACCGAGTTTGTGGTTATTCATGGGGTTGGTACAGGGGCTCTTCGAGCTGAAGTAGCTCAGATTCTTAGCCTTGACAGTGACTTTGTTTACGATTCGGCATCTGCTACCAAATATGGAGATGGGGCAACACTTGTGCAGATAAAAAGTTAATTTCGCGGAACAAATCGTTCTATCGCCGTTCCGATTTATCGGAGAGGAGGAAAGTCCGGACAACGTAGAGCTCCATACTTCTTAACGGGAAGGCGCCATGTAATGTGGCGACAGATAGTGATGCAGAAAATAAACTACCATTACGCTTGCGTAATGGAAAAGGTGAAAAGGCGGGGTAAGAGCCCACCAGTGTATAAGGCGACTTATATAGCTATAAAACCTTATGGGTTGAAAGGCCAAATAAACCGGGACGGTTCGTTCGCGAACCAAAGAGCTGCTCGCTTTACTCGGAGGGTAGGTCGATATATCCTAACAGCAATGTTAGGAATAGATAAATGATAGAATGTTCCTTGCGGAATAACAGAATCCGGCTTATAGATTTGTAAAATGCTGTCATCTTAGGATGGCGGCATTTTTTTTGTGCCTACTTCCCTGTACGTCATTCCGGCAAGCGCCTATCGAAGAAGGGGGAGCGAGATCACAACAGCTGGAAGGGTGTCAGGATTATTATGTAGCAATTGCTTAATCCGCGCCAAATCTGCCTTCGAACTGTCCTATAATTATTAGCGTTACAAATTATAGATGTACAAACTTGTCAATATTTGGTCGGAAACCATTGGTATTGTTGTGATTCTGTAAGGTATAACCATTTGATTTCAGAATCTTTACTAGTGAAAAATTGAAAAATGAAAAGAATTGGCATTTTTCTTACGTCAGTTATATAAACGCTAAGAATGCTTAAACTTTTGAACTTCCCACTAGTATTATTAATTAGAATTATTTGTGAAGGATTAGGAAGTAGAGTGATGATGAAGATAATTGAGAATAGTATGATAGTATTAGTGGTGCTGTCGACCACATTAATAATGGCATGTGGAGCCGAACAAGGCACATTGTCGGAACGAAAAATAATTGCCGATGGATTGCTTGCGCAGGAGTGTGAAATTGCAAAAAGAATGGCTGGCGATTACATTAGCAACGAAATGCTATCTGGCGCACTAGATATATTGGCAGAGCAATCGTGTGGTTGTGTTAAGGATATTTTAAGTGCTAACATGGCCAAAAAGTACTCATTAAGCGAACTCGAAAACTTTCAAGAGGATAATATGGATAAGCTTGCTGCTGTTCAGGGGCTTTTGAGAGAAAATAAAACTGAAGTTCGCAAGTGTTTTAATCTGTTCGAACACAACGGTATCTCTAGCTTAGATTAACTTCTTGTTTATTTTTTAGACTTTATATAAGCCTTAACCATCGAGTTGAAATCGTTGGTTATTGTTTGGAGTACAGTATTGTTTGTCGAAAATTGATTCTTATTAGATTGCTTAATTGGTAGAACTTTTAACGAAGTACCCGATAAAAAAAAGGATTCGTAATCAGTCATGTCATTAGTCTTAATACTTATTTCATTTACCACAATCTGATTTGATTTACAGATTTCTAAAATCGTTTCTCTTGTAACGCCTGGCAGTACATTGATTGATGGAGTTGTAAAAACCTGTCCATTTTTAACCCCAAAGAAATTAGACTTGCTTCCTTCAGTAATTTCACCCGATTCATTTACAAGCAGTATTTCGAATACATTATGCGCAGCAATTAGCTGAGATATTTCATCTTTATATGCCTCATTGTTTAACTTGCTCGTTGGGTCTAGTCGAATAACTTGATGCGTTATTACAGACACTCCAAGGTTGTACTCCTCATCATTGGGGTAGTAATGAGGATTTGATTGAATAAAGATGTGGTTTTGCTTTAATTCATCTTGAACAACTATAATTTTGATGTTCCCATTCTCAAATTGGTCGTGATTGATTAAAATAGCGATAGAACTTTCTATTTCTGCATCATCTGATTTTAAAAAGACGTTAGAGCTTTCGCAAGAATTATGGAGTCGGGCTAGATGTTTTTCAATAAAAAGAGGAACTCCTTCTATTACCCTAAGTACTTCATAAATGTAATTTTCTCCGTAAAGAGCTGTTTCTGTCTCGTTATTGTTACTAGTGAGATCGCTATTTAGAATGATGTTTATTTCTTTTTCCGACATTTTAGTACTGTTTTATATAGAAAACTATGCTAAATAATAAAATAATTGAAAATAAGAGGCAACCTTTTACATAAAAAGACGTCTTATTGTCGTCTTAATAGTACACAACGAAGGATATTAATGACCCACTGGAGGTCATACCCATAGGTGACAACCGGTGGTTCATTAATGTCATTTGAAAATAAAACGATCAACTTTTAGAAATAGGCTCCTTTATTGAAGGGGTTTTTTTATTTTTGACGTCTATAGCTAAATAAGATTATGAAAAAGATATTTTACTTAATATTCATGTTGTCTTTCATGTTGTCGGCTTGCCCGGAAACTGGACAGGCAGGAAGTAGCGTTGCAAAAGTGATTAAAAAACAACATGGCGAAGGTTTGTACGCCGCATTTAATACAAACAAAGGGGCTATCATTGTCGCATTAGATTTTGATAAAGTACCCATGACAGTTGGTAATTTTGTTGCCTTAGTAGAAGGCGATATGTCGAATGAAGCCAAAGAAGCAGGAGTGCCTTATTACGATGGGCTTTTGTTTCATAGAGTTATTAAAGATTTTATGATTCAAGGTGGCGACCCAGCTGGAAACGGAAGTGGTGGACCTGGATATAGCTTCCCCGATGAGTTTCACGATAGTTTAAGGCATCTTGGTGGCGGTATTTTGTCAATGGCCAATTCTGGACCAGCTACTAATGGTAGTCAGTTCTTTATTACACACAAAAGTACACCGTGGTTAGATAATAAGCACAGTGTATTTGGGCATGTAGTTGGCGACTTAAAAATTATGAATACCATAGAAAAAGGCGATACCATATTAGATATTCAGATAGTAAGAGTTGGAAAAGCAGCTAAGAAATTTGATGCACTGGAAAGCTTTAATTTTGGTAAGGAGAATCTAGTCAAGATTCAAGCAGAGAAAATGAAGACAGAAAATGAAGCCTTTTTAACTGTGATTAAAGAGAAGTATGGTGAGATTACAGCTACAACAAAAAGCGGTTTGATGTATCAGGTAGTACAGGAAGGCACAGGTAAACAAGCTGGAAAAGGTAGTATTGTAGAGGTGCATTATCAAGGGTATTTAGTAGATGGTACCAAATTCGACTCTTCTAGAGATCGTGATAGTCCAATTTCGTTTCCGTTAGGACAAGGAAGGGTTATTAAAGGCTGGGACGAAGGAATCGCTCTTATGAAGGTAGGAGGGAAGTACAACTTGTTTATTCCTTATAAAATGGCATATGGCGCAAGTGGTAGGCCTCCAATTCCTCCTAAAGCTAACCTGATTTTCGAAGTTGAACTGATTAGCGTTAATTAACGGAATAGAATCAAGAAGAATTTAAATGCCAATTCAGGTATTTATTGAGCCGATCGTAATGGTCGGCTCTTTTTTTATGAAAAATTGTTAATTATTCAATGTTGATAGTTATGTCTGAAAGTCACCATTAATGTTGATTTGTGCGTTGTATTGTAATGGCAATAAATTACCTTTAAATGCTTAAAATGTAGTTTTGAATATTTGTCGAAATGCGTTTTGAACAATAAAATTGTTAATAGGTGAAAAAACATGTATAAAATAAAGGCTTCATCCTTTGAAAATGCGTCTGATTTTTTCACATTTGAATTTACCTAAAATAGTCGTTATGCTATCCGTTATTTCTCCAGCCAAGCGCTTAGATTTTTCAGAATCTACCGTCACAGATGTGTGTACAACGCCTGTATATGTTGACGAGTCGAGCGAATTGATTTCTAAGCTTAAGAAATTGTCTTCCGAAAAAATTGGAGACCTTATGAGTATCAATAAAGATTTATCTGAGCTAAATTATGCCAGATATCAGGATTGGACGCCAACTTTTACTGGTAAAAACTCAAAACAAGCGATTCTTGCATTCAGCGGAGAAGTATATCGAGGCATAGATGCAAAAACTTTCGACAAAAAAGATTTTGGTTTTGCGCAAGATCATCTGAGGATTTTAAGTGGTTTACATGGCCTGTTACGACCATTAGACATGATTCATCCTCACCGTTTAGAAATGGGTACAAAAATTAAGATTGGAAGGAATAAGAATCTGTATGCGTTTTGGGATAGAAAAATATCTGACGATATAAACGAATTGATTCAAGGGCATTCAAATAAAGTGCTGGTTAACTTGGCGTCAAACGAATATTTTAGGGCTGTCGATACGAAATTGATCGATGCTACAGTTGTAACACCTGTATTTAAAGATTATAAGAATGGGCAGTATAAGGCTATCATGACTTATGCTAAGGTGGCAAGGGGGCTAATGACCCGTCACATCATTCAGAATAAAATTGAGGACGTAGAAGGCATTAGAACTTTTAAGGCAGATGGGTATTCTTTTAATAAGGGTATGTCGTCTGCAGATGAATTGGTCTTTACGAGAAAAGCGAGTTAATATTAAATAAAACAAAAATTATGGCAAACAAAAGAGAGATGAAAAAAGGTATCAACGCAGGAGTTTATGATGTAATAGACGATTGTTTTTCTGTAGAATTATACAATCCAGATATGGATACGAAAAAAACGGGTGCTATAGTTGATGAAGCGGTAGAATTGAGAAATGCGTTGATCGCAAAGGTGAACAGTAATGTTAAGAAGGGTGCAAAGAAGCATTTTAATGAAATAATAGACGAATTGGCTTTGGGTTTGTCGGCGTTGCAAGCGAAAGTTGATAAACTGGCTTAAGTTAACCAAAGAGAATTAATAAGGATAAATTAAATTATTACCAATACAAAATGACAAAAGCAGATATAGTAACGGCAAAAGGTACCATGAAAGTGGAATTTTACGATGCCGATGCACCGAAAACGGTAGCGAACTTTACAAAATTAGCCAAAGATAGTTTTTACGATAACCTTACTTTTCATAGAGTACTTCCAAACTTTGTAATTCAGGGTGGATGTCCTGATGGAAACGGAATGGGCGGTCCTGGTTACAACATTGATTGCGAATTAGATGGCGAAAATCAATACCACGATAAAGGTGTTTTATCTATGGCACATGCAGGTAGAAATACAGGTGGTTCACAATTTTTTGTTTGTCATAGTAGAGATCAAACCGCGCATTTAGATAAAAATCACACTTGCTTTGGTAGAGTTGTAGAAGGTTTAGAAGTGATAGATTTAATTGTAGAAGGAGATAAAATAGAAACAATTAAGGTTACAGAAGAATAAATAATAAATAAGGGAATGAGTTTAGTAATTACAGGAAAAATAACTGATATACTTAATGTAGAATCAGGTACTAGTAAGGCTGGGAAAGAGTGGAAAAAACAAAATTTTGTTGTTGACACTGGCGCTCAGTTTAATCCAAGTGTTTGTTTTAACCTATTTGGAGAAGAGAAAATTGCTGTACTTCAAAATTTTGCTGTAGGGCAAGAAGTTGAAGTTGCATTTAATGTTTCTTCAAGAGAATTTAACGGTAAATATTACCACAACATTGATGCATGGAAAATCAATGCTGTTGCTGCGGGTTCTGCTGATGCAGGCGCACCGCCACCAGTAGAAACTGATATTCCTGCTGCAACGGATGAAGACGATCTTCCGTTTTAAGTTATGAAACTGAACTTGGTTGTAACAGGTGATGGTTCACATACATTATACGCTGTTGACCTGAATGAGCATTATCATTCAGTCAACGGTGCTATACAAGAATCGCAACACGTCTTTATAGACGCCGCTTTGCGATACCACAAAAAATCAGAAGTAAATATTCTTGAAATTGGCTTTGGGACAGGTCTCAATGCTGTTTTGTCATTAAAGGAAACTGAGGAGTTTGGTAGGGTGATACACTACCATGGTATTGAACCTTTTCCTTTAGAGAGAGAGTTGTTAGATAAATTCAATTATAGCAGTGAGATAGGCGAAGAAAAATATTTCGACCTTATACATGCTGCCAGCTGGGATGCTTCTGAATTTATTTCTGAAAATTTCAATCTTTTTAAAGATCAAACTACTATTCAAACCGTTGAATTGAGCAAGCGGTACGATATCGTTTATTTCGACGCTTTTGCACCCGATATTATGCCTGAATTATGGACAATAGCCGTTTTTGCTAAAATTTATAAGGCAATGAATTTAGATGGGGTGTTTACCACTTATAGCTGTAAAGGAGTTGTAAGGAGAGCTTTGTTAGAGGTTGGTTTTGATGTAGAGAAAATTCCTGGTCCTCCGGGAAAGAGGGAAATGCTTCGTGCTGTAAAGGTATAGGCTGATTTGGGAGGAAAATCACTCAAAAATTTATATTTTCGCAAGCCCAAAATAAATTGATATGATAAGCGCTTCTAATATATCCTTAAGGTTCGGTAAACGTGTTTTATTCGACGACGTAAATGTAAAATTCACCACAGGTAACTGTTATGGTGTTATTGGTGCCAATGGTTCCGGTAAATCAACGCTTTTGAAAATTCTTTCAGGAGAGATTGATTCTACTTCTGGGCACGTTATTATGGATAAAGGTGCTCGGATGGCGGTTCTGAAACAAGATCACTTTGAGTTTGATGAGTTCACGGTTCTTGAAACTGTTATAATGGGCTACAAGGAACTTTATAAGGTAATGAAGGACAAAGATGCTATTTATGCGAAAGAGGATTTTTCGGAAAAAGATGGCGAAAAGGCAGGGGAGTTAGAAACTCAGTTTGCCGAGATGGACGGTTGGAATGCAGAAAGTGATGCAGCGGGCCTTTTAAGTGGATTGGGGATTACAGAAGATTTGCACCAGCAGCTGATGAAAGATATTAGTGGTAAGTACAAGGTGAAAATTCTTTTATCTCAAGCTTTATTTGGTAGTCCTGATATTTTGTTGCTCGATGAGCCTACCAATGATTTGGACGTTACAACCATTATGTGGTTAGAGGAGTTTTTGGCCGATTATAAAAGTACTGTTATAGTTGTTTCGCATGATAGGCACTTCTTGGATCACGTTTGTACACACATTGTAGATATTGATTTTAGCCAAGTTCAATTGTACACTGGAAACTATACGTTTTGGTATCAAGCTAGTCAGTTGGCATTAAGGCAACGATCTGATAAGAACAAAAAGGCAGAGGATAAGAAAAAGGAATTGCAAGATTTTGTTAGAAGGTTTAGTGCAAATGCTTCTAAGTCTAAACAAGCAACAAGTAGAAAGAAATTATTAGAGAAATTAAATATTGAAGCCATTAAGCCTTCGACCAGAAGGTATCCAGCAATTATTTTCGATCAGTCGAGAGAGGCTGGAAATCAAATTTTAAATGTAGAAGGGTTAAGTAAGGCGGTTGATTCGAACAAGATTTTTAACAACATTACTTTCAATATTAAAAAAGGAGATAAAGTAGCAATTATCTGTAAGGATAGTTTACCTATAACTACTTTGTTTGAAGTGTTGATGGGCAATACTCCGCAAGACTCTGGCAAGATAGAGTGGGGTGTTACTATTACAAATGCTTATTTACCAAATGAGAATATCGAGTATTTTAACAATGATCTGAATCTGATTGATTGGTTGAGACAGTATTCGGAAGAAAAAGACGAAACTTTTATCCGTGGTTACTTGGGTAAAATGCTTTTCTCTGGCGAGGAAACATTTAAGCAAACGAGTGTGCTGTCGGGTGGTGAAAAAGTACGTTGTATGCTTTCTAGAGCGATGTTGCAATCGGCTAACTTGCTTTTATTGGACGAGCCTACAAATCATTTAGATCTAGAGTCTATTACGGCACTCAATAATTCGTTAATGAATTTTAAAGGCACTATGTTGTTTACATCTCATGACCACGAGTTTGTAAATACAATAGCAAACAGAATCATTGAGATTACTCCTAATGGTATTATCGACAAAGAGATGACGTATGACGAGTATTTGTCGGATGATAAAGTAAAAGCTCTAAGAGAGAAAGAGCTTCAGTTAAGTTAACCAAAAACGTAAAATGAAAACAAACAAAATATTTTTTGTTGCAATATGTGGAGTGCTTGCTCTTGCGTCTTGTGATCAGGAAAAAGAAGTTGTGGTTGAGTCGCAACTAGAAACAGTAAGTTATATGTTAGGTCGAGAGATCTCTCGGAATGTACTTGCCATGGGAATGGATTCATTAAGTATGGATGCCTATTCTAAAGGCCTAGAGGATGGAATGAACGGTGAGGAGAGTTTGTTTGCCGACGAGGAAACTGATCAGGTTTTACAAGCACATTTTGATGAATTGGAAAAAATTAAAATATTGGCAATTAAGCAAAACGGTGAAGCTTTTTTGGCTAATAATGCAATAATAGATGGTGTAGTTACCTTGCCAAGTGGTTTGCAATATGAGATTTTGGTGCCAGGTACGGGTGCTACTCCTTTAGCTACAGATATTGTTGAAACACATTACCGGGGTATGTTGTTGGACGGTAAAGTGTTTGATAGTTCTATTGAAAGAGGTGTGCCTGCCAAATTTGGAGTAGGTGGTGTTATCCCTGCTTGGGTGGAGGCTTTGCAGCTAATGAAAGTTGGCGCAAAATGGAGATTGTATTGTCCTAGTAGGTTGGCTTATGGTGAAAGGGGTAGTGGAAGAGCAATTGGGCCTTTCGAAACACTTATTTTCGAAATAGAGTTAATCTCCATTGTTAAAGAGTAGTTCTAGTAAATAGAACTGTTTTAAACGTATTAAGATTGAAATAAAAAGGCATCTACCTGTTGGTAGATGCCTTTCTCTGTAATATAAATATAAGAAATGAAGAAAACTTCATTGAGCCGCTACAGCCCGAGCTATTATTCGAAGATAAATCTATTACTATTTTTAAAGCAGAACATTTTAAATAGGCCTTAAAGTTTGCACGCGTAAGAAAATTAGCAAAATTGTTATGTTATATCAGTGATCCCTTCATGGAAATAAAAATAATGGAGATGATAAAATTATAAGTGATGTAAGATTCAGGGGTTGATTGTCGATTAATCTCCATTTTTGTTTACTTATCCGCTATTTCAATCACTAAACGAATTGTTTCGATAAAGCTAAGTCGTCATTTTTTATTGAATTAGCTACGCAAAACTACTCATTAAAAGAAATGAGAAGAGATTATTTTTGAGGTCTCTAAGTGTGTTTTATTGTTAGTTGCGATAATCTCTCCACCCCATAGGTAATTCGTAGATTCTTTAAAATCGGTTACCATTCCACCGGCTTCAATAACAATTAAAGATCCTGCGGCAACATCCCATGCATTTAGTCCATATTCAAAAAAGCCATCGAATCTACCACATGCTACGTAAGCAAGGTCGGCTGCAGCCGATCCGAGTCTTCTAACACCCCTTGACTTCTCTACCATTTCTTTAAAAGTAGCCATGTACGGTTCTATAAGATCGAATTTTGTATATGGAAACCCTGTTGCGATTAGTGCATTGGGGAGTTGCTTGGTGTTGGTAACCGATATTTTCTCTCCATTTAAAAATGATCCGCCATCTTTTATAGCGCTAAAGCATTCGTCGCCATTAATTTCATAAACTACACCTAAAACAATTTCCGAATCATGTTTAAGAGCAATACTCACACAAAACGTAGGTATTCCATGAATAAAATTGGTAGTGCCATCTAATGGGTCGATAATCCAGTTGAAGTGTTCTTTTTCGTCTTTACCGGATTCTTCTGCAATTATGCCAGCTTCGGGTAAAAATCCCTTGAGTGATTTTATAATGGCTTCTTCGGCCATTTTATCTACGTGCGTAACGAAATCGTTTTTGCCTTTGGTCTCTATGTTAGTAGAATTAAAACCCTGCCGTTCGGCTAGTATTAATTTACCAACTTCTTTACTTAAGTCACTTACTTGTTTGCTTAGTAATTTCAGATCCATTTATTTTGGCAGCGTGCTTTTTGGGTAAATAATAGTCCAGTAATTCCGGCGATTACAAAGACGGAAGAGATTAGTTCTGCTTGTGTAATGTCATATCCGAATATATCGTAGTTGTAATTAATCCTGATTTTTTCAATAAAGAATCTTTCAGCTCCATTAATTATTAAGTAGATAGAAAAGATGAGCCCAGGTATCTTTATTTTATTTCGAATTGACCAGATTATCACGAAGAAAATGATGTTTAAAACAGATTCGTAAAGTGGGGTGGGCCACGCTTTCCCTGTTATGCTCACATAGTCGTCTTTTGCGTATTCGGTTATTAGGTCCCAGCCGAGTACGTTGTTTTCGTAGCCATAAGACCAAACCCATTCAGGCATAAAGCTCAACCAGTCGGGCATTGGAGCATCGTTCGGAATGCCCCAATCTCCATCGCCAGATACATGGCATCCAATTCTTCCAATTCCGTATGATAGTAGCAATACGGGGGCAAAAACGTCAAACATGTGAACGATGGTCAAATTGTTTTTTTTGCAATAGCCTATAAGGCCAGCGGCGCCTCCAGCTAAACCTCCATAAAAAGTAAGTCCGCTAAAAGAGATCATAGCTGCTACTGGATCCGAAGTGAAATTTTCCCAGTCCTCTAAATTGTGAAACACCTTTGCGCCAAGTAGCCCTGTAAGGGCAGCAATCAATACCATGTTGCCCGCATGTTGATTTGATGAAACTAGCTGATTGACGAATTTGGGCGTTTTTAGTTTAAGGTCGTCCTTCTCCTTATATTTAGCGTAGGCAGCTATTAGTGCGCCACCAATGCCACCCAGTAAGCTGCCTTCTAAACTTAAAAGAGCATCTTGTGGGTTGTCTACAAATGAGCTGTAATCTAGTATTAAATAGATCAGTTTGAAACCTATGATGAAACCAACGAAACCTGACGAAATCAACTCAAATATTGCAGCTGGTTCTCCTACAAATACTTTTTTAACCGTTGGTTTGAAAATTCCTTTGCGCTCTTTTTCCTTTAATCCTTCCGATAAGAAATAGCTTCCTGTTAAAAACGCTAGGGCAACAAAAAAACCAAAGCTTTGCACTGGCATTGGGAAATCAATTCCAAAGAGGTCGAGTAGGGCGTCTGATATTTTGGGATACATTAATTCGAATATGAATTCGTGAGCAATTCTTCTTGTTTAACTATACTTCCTGTCATAACACAGTCTTCATCAAGAGAAATCAGCTTGATTTTATTGATTGTATTGATCTTTTTAGCGTCGAATTCTGTTTTAACTCGAATGTAATTATTGGTAAATCCAGAGATAAAACCATCCTTATTTTCACCTTCAAACAAAGCCGACTGAATATTGGATATGTTGTCGGAATAAAATTTTCGCTTTTTCTTCTCCGATAAAATCTGAAGCATTTTTCTTCGCTTTGTTCTGTCTGCCATCGGTACAACTTGGTCGCTTCTTAAAGCCGTCGTATTGTCTCTTTCAGAATAAGTAAACACATGTAAATAAGCAATGTTTAGTTCGTTTAAGAAGTTGAAAGTTTCGAGGAAATAATCTTCTGTTTCACCCGGATAACCAACAATAACATCAACGCCAATACAGCAGTTGTCAATCAGTTGGTGAATTAACTCCACTTTAGATTGATAATGTTCTCTGTCGTATTTTCTCCGCATTGCCTTTAGTATTTCATTTGATCCTGATTGTAAAGGAATGTGAAAATGAGGCATTATTTTATTCGAATTACTTACCAGTGTTACTATTTCTTTAGTAAGCAGGTTGGGCTCTATCGACGATATTCTAATTCTATTTAAACCTTTAATATTATTCAGTTCTTTTAGTAAATCGAAAAATGATTCGTCTGTTCCATTGCCGAAATCACCAATATTAACACCCGTTAAAACGATTTCCTGAATTCCAGATTCAACAATTTCGTTGGCTGTTGCTACGATTTTAACAACGGAAGAGCTCCTGCTTTTACCTCGAGCTAATGGAATTGTGCAAAAGGAGCAGTGATAATCGCAACCATCTTGCACCTTTAAAAAAGACCTGGTTCGTTCATTGTTGGAAAAAGCAGGTACAAATTCTTCGATTTCTTTGATACTGCTGTTTATCACCTTTACGGCATCACCCGTATTGATGTTTTTTAAATATTTAGAGATGTTGAATTTCTCTTGAGCTCCTAGTACTAAACTCACTCCTGGTATTTCCGATATTTCTTTAGGTTTTAATTGAGAATAGCAGCCAATGATAACAACAAACGCTTTTGGCGAATGATTTAAAGCATCCTTAACTAGCTTTCTGCATTTTTTATCTGCATTGTCTGTTACCGAACATGTATTAATTACATAAACATCTGGATGGTCGAAGAAATCTACCCGTGCATAGCCAGCTTCCATCAAATCTCTTGAGATTGAAGATGTCTCGGAAAAGTTGAGTTTACAACCCAATGTGTAATAGGCTACTTTACTAAATGGAATCATGGTGCAAATTTAATATAAAAACACCTGATTTGCTTACCAATCAAAAGAATGGTGTTAATAAGATTGTTTAAAAAAGTTGTGGCACCTCAGGATATTGTCCTGTAGTATTTAATATCATTACTCCCAATCTCTTACAATATAAATGAGCAACAAATTTTTCGTTTTAATTTTTCTTCTATTAGGTGTTTTAGGATGCTCTAGCCCAGGTGGTTCTCATGAAGGGAAAACAGTTTTTCGTTATAATGAGCCCGGAGGTATCGTTTCTTTAGACCCTGCATATGCGGGTAGTGTAGAAGGGATGTGGGTGATGGGACAGCTTTTTAATGGTTTGGTTCAGTTGGATAAAAACTTGGAGTTGGAACCATCTATTGCTAAATCTTGGGAGATAGATGCGGATGGTTTAATATATACATTTCATTTGCGTGATGATGTGTTTTTTCACGATCACGAATTATTTAGTGGAGGAAAGGGTCGGAAAGTAGTGGCTTCAGATTTTGTAAACAGCTATTTTAGATTGTCGGATATTGAGGTAGCTTCTACTGGTAGTTGGCTCATGAAAAATATTGACAACAGTGAAAAGAGTAATAATTTGGGATTTGTGGCGGTGGATGATTCTACGCTTCAGATTTTTTTAAAGCAGCCTTCGCCATCATTTTTACCCAAACTTACTATGGTATACTTCTCGGTTGTGCCTTACGAAATTGTTGAGCATTATGGCAAAGATTTTCGTCGTCATCCAATAGGAACGGGACCATTTAAGTTTAAAATTTGGAAGGATGGTGTGAAGATGGTATTTGTGAAAAATGAGAACTATTTTGAATTCGACGGAAAAAACAGATTACCATATTTAGATGCGGTATCAATTTCTTTTAGCACGGATCCGCAACGAAACCTTGAATTTTTAGAGTTTTTAAAGGGGAATTTAGATTGTTATGCTGGTCAGCCACCACCATCTTTAAAAGACGAAGTGTTTTATTCTAACGGCGAGTTAACAGAAGAATATAAAGACAAGGTTAAGCTCGAAAAACAAACTTGGCTTAAAACAGATTACTTGGGTTTTTTACTTGATGAGGAAATGGCCATTGTAAAAGGCAGCCCTTATAGCATTAAAGAGGTTCGCCAAGCGATTAGTTATGGCATCGATAGAAATGAGTTAATTAAGCACATTCGTGGAGGAATTGGGTATCCTGCTAATTCGGGTTTTGTTCCCAGAGGAATGCCTTCGTACAATGAGGATAAAGTAATTGGGTACGAATTTGATCCTGAGAAATCACAGGCGTTGTTAAGAGAGGCTGGTTTCCCCCAAGGCGATGGGTTGCCCGTATTGGAGTTGGGAATTACCATGACCGAAAAAGAGATTTACGAATACATTCAAGGGCAGCTTTCTAATATCGGAATCACGGTTAAGTTAGTAGTTAGTCCAGTGGCCATTCATCGTCAAATGAGGTCTACTTCTAAATTGAATTTCTTTCAAAGAAATTGGGTTGGGGATTACCGAGATGCAGAGAATTTTCTTGGCCTTTTCTATAGTTCTAGTCCTAATGGTTTAAACAATACTAGGTTTAATAATGCTGAGTTTGATAAGCTTTTTGATGACGCTAAAAATGAACTTAACGATTCTATTCGGCATACCATGTATCAGCAAATGGACAATATTATAATGGAGGAAGCCGCTGTTATTCCTTTATTTTACGATGAGGTTATTTTCCTTACCAGAACAAATGTGTCTGGCTTAGAGACGAATGCATTAAAATCATTGGTGCTTAAAAGGGTTCAAATTAAGAACGAGCAACCGTAATATTCTCTTCATTAGATAGCCATTTTTCTCTTTAAATTTAATTTTAAGCTCATTTAAATGTTGTTTTAAGCTTTAAAAACTTAAATCTGTTGTAATCGGATAATGATCTGAGAATTCCTTATTTATTTTGCTGTAATTGGTGGATTCAATTCCGTCGCTGTGGAGCACGTAATCAATTCTGATTGAAGGGAAATTATTGATGTACGTTGGACCCATTAATTGTCCGCCATGCTCAAAGGCATCGGTCATATCATCAGATAAAACTTGAAACGCATAACTGAAAGGTGTATCGTTGAAGTCGCCGCAGATAACTGTTTGGTAAGTACAGTTATTCATGTGTTCTTTAATTTTATTGGCCTGGCTAGATCGTCGGATGAAAGCATCTTTAATGAGTACACTAATATTGGTTAGGCCCTTTATGTTTTCCTCGTTATCCGTTTCATTAAGCTTTTCGAGCACTTCGTAATTCTCCTTTTTAAGCCCTACAGAAGCTAGGTGAAGATTGTAAACCCGTAATGTATCGTCGTTAATTTTTAAGTCGGTAAAAATGCAAAGGTCATTGCCTTGATTTTCGAAGAGAATCTGGCCTTTATTAATAATGGGATACTTGCTAAAGGTTGCGATGCCCCAGTGGTGCTTGGTTCTTTTGGCTACGTCGATGTATTGTAAATGCTTGTGCCTCGACTTCTTCATGTTTTTAAGCCTTTTAAGGGAAGAGAAATACCCTCTTTCGTCAGAATGGAAAAACTCTTGAATACAAAGAATGTCTGGTTGTTCTTGTTCAATTAAACTCATTATCTGATCACGAGTTTCTTTGCCATCACGCCATCCATATAAATCGAATAAACGCACGTTGTATGATAGGAGCTTAAAAGAAGTACTGTCGGTTGTATGTTCGCTTTCGCCCAGTTTAAGTTGAAACATAGAAGGGTAGTAGCTAAAACCCAAAATCAGTAAAATGAGCGAAATTGCTGTCTTTTTAGATTTTACCAAACCCCAAAAAACAACAAAAATTATATTAACTAAAATGAGATAAGGGAAAGCTATTCCTAGAAAAGCGGTAGGCCAAAAGAAAGCTGGATTGATATATGGACTAATGAAGGCCAGCGCCAATAACAACGCAACAACGTAATTGATATAGAGTGTGATTTTTTTTGCTAGAAATTTCAACGAATCCGAAATTAATTATTCTTATTACTCTCTTTAAAGAGGATTCTCTTCTCTTCCGCATTTAAGCTATCATATCCGCTCTTTGATATTTTATCTAAAATTGAATCAATTTTATCTTGATCTCTTTTTCTGTGCAAATTGTAATCGTCGTCGTTTGTTGGCTTGCGATGCTCCACTTTCATGTTCTGTTTCTTCTTCGACTTAAACAAGCCTGAAAGAGACGTGATGAAATTGTAGAAATTGCCAGCGTAATCTTTTCCTTTTCTATATTGAATTATATAGAAGTAACCAAAAATTGCACCACCAATGTGCGCAATTTTCCCACCTGTGTTCTCTTGCATATCGAGTATAGAGCTTACAATAAAAAGTCCATAGGCCACATATTTAATAGACACTGGGCCAAAGAACATCATGTTGATTTTTTGGTTTGGGATTAAAACTGCAAGTGCAATAAGAATTGCCATAACCCCAGCCGAAGCTCCAATTAGCGTGTTGTGTTGAATGTCGCCTATATTTAAAGCGATCATAATGTTGTAGGCAACAACGTAAAGAACAGCGCCAGCCAAGCCGCCTAGCATAAATAAGCCTGCGAACCTTCTGCCGCCAATTTGTGATTCGAGCACCCTGCCCATAAAAAAGAGGATGAGCATATTGAAAAATATGTGCCTTAAATCGAAATGGACAAACATGTAAGTGAAAGTTGTCCAAAAATGTGTTAACCAAGTAAAAATAGACGAATCGACTGCAACCCATTCTTTAAGAATAGATTTTCCCGTATCCGACAAGGAGATTATATTGAATAAAATGAAGACGATAACATTAACGGCGATAATGATAACCAGCTGATTATCTTTCTTTTTAAAAACCTTATCGAACTCTTCTTTAAACGCGCTCATATCAAGAGAAATTTTGATTATGTCTATTCTTGCCCCAATATTTAATCAGAATAAAACCAAATAACATGCCACCCAAATGTGCAAAATGAGCAATGTTGTCGCCCATACTATTCTGAATTCCTCTATACAATTCAAATGCTCCATATCCCAATACAAGGTACTTAGCTTTTATAGGAACAGGGATGAAAATAAACATGAGTTCTAAGTTTGGGAACAACATGCCAAATGCTAATAATATGCCAAAAACTGCACCAGATGCGCCTACAATGTTAGGTAAGCCAAGATAAAATTCTCTGTATTGGTTAAGAAATGCTGTGGCGTCTCCAAGCGCAATTGTGTTGTTAGGAAACGCGTTAAGTGAACCTATGGTCGATTGGAAATTGCTAAATGCAATTTGCATATCTAGGTCTGAATATTTGTTAATATGGAATCGGTGTTGTCCTACAAGATTATCTAAATTGCCTAAATTGGGGTTTGCAAGGTATTGATCGATTAAATCAAGCGTAGGTTGAATTTGAAAGTGTACAACGACATAGTGTACAACAGCAGCACCAAAACCAGTTATTAGATAATAAATAAGGAATTTCTTTCCGCCCCAAAAATTTTCAATGGTGCTTCCAAACATCCATAGCGAAAACATATTGGAGAAAATATGCATCATTCCGCCATGCATAAACATGTGTGTTATTAGCTGATATGGGTGGAACTTGTCGGAATCAAAATAATGGAGACCCAATATGCCCTCTAAGTTTACAGTGTTCTTTAGCGCGAATGTTGCAAGAAAAAACAGTCCATTAATAATGAGTAGGTTTTTTACTACATCTGGAATAACTTTAAAACTACTTGGTCCGAATTGATTCAATCTTTTCTATTTAGTCCTCCAACAATTTAGCGATGTCTTTGAGGTTAATGGTTTTTAAAATGGCTTTTCCTTCCGGCGATACATTGGGCATTTGACACGCAAACAAGCTAGCAATTAACTGATCTCTTTCTTCCTGTTTCAATATTCTACCGTTCTGAACAGCCGTTCGTTTGGCTAAACTTAAAGCAATTTTTTCATGATTGCCAAAGCTATTTCCATTCGTTTCTGTTTTTAATTCTTCTATTATCGAATCTATAACATCTTTAACATTCTCGTCGCTAATCAACGAAGGGCGCGCCTGTACAACGTAAGATTGCTTTCCAAAGTTTTCTATTTCGAAACCTAATGCAGCTAAGTCGCCAATTATTTCGCCGAACAAAACATTATCGCCAGCCGATAACGAAATATTAATAGGGAAAAGCAACTGCTGTGCAATCACTTGCTGATTGGATAAATCGGCCAGACAAGATTCGTAAATTACCCTTTCGTGGGCTCTTTGCTGATCGATAATCATCATGCCAGACTCTGTTTCGGTAATCAAATAACGATTTTTAATCTGAATGCTAAAGCTTTGATCCTCCGTATTAACTTCTTGTTCCTCCTCCCACTCTGGAGCAAAAACACCCTGCACAACGTCTTCTGTTTGGATATTAATATCTGCCGTACCACCAATGGTTACTTCTTGTTCGGTAAACAGTTTTTCCCAATTGTCTTTATTCGGTTTTTCTAATGGAGTTGCTTGAGGTTTCGTGTAAGCGCTACCACTCGAAATAGAGCTACTGCTATCTGCAAACGGATTGTAATCTGGATCAATTTTAATTTGAGGAATCTCAATGTGTTGTGGCCGTAAAGTGTTAGGCGTAATATCGGCCTCCATTTCAAAATCTAACGATGGCACAATGTTGTATTTACCCAGCGAATTTTTAACCGAAGCCATAATGATGGCATACAACTCTTTTTCATTTTCAAACTTCACCTCCGTTTTTGTAGGGTGAATGTTTATGTCGATCATTGCTGGATCAATTTCCAACATTAAAAAATACGAAGGGTGATTTTTCTTAGGGAGTAGTTGATCGTACGCGTTGGTAACAGCGTGATGTAAATACGGACTTTTTATAAATCTGTTATTCACAAAAAAGTATTGTTCGCCTCTTGTTTTCTTGGCAAATTCGGGTTTTCCTATATAACCGTTGATGAGTAAAATATTTGTTTCCTCTTCAACCGGAACCAGTTTTTCGTTGTAGCCATTACCGAAAATGTCTATAATTCTTTGTCGGAAACTCCCAGCAGGCAGGTGAAATAATTCATTTTCATCGTGGTGCAATTCAAAATATTTATCGGGATTGATAAGCGCCACCTTTTGAAACTCGTCTATGATGTGCTTCGTTTCTACCGCATTCGATTTAAGAAAATTTCTTCGAGCTGGTACATTGTAAAATAAATTTCTGATAGCAACTGAAGTGCCTTTTGCGCATTGCTCTGGTTCCTGACTTTTTACTTTGTTGCCTTCAATTTGCAGTTGAGTTCCTAAATCGTCTTCTTCTCTTTTTGTATTGATGGTTAAATGTGAAATAGCCGCCATGGAAGCCAAAGCCTCACCTCTAAAACCGAATGTGTTTAGGGCAAATAAATCGTCGGCAGTTTTTAATTTCGAAGTCGCATGTCGTTCAATGCTCATTCTGGCGTCGGTTTCCGACATTCCTTTTCCATCGTCTATTACCTGAATTAACGCTTTGCCAGCATCTTTAATAATGAGTTGAATATGACTGGAGCCAGCATCTATGGCATTTTCCATTAGTTCTTTAACCGTTGATGCAGGCCTTTGAATTACTTCGCCCGCAGCAATTTGATTTGCCACAAGATCGGGTAGAAGCTCAATGATATCAGACATTTAATTTATTATTTACTGAGGAAATAGATCACGCAACACATGATGCCTAAAATAATAAGGAGTCGTATGTTTTTACTCCGTTTCTCTGTTGTTCTAAATTTATCCAAACCCTCATGCAACGATTCCTTCTCAATTTCCTTAATGCCAGTTTCTAATTCAGCCTCTTTTTTTCTTTTCTCTTGGTCTTCCGCTTCCTTATCGTAAAAAACAGGCGTATAATCAAACTGTCGATGTTGTGGAACATGGAAGAATGAAGGGATTTTTGGGGGTTGAATGGCCATAAATAGATGTTGTAAACAAAAATACACAATGTCTGTAAAAAAATACGTTGAGTAAATAATAAACATAGCTATTGTTAATAAATTAATGATTCAGCAAAAAAGCAACGCCTTATTATATATAATTTTATCCAAAACGTACTATTCATGCGGATTATAAAGGTTTTCACGTTCACAATTATGCTGCTAATCGTAAGCGGCCTGTTAAATCAATCGGATAATAACCTCTCTGCCGAGGAACTTGGACCTCCTTTTAATTGTTGTACCAATGCTTGGGCCGACAGTGTTTACAACAGTCTTACCGACGACGAAAGGTTGGGTCAGCTGTTTATGATAGCTGCTTATTCTAACAAAGACGAGAAGCATGTTGAGCAAATAAAGAAACTTATTAAAACCCATCATTTAGGTGGTTTAATCTTTTTTCAAGGTGGCCCAGTTAGGCAAGCGGTGCTAACAAATCAGTATCAGGAGCTTTCGAAAGTGCCATTAATGATTTCTATGGATGCCGAATGGGGATTGGGCATGAGGTTGGACAGCACTGTTTCGTACCCGCGCCAAATGACTTTAGGTGCCATACAAGACAACGATTATATCTACAGGATGGGCAAAATAGTTGCTTCTCAGTGTAAAAGAATGGGGGTGCATGTAAATCTTGCCCCGGTGGTAGACATCAATAATAATCCGAATAACCCAGTTATCAATAGCCGATCGTTTGGCGAAGAACGACAAATGGTTACCGATAAAGGGATTGCATACATGAAAGGGTTGCAAGACCAAAATATAATTGCTGTAGCAAAACATTTTCCTGGTCATGGTGATACGGATACGGATTCGCATAAGGCGTTGCCAACTATTAACCACGATAGAGCCAGATTGGATAGCATTGAGATTTATCCTTTTAAAGAATTGATGAAAAACGGGCTGGCAGGTGTTATGGTAGCGCATCTTTTTATTCCTGCTTTGGATGATAGGAAGAATGTGGCCTCAACGCTTTCGGAACCAATAATTACAGGTTTACTAAAAGATACATTGGGTTTTGAAGGGCTAATTTTTACAGACGCTTTGAATATGAAAGGCGTTACCAACTTTCTTAGACCGGGCTTGGTAGATGTTGAAGCTTTAAAAGCAGGCAACGATATTTTGTTGTTTTCGGAAGATGTGCCAACTGCTTTTAAAGAAATTAAGAGAGCCATTAGAAAAGGAACAATAACTCAAGAAGAGATTAACGAAAGGTGCAAACGGATTCTTTACGCCAAGCAATGGGTTGGTTTAAATAAATATGAGCCAATTAAAGTGAAGGGGATTGTGGCAGATTTGAATCGGCCACAAGACATAATGATGAAGAGAGATTTGGTACAAGAATCAATCACATTATTGAAAAACAACGATAATATTTTGCCGCTTCATAGGCTGGATACGTTGAAAATAGCTGCATTGTCGATTGGATCGAAAGAGATTACCGAATTCCAAAAAACGCTTGGCAAATATGCCGAAATTCAAAACTTTAACATCCCTAGGATTTTTGATGAGGAAGCTGCCAACAAAATGATGGAGGAGTTAAAGCACTTTAACTTAATTATTGTTGGGGTACACAACACCAATAATTACCCTTCAAGAAAATTCGGAATTACACCACAAACAATCGAATTGTTGGGCAGAATAGGTAGAGGCCACGAAATGATTGTAGATGTTTTTGCCAACGCATACAGCATGAAAAGCTTTCGGAAGCTACCTGAAAGAACTTCGTTGATTCTATCTTACGAGGAAGATTCGGAAAATCAAGACTTATCGGCACAGTTAATATTTGGCGGGATAGGCGCACATGGTAAAATGCCAGTTTCTATAGAAGGGGGCTTTCAGTTTGGCGAAGGTATTACTACGGAAACAACCCGAATGAAATACACCTTGCCTGAAGATGTAGGCATTTGGTCGGATAAATTGGCCATGATAGACAGTATTGCTTTAAGAGCAATTAGAAAAAAAGCAACACCGGGATGTCAGATTTTAGTAGCGAAAGACGGCAAGATCTTTTATCAAAAATCGTTTGGCTACCACACATACGATAAAAAAATCCCAGTAAAAAATACCGACATCTACGATTTAGCATCCATCACCAAAATTGCTGCGAGCACTATGTCGCTGATGAAATTGGAAGGAGAGAACAAAGTTGACATAGACCTTAGTTTGTGCGATTACATACCAATGGTTGATACCACAGAGTATCAGAATATGGTAATTAGAGAAATGTTGGCGCACCAAGCAGGTTTGCTTCCCTGTATATTTTTCTACACCAAAACCATGAAAAAAGGGCAGTTGCAATATGGCATGTATAGCCCTTATCAATCACCTGAATTTAATATCCGGGTAGCCGATAAGTTATTCCTCAGTTCAACATACCGCGACACCATTTACAAAAGGATCTTAAGTACCAAAATCAGGAAAAAGGAATATAAATACAGCGATCTTGGTTATTACCTCCTTCAAAAAGTAATTGAAACGCAAACAGGTAAGAGCCTTGATAATTATGTAACCGACAATTTCTACAAAAGAATGGGCTTGCAAACCATGGGTTATAAACCAACTGAAAGGTTTGGGTTAGACAGAATTGTGCCTACGGAAAAAGACAAAGATTTTAGAATGCGGTTGGTTCATGGGTATGTGCACGATCCGGGAGCTGCGATGCTAGGCGGTGTAGCTGGGCATGCAGGGTTGTTTTCTAACAGCAACGATTTAGCGGTGTTGATGCAAATGCTGTTGGACAAAGGTGTGTATGGAGGCCAGCAATACTTGAAAGAAGAAGTGATTGCAGAATTTACGAAGTGCCAATTTTGTGGTGATAAAAACAGAAAGGGTGCAGGGTTTGATAGACCAGCACGATTACCAGGGCAAGCGAGTCCGGTTTGTAGCTGTGTATCTCAAAAAAGCTTCGGACACACTGGGTTTACGGGTACTATGACGTGGGTTGACCCTGAAGAAGGATTGGTATATGTTTTCCTTTCAAATAGGATCCATCCTTCAGCGCTCAACAAAAAGTTGATCTCTTTAAATGTGCGTACCAATATCCAGAAAGTTATATATGATGCCATTAATAGTGGTAAATTAGCCGATCAAATAGTAAGAAAATAGTCCTCGGAATTATGAGAATCGGAATTGTTTGCTACCCAACCTTGGGAGGAAGTGGCATCGTTGCAACGGAATTAGGTATTGCGTTGGCCGAAAGGGGGCACGAAGTGCACCTAATATCCTATAAGAAACCAGTTAAATTCAACGATTCAAAATCGGGTTTACACTACCACGAAGTAGAAATATCTACCTATCCATTATTCGATTATTCGCCCTATGAAGTAGTATTGGCAAGTAAGTTGGTGGATGTAGTGAAAAGCGAAAATCTTGATTTACTTCACGTTCATTATGCCATTCCACATGCTTCGGCGGCATTTTTGGCCAAAACAATATTAGAGGCCGAGGGTATTAAAATTCCTTATATCACCACTTTGCATGGCACCGATATTACCTTGGTTGGTCGGGATAATGCTTTTAGAAGTGTAATTACATTTTGTATAAACGCATCGGATGTTGTTACGGCGGTTTCGGATAGCCTTAAAAAAGATACTCTTGCCACATTCGACATTACGAACGAAATAGAGGTGGTACACAACTTTATATGTCCGAGTAACTACGGAACAGGTAACGTGGGAGAAATTAACCGATCGGATTATGCGAATGATGACGAACGGATCATAACGCACATCTCAAACTTTCGAAAAGTAAAGCGGATTCCAGATGTAATAAAAGTATTTACTGGGATAGCGAAAGAGATTCCTGCCAAATTAATTTTGGTAGGCGACGGGCCAGAAATGGAATCGATTAAAAAGCTGGCTGACGAGTCGGAGTTTGCCGATCGAATTGTTTTTACAGGCGTAGTTAAAGATCCCGAGCGAATTCATTCTATCTCCGACTTATTTGTATTGCCTTCTGAAAGCGAGAGTTTCGGCTTGGCTGCTTTGGAAGCCATGATATCTAGAGTGCCCGTAATAGGCACCAATTTAGGTGGAATGCCAGAAGTAGTAGGAAGTGGGAAGTCTGGTTTCCTTTGTGAATTAGGCGATATAGACGATATGATTGCTAAAGCATTGGAGATTTTAAAAAGCGACGATACCCTTAATGTCTTTAAGGACGAGGCACACGAAAAAGCGCTCACCTTCGACATCATAAATATTTTGCCCAAGTATGAAGCCCTTTATGAAAAGGCATTAGCGGGAAGGAAGTAATGGAAGAGATTTATTTTGATTTATTAGGGGTTCGGTTCTCTGAGCCAGCCACTGCAATTACCAATGTGTTTCTTGCCATACAGTGTTTGGTGATTGCCTATTATCTTGGTAAACTGGGCGAAGGGAAAGCAATTATTAATAATTGGAAGCGATATTATTTCATAACAGGCATATCTAATTTTATTGCTGTTGTTGTACACGGTTTGCTTTTTTATGTAATGGGCACCGATCATACAATTGCTTGGGTTATTATGAACTTTGTAGCCACCCTCGCGGTTTACTTTGTAGTGATGGGGACTGTTCAAACCTTTTTTACCGAAGAGCAAACAAAATCCTATAACAAATTAATAATAGCCGCATTTCTGGCTTTCTTTATAGCGTTTCTGTTCGTTTTAAAGTTTGTTGTAATAATGGTTTGCCTCATATTGTCGATGGGCTTTATATTGGTTATCAATGCCAAGCATTACTTTAAAACAGGGCGTAAGGGGAGCGGTTGGATTGTAGCAGGATTAAGCATGCTAATTTTTGCAGGTGCTGTTCACGCTACTAAATACGACATTCACCCTTGGTTTAATTACAACGCAATGGCGCACATCTTTATCTCCATCAACTTTGCGTTGGTTTATAAGGGGATAAAAATGAACCTGAAAAATAACCTAATAAAAGATTAGTGAGTCCCGTTAGCAGATAGGTACCTTTCTGCATCTAGCGCAGCCATACAACCAGTTCCTGCAGCTGTAATAGCTTGTCGGTATACGTGGTCTGCAGCATCTCCAGCAACAAATACACCTTCCACATTAGTTCTGGTAGATCCATCTCCCTTTGGCACAATGTAGCCAGTTTCGTCGAGGGTTAACCAATCCTTAAAAATTTGAGTGTTTGGTGTGTGTCCAATCGCAACAAAAAATCCGGTAATGTCTAACGTTCTTTCTTCTTGTGTTTTGTTGTTGAAAACAACTACGCCTTCAACACCTTCTTTACCCAATACTTCTTTTGTTTCGTGACTGAAAAGCACTTCGATGTTTTCTGCTTTTTCAACACGGTGTTGCATTGCTTTAGATGCTCTAAACTCATCTTTTCTAACAATCATGTAAACCTTTTTACAAAGCTTAGATAAATAGGTTGCTTCCTCACAAGCAGAGTCTCCTGCACCTACCAAAGCCACGTCTTGCTGACGGTAAAAGAAACCATCGCACACAGCGCAGGCAGAAACACCACCACCTATATCTCTCAATCTAATTTCGCTTTCTAAACCCAACCATCTAGCCGATGCGCCTGTAGAAATAATAATACTATCGGCAGTAATTACTGTACCATCTTCGATAATAGCTTTGTGAATAGGACCTGAAAAATCCACTTCTTTTACAAAGCCAGTTCTAACACTTGTTCCAAATCTTTCTGCTTGAGTTTGAAGGTCTACCATCATTTGAGGGCCGTCGATACCTTGTGGGTAACCAGGAAAATTATCTACATCGGTAGTTTCTGTAAGTTGCCCACCAGGTTGCATACCTTGATATAAAACTGGTTGCATATCCGCTCTAGCTGCGTATATAGCTGCGGTATATCCTGCTGGTCCTGATCCGATAATTAAACACTTGTGGTGCTCTGTTACGTTACTCATAATACTTTCTGATTGGGTGTTTAAAAATAGTTTGCTAAGTTAATTCGCTTTTTGGTTATTCAAAATTGAAGTTGTGAAATGATATACACATAATATTATTGGACGTACAAAATAATAGACATATTGAAATAACTAAGTAAAAACACGTATCTTGGCTACGTATTTACCACTAGAGCAGGGAAGGAAAAATGGTGAAAAAGACCTATGGTTTTCTAATGAAGTGATTTATAACTTCACCCGCACAAAATGTTCACAACATCATGACCAAGAAATATTCACGATTTGATCGATCTGCAGAGATCATCCCAGCATTTATTAATGATTTTGGTAGCGAAGGAGTAGAATTAGTCTGTACAAATTGCCGCCACGATTTTATCGTTTATCCCGAACATAAGGATAGGAAGTGGTGCGACGAGTGCACTCCTGTTAAAATAAGTAATCTCAAAAAGGGCAAACGAATCGAGTTTGCGTTGAAGTTTCCTAATTAGGAATCCCTGTTTTTTTAGAGTCAATAAATATTTGATAGCATTACGTTATGAAACGGATAATGCTAACTTTGCCCACCTAAATCGGGGAGTAGCTCAGCTGGTAGAGTACGCGTCTGGGGGGCGTGCGTGAAGCACTAAAAGACCTTTGGAAAACAACCGTTTAGCGAATATAAAGAAAAATTTGCGTGCCATTTGCACGCACTGTGTTATTTTTACAACACTAATCGGGACGTGGTTTAGTCAGGTCATAACGCCGCGCTGGGGGTGCGGAGGTCGGAGGTTCGAATCCTCTCGTCCCGACTTTTTCAACCTTACTATCTAAAACGACCTTATTCTGAATTTATTAGAATTGAACAACTGAATTCTCCTGTGTTGTGGTTAATACCTATTTATTGTATTTTGCTACTCTCTACACTAAATTGAAATTTCGCTATGTTTCCAAGAAGAATGTTTCATGACATTGAACATCCTACAGATCAATTGACAGGTGATAAATTAAATTTTTTTGCGGATTCTATTGAAATCGTGAACACTAAAGCTGGAACTTTTTATGATTACGAAATAGAAACTCATGGTTCATTCTTAAACGATCATATTTATTTTATTAGAAATGCGATAGAATCAGGTGATGATAATAGATTATTAGGGATAAATAAACAAACCATAAACTTGTTTAAGTTTAGTAACCTGTTTTCTGAAGATGATTTGTTTATTAATTCTTTTTTCAAGGACGTTTTTAAAGTAATTAATGGCATAAAGAAAATTGAACTACACAAAATAAATACTAAAAAAGACGCTACATGGTTGTTAGGGGAATTAAATGTAATTAAGGATCGGCTAACCCCATCCTATATTGAAAACTTGGCTACATTGATAAGTACTCTTTTGCGGTGCAGTCATACTTTGAGTTATCATAGAGATGACCTAAACTATTCATCTAAACTATTGGTAAGTTATTACTTTCTTTCTGGTTTTCCGAAAACAGAAATCAACAATTTTGTTGCTAGAGTTTTAACAATGAAGGTAGAAGTTCAAGGAGAAAGAATTTATTGTCAGTCTCCTCTTCCTGAACTATTGTACAAACGCATGATAGAGCATAATAGGAACAACTGTTTGTTTAATAAGAAATTGCATGACGACATTAATTATTATTTGAAATCAAGAACACTTAATGAGCAGTATATAGGCTTTTCCTACTTCGCTCATTGTGCAAAACATGAGTATACTTTTTGGTTTCGAATATCTAGTTTTGCGATGCAAGAAGATATAGAAGTTGATGGCATTGAATTATTGAATGTTTCGAGCTTTAAAAAACGTTATCCTGATAGTATTAAGTATGTAGAGGATTTTCTTTCAATCCATAGATCTGTTTTAGCAAAAGTAGTTACAAGCGCTTACTCACAAGATGAAGCGGTCTTTAAGTCTTTGGATAAACTAAGAGAAACGATAGATGGTTTAGGAGATTATATAAATGGAAGGATTTCTATTGATGACTCACAATATTTAGGAACTGGCTTTGATGAATTTTATGTAAATGAAACGGGAGGGGGTGTTTTTTTTGATAAGTATAGTATTCGTACTATGAAAAACAGGCGTGCAAGGGTAAAAAAGAATCGCTTGAGTAATAAGACAAAAAAATTGGAAGAAATTTTGTTCCAGGCAAAGGGGGAAACAGATAAGTTTAATTCAACAGCTCTTTATTCCAAGTTTTGCGATAACTTAATTCCTGTAATTCCTAAAACGTTATCAGGGAGGTTTCCTAATAAGATAGGAATAAGTAGCAAGGTTTTTGGGATGGTATTTCTGTTATTAGCAATAGAAAAAAAATCTTTTAAGTTCTCTACAGAGTATTGGGCGTTTAATGTAATGGTAAATTCGTTTGATCGGTCTGATAAATTAGGGACAACTGAAGCGGTATTGCGGGGAATGACAGATGCAGACATACTCGTTCCTTTAGAAAAGATTAATCAAGAGATAAATCATGCTCACACGTCGTATAGAGTAAGAAAAGCTTTATACTTTAATAAAAAGAGTTATTATAAATCATTTCAATATTATTTAAGAGTATTCGCTATTTTGAATAGTTCACGTAATGTTGGTGAACATATGAATAATAAGGACGAACTCATTAATCGTAAAATTCAAACGTCAATACATGGATTGTTAAAAAGGGTATTTGATGGATTATTGTTTGAAAGGGGGAGAGTTAAATATCAATCTCTAACAGATGACGAATTGATAATAATTCTGATTGAAAAGGGGCTAGAAAAGACCTCCTCATTTTTTAGTCCTAAGTCTTAGCTTTTTTTTACTGAATGAATCGAAGAATGAATTGGCCAGACTTCCTTCTAAAACTGGTATTGTGAGGTCTCCATTTTCTCTAATATTTACCGCGTTAAAATGGTTCTGCTTATTGTGATCGGATATATTAATAGTGTAAAAAAGGCCATTAATGTACATGATATAAGAGTAGTTTGACTCTGATTTTAGTTGAGTAACGGTTTGCATACTTTTCAATGGTAAGTCTGAATTTGGAGCCATTTTGAGAATAACTACCGAATATTTTTTTTCATTACCAGCGTTATTGGTTAAAATCATTTTTCTCATGTTTTCTGAATGAATTGCACCAAGATTTACCTGTTCAAACATTAAATGTTTTGAGTGATGTGCCCTCCAAAGAATTGAGATTACAAACAATTTAAATTTGGTGTAGTCTAGCCCTTTGATTTCTTCATGCTTAAGCCCCTCATCGCTAATGAAAGTATTTCTCGTAATATTGGAGCTTTTAGGAAGTTTTCCTCCAAATAGAACAGGTTGTGCGTAACTTTCCAACGTTCCAATTATGGTTCCGTCACAGTGCCTACATAATATTTCTTTATCATATGCACCATTGTATAGCGTTTTAGGCTTGTGTAAAGAGTTCATATTTATATGAGTCATCTCATGTTTAGAATTAAACATTCCTTTATACATAAAGTCAGGAATGATGTGAGACTTTTTTTGCAAAGGCTTATGTTCTAAACATAAACGACATTTTCCTTCTATCATCAGCCATAGTTAAGTTGTATATAAAGTTAAATCAAATAGTTTGTTTTAGTTGATTAATACTGTCTGTTCTGGAAATTGAAATATTATAACCTTTCTTAACGTTTTATAAACTAAGCGAGACAATCCAGCTACCGGAGTTCTTCATGTCTCATTATTATTAACCTTAATATTTACAATATGAAAATGATAATGTTTGAAGAACAAGCCTATTTTAAATTAATAGAAGAATTAGGTGATATGGTAGAAAGTGCTATAAAGAAAGCCAAGGTGCAAAAGAAATGGCTCACTAAAGAACAAGCCATGCTAGAGCTTGGAGAAGTAAGTAAAAGTACATTGCAGAAGTATAGAGATGACAATGAAATAGAGTACACCCAAAAGGATAAGAATGATAAGATCATTCTTTATTGTCGTAAAAGTATTGATGACTTTTTAGAACGTCGTAGAGTTCGACGAGTAGCATAGTTTTTTAATTCGGTGAAGGGTGCGGGGCAATTATGCTCCGCACCTTTTTTTGCGCCTTATAATTGGGTTTTGGTCGGTTCTGCTATCAAAAAACACCAAGGCAAACCAGGATATGTTGTTGGATAGCTGATGACGAAGCAGGGTTGATGCAAAGACGGACTAAAGAGAAGCGGGGAGGGAGCGTGGGATTTAATGTGTAATTAGAATTATTTAATTTTTGTGTCTAGTTTCTTTAATATTTGAATAATCTCTTTTGCCGAAATGGCGAATTCTTTTCTTGCCTCCACTTTATTGTTGGTTGTCCAGTCAATCAAATCTTTTACAAGTTGTCCCTTGGCTTTAAACTTTGCTTTTTTTTGTGTTGTCTTTAATGCTTTTTTCGCTTTTGCTTGCCATGATTTTGGGTAATAGTCTTCAAAGTTGGGTTTCGTGAAAGTGCTGAAGTGCGACTCATCCCAACTTTTAAATTTATTCCTTAACTCTTTAATCGCTGAAATCCCTGGCTTATCTCCGTCGGCAATAATCCAAGCTCTATTTTCGTAAGCGCTACTGGTGTGTATAAAGACAAATAATCTTAAAAAATCATGAAACCTTGGGCTTAAATCATTGACTCCTTGTGCTGCGATTGTTTTTAGTTTGTTTTTTAAATTAGGAACAAAGGTTGGAATCAAATAATCTCTAATAATTCTTTCGGCGGAAGACTCTTCGAGAATTAAATATGCTTGCCATAGTTCAAAATCATACAACTCATAACCGAGGTCTTCAAGAACCTTTATTCTAGCCTCAGGTGTGTCGTTTACTCTTTTAATCGAAGTTTTAGGAATCCTGTTTTTTAACTCCATCTCTAAACTGAATATTCGAGAGGATTCAGGCGCCCCTAAATATTTGGTAACAATGTTTGAATGTGTGGAAACAATAAACTGGTTTGATTCTGATTTCTTAATAATTAAATTAAGCAATCCTTTTAACGCTTTGGGATGTATATCGTTTTCTAGTTCTTCTATTAAAAATAACTTGTCTTCAGCAACACATAAGTCTACAATTAATCCTAATATATTAGTAGTGCCTTCTCCCATCTCATCAATTGAGATGTGTTCATTAGTATTTACTATCAATCCTCCTTCTTTACCATTAGTAGATAGAGCACATGAAATGGTAAATCCCAATATGTCTTTACAGCTTTTAACATATTCTTGATAAGCAGGATAGTCGGGTGAAGCTATTCTGTCAATTTTAGAATATAGATTTTGTAAGTTCTCTTCTACTACTGTTGCATGACTAGCTTTGATTGTTTGTGTAAAATTAACAGCCTTTCGTTTTGAGAAATATGGGTATATGAAATTTTTTGGTTCTTCATTAGAGATAAGGTTGTTTACTCTTGTGGCGTTTTTAGTCCCCCCTGAATATACAAGTGCCGCGAATGAGCTAGGCGAACCAATCTCTAACGCTAAAGTGTTGTTGTAAACACTTGATTGTTTAATTATTTGTTTATTCCAAGGTAGATATTTGTCATCAAATTGGTTAAACTCAACCATTACTTTAGCACTATTTGATCCTATCCTTATATTCTTTTGAAGGTAATGACCTGCGACATGGAATTGCAACAAAATAATGGAGTTTAAGTTAAGCTATGCCGCCTGATTAAATTGATGATTATTGAGATTAAATTGTTCTATTGATTTATTGCCCAAGTGTGAGTGCCTTCTTTTTCTGTTATACCACGTTTCCAGCCA
>JABSPQ010000369.1 GCA_013214205.1 Flavobacteriales bacterium
ATTCTAAAACTTTTATGGTAGTGAAGTGATTCAGTAGGTCTGCGGGTAAAAAAAGTGAACTTAGATCCATTTAAAGTTGATTTTGAATAAACCTAAAAGTAACATTTTCAATATTACTCCCTAAGTTTTTGATGTGATCCATGATAACGGCCAATAATTACAAATCTTCGCCAGTGTTTTTAGGTGGTCAGTTTTAACCGTCCTGAGGTGGTCACTTTGAGCGTCGTATCCATCCTGAGATAGGTTTACACAATTTGCACTAAAATGCGTAAAAAAACAAGGAAATAAAAAGTGAAGTTTGGTTAAAAGCTATTACATTTTTTACATGTCTTAACTGTGCGAATTAAATAAATAGTTTACAGTGAAATTATTACACCTTAGGAACAAACGGAAGATTGTGGAGAGGCACACGCGTGAAAGGCACATGGCTAATGTTATCCCTGCAAAATTCGGTTTGAAGTAACCTCTGCTCCTTTGTTTTCCAATCTCAATTCAATAAACTTTCTTCAATTGCTGAATTCAAGGCGCAAATAGGGGACACGAAATTTTCCTAAATCGTGATAGTAAATTTTTATTTCAATACCACTAACCAATAATGTAAATTTGACGGACTGCATTGTTATGAAGAAATATTGCCTTTTCCTGCTCCTATTTGTTAGTTTCTTTCAATTCCAAAAGATTGCTAGAAGTCAAGAAGTTAAGGCTGAATCTACCTTAGGCACTACTTCGCTTTCAGGAGAAAGTATTCAAAGAATTATCGATTTCACGATTAACCAATCCACGAATAATAACAAATTGGCTTTGAAATATGGAGAAATTGGATTGCGCTTGTCGGAAGAATTAAACGATACCATAATTCTAATAGATGCGATGTACGCGCTAGGGTACGCTAATTATTTTGGACTTGATGTAAATAAATCAATGGACTTGTTCCTGAAAGGGAGTAAGTTGGGAGTAAAGGTTAACACACTAACTGTATGTAAATGTGCATACATGTTGGGGGCTATTTACCAATATGGATCCTCGCCAACAATTGAGGCAAAAAAGTGGACGAGCACAGCGCTTGATTGTTATAAGTTGAATAACGATTCAAATGGAATTTCGGAGAGTTATGCAATGATTGCGTATTTAGAAGCACTGATTGGAAATGGTGGGGAGGCCATTGCTAATTTATTAATGTCTAGTAATTATGCATCAACTTCAACCTCTGCGCTGGAAAATAGATATAGCACTGTGTATTTAGAAGTCGATAGTTTTGCAAAGGCCAAGTACTATGCAAGGCGTGGTATTGAGATTGCGGCAAGTGAAAATGACAATAATTACAGCATTGAAGGGTATCATAATCTTGCTGATGTGTTTTATGAAACTCGAAATTATGACAGTGCGCAAGTCTACTATTCTAAAGCGCTTTACTATGCGAATGTAATTCATCAAGCCTATGATATAAACGAACTAAACGGCAAGCTTGCAAAGGTGTATGCATCGCTGGGTAGGTATGAAGAGGCGTATGATTGTTATGAGATTTACTTTGGTTCGTACGATAGCTTAAGGGGATATTCAGATGCTAATTTAGTTCAAGCGCAATACGAGCGGAATGAAATCTCCTTCAATAGGAAACGTGAACAGCTGGTTTTTCAGGCAAGACAAGAAAACTCAAAACTAATTATTATTGTTGGAATTACCTTGCTTGTCTTAGTTGTGATATTCACAATTTTTATCTTGAAAAGGTTAAAAATAACCCGTTCACAAAAAGCACAAATTGAGTGGCAGAAAGAAAAAATAGAGTTGTCGCATAAAGAAGTTACCGATAGTATAACCTATGCGCAAAGGATTCAGAATGCGATATTGCCATGCGATGAAGGGTTTGAAAAATATTTTGCAGATTCCTTTTACTATTACAGGCCCAAGAGTATTGTAGCTGGCGATTTTTACTGGTTAGAGAAGGTAGGTGAAAATGTGTTGTTTGCTGTTGCAGATTGTACTGGTCATGGTGTTCCTGGAGCTATGGTAAGTGTTATTGGTAATCATGCCTTGAACCGAGCGTTGCGAGAATATGGTTTAACTGACCCCGCCGATATTTTAGATCGTACAAGACAGATTATTGTTGACAAATTTCGTGCGTCGATTGATAACGTACAAGATGGAATGGACATCGCTCTGTGCTCGTTGGAAGGAGCCACTTTGAAGTATGCAGGTGCAAATAACCCATTATGGATAATTCGTAAAGGTGAGATAATAGCATATAAGGCAAACAAGCAACCTGTTGGTAAATCAGATAATCCTAAGCCATTTAAAACACAAACTATCGAATTGAAAAAGGAAGACTGCATTTATATATTCTCCGATGGCTTTGTTGATCAGTTTGGAGGGGAGAACCTGCCTGATGACAAGGCAGGAGGGAAGAAGTTTAAGGTAAAGGCATTCCGTGCTTTATTGCTCAGTATTTGCGACAAGCCCATGGATGATCAGAAACAATTAATCGATGAAGCCTTTGGAAATTGGAAGGGAGATATGGAGCAAGTCGATGATGTTTGTGTTATTGGTGTTAAATATTGTTAAAATAAGGTCTCTGTTTTATTGTGGCTATTCTTCGACAGGGCATCCGAATCATTTGAAAACTAGATAGTTTGTGTTGAGGAAATGAAAGGTAACGCTTAGCTCGTATGTTTGATATCTATTAATTATTACCTTAAATATAGTAAACAAAATCACAGCAGAAGAGAAAGTGAGCGCTTAGCTAGGCACGTTGATAAACGATGCCGTATTTTAGATTTACCACTCTTCTGTTTTTTTCTTAGAACTTGAACTAGTACCTAAGTCCGTATTAAACGAGACTGCATTAAAAGCGAGCCAAAGTGAAGAAGAAAGAAGGTGATTATAAAATTAAATTTATGAA
>JABSPQ010000370.1 GCA_013214205.1 Flavobacteriales bacterium
AATCAGTCTGCTATGACCAAAAACCACGGGAGAATCGTATGGGTTCACATTTTTCAAAAGCTTATCAATACTATAATCAGCTCTTCGGATTTGGTATTGGTTATCCTTCGTGTAAATCAACCCACTAGAATCTTGCCCTCTCGTCTTAGCGTTTTTAGCTAATAACTGTAGCTCTTTCTTGTTGATTTTAGTTGGAGAAATAATGCCAAAAATGCCGCACATACTTTTTTTCACAAATTATAAGTTTTTCCATTAGAAAACACCATTCAAATGAAGTTTTATACGTAATCCTGGGCGTATGTTTTTTTGCATTGAGATTACTTATTCGTAATAATGTTTGGCATAGAGATCCCTGTGTAATTTACAAGGGCAAAACCACAATGATGACATGATGATATCGTGATACTTAAGAGGTTTTCGCAACCCCTCAGCCACACCTTTGGCGCGTTAATATCCCCTTGTAAAAAGAGGAGCTGTATTACTCGCTTGTAATAATATAATTGTTTGTTTGGGCCGATTGAGAAATACAAAAAAAGCCCTGTACAAAAAACGTACAGGGCTTTTACTTCTAACTTTGTAAATGCTATTTAAGCAGCTCTTTAACTACGGCAGCAATTCGCTGGCTTTCCGCTTTACTCCCAAAGGCTTTCATAGAAGCTCCCATGGCTTTTCCTATATCGGCGCTTGTGCTAGCACCAATGTCGGAGAGTAGTTTGGTAAGGCCATCTTTTAGTTCATCGTCGCCCATTTGAGCGGGAAGGTATACTTCTAGAATAGCAATCTGTTCTTTCTCAACTTCTGCTAGGTCTTCCCTATTCTGCTCAACGAAAATGCCTAATGATTCCTTCCGCTGTTTCACCAACTTCTGAATGATTTTAATCGCATCTGCTTCGGCTAATTCTCCCGAACTACCCTTCTCTGTTCCTGCTAATAAAAATGCCGATTTGACCGCTCGAAGGGCATCCAACTTACCCTTCTCCTTTGCCAACATAGCGGCTTTTATATCCGCATTTATTTGATCCGATAAATTCATATTCAAAAATTAATCTACGTTATCGTGTAAAAATGAATTGTTATTTCTTAAGTCTGCGTTTGGTAAACCATTTTCGTCGGTTTCACCAGAAAGCGTGTATCTAGAAACATTTGTTTCTGATGACGGAGTAACGTTTGTTAACTCCACGTTCTTTCTTTTGTACGCTGGCTCATTCTCCAAATCAGCTAATCCAGAAGGTGTTTTAAGTTTAGTACTCAATTGTCTAAGCTTATGCATTCTGTCGTTTGCCTTTTGTTGTTGCTGCTCAATAGTTGGCTCAACATGGTTAGACTCAGGTGCAGCTATTGGCTCAACTGGGTTTCTTTGTACCATATCTGGCTCTTGAACAACTTGACTAACTGGTTGTGCTCGTTCCTCTGGTGCCGACTCTTCTCTTCGCATATCAAATTTAAAGGTTGCTTGAGGTTCCGACATTGAAGATTCTTCTACATCATCCTCTAACGAATGAATAATTTGAGGTCTGCTTGCTTGAGCAACTGGCTCTTCTACTTTTGGAGTTTCTTCAACAGTTGATTGATAAGCAGATGAGTCTGCTGTAGGAGTTTCAAGCACATCATCATCTAAGTTCATCACCTTTCTTTGAGTATTTGATTCCATATCGAAACCAGTATCTACAGCAGAAGTAAATCCTGTTGCTATTAAGGTAACAGATAATTTATCTTCTAATGAATCATCAATTCCATGTCCCCAAATAACATCAGCAGTTAAACCAGCTTCTTCTTGAATGTAATCTGTGATTTCAGTAATCTCATCCATTAAAACTTCGCTGTTTCCGTAAGTAATGTTAAGCAGCACATACTTGGCGCCCTTAATTACATTATCGTTCAATAGCGGTGATGATAACGCCTGCTCAACAGCTTTTATAGATCTGTTTTCACCTTCAGCTTGTGCAGAACCCATAATGGCAGCACCACTGTTTGTCATAACAGTTCTAACATCCTCAAAATCCACGTTGATTGAACCAGTAACGGTTATAATCTCAGCAATACCTTTTGCGGCAGTTGTTAAAACATTATCAGCTTGTTCAAATGCGTTTGCAAGGGTTAAGTTGCCATACATCTCTCTCAACTTGTCGTTGCAAATTACTAGTAATGTATCAACGCTCTCACGCATTTTCTGGATGCCTTCCTCTGCTTGTAATCTTCTTTTCTTGCCTTCAAAGTTGAAAGGAACAGTAACAATCCCTACTGTTAAAATGCCTCTTTCTCTAGCAATTTGAGCAATTACAGGAGCCGCACCAGTTCCTGTTCCGCCGCCCATACCAGCAGTTACGAATAACATTTTAGTATTGTCATCAAGCACTTCGTTGATGGCCTCTATGCTTTCTACAGCTGAGTTCTTACCCACATCTGGGATAGAACCTGCACCTCTACCTTCCGTTAAGCTTGCACCTAATTGTATTTTGGTTGGCACTGGGCTCATATCTAGCGACTGTTGATCTGTGTTGCAAACTATAAAGTCTACACCTTTGATTCCTTGTCTGTACATGTGGTTAACCGCATTACTGCCGCCTCCACCAACTCCGACCACTTTGATGATCGAAGATTCTTCTTTTGGTAAATCGAATTTCATATTTGTTGGATTTTAATTATTTGTATTACTTGTTGTCGTTTTGGTCTTCTTCAAACCATTCTTTCCCTCTTGCGAAAATCGTATCGAAAAAGCTTCCTTTTCCCGACATTGGCATTTTCGCTCCCCCATTTCTTCTTTGTTGCTTTTCGTAAAAAGCAAAACCTTTTATTACTAGCCCAATACCAGTGGCAAACGCTGGGCTTGTTACCTCTACATTACCCTTTGCCAAATGCTCGGTTGGGTATCCAATTCTGGCGTCCATGCCAGTAATGAATTCCACCAATTGGGGAATGTGTTTCATTTGAGATCCACCACCGGTAAGTACTATACCAGCGATTAACTTTTTCTCGAATCCCGAATTTCTTATCTCATAATGAATGTGATCTATAATCTCTTCCATTCTAGCTTGAATGATGTGCGCTAAGTTTTTCAACGAAATTTCTTTTGGCTCACGTCCTCTTAATCCAGGAATCGAAACGATTTCATTCTCTTGATTTTCGCTTGCTAAAGCAGATCCAAATTTCACCTTCATCAGTTCAGCCTGATTTTTAATGATGGAACAGCCCTCTTTAATGTCTTCAGAAATTATATTACCACCGAATGGAATAACAGCAGTATGACGTATAATTCCTTCTTGGAAAATGGCAACATCCGTTGTACCACCACCAATATCTACAAGAACAACGCCTGCTTCTTTTTCTTCTTCGCTTAATACAGATTCGCTAGAAGCTAACGGCTCAAGGATCAATTCTGCCACTTCTAAGCCTGCTTTGTGCACGCATTTAATAATGTTTTTTGCCGCTGTAGTTTGCCCAGTAATGATGTGAAAGTTGGCTTCTAATCTAATTCCCGACATCCCGATAGGATCTATAATACCCTGCTCGTTATCCACAATATAATCTTGAGGGATCACGTCAATAATATCTTCACCTGGAAGCATTACCAATTTGTACATGTCGCTAATTAGGCGATCTATATCGTCCTGACTGATTTCTGTATCTAAGCTATCTCTAACTCTTAAGCCACGGTGCTGCAAGCTTTTAATATGTTGCCCAGCAATCCCTACGTTTACAACCTCCACACTTTCTCCAGCCATCGCCTCGGCCTCTTCCACTGCTATCTTGATTGAGTTAACTGTTTTCTCGATATTCGACACAACTCCACGTGTTACGCCGATAGATTCGGTTTTACCTATACCTAATATTTCTATTTTGCCATGCTCGTTTTTACGACCTATTATAATGGCGATTTTTGTTGTCCCGATATCGAGACTGGCGATTATTTCTGATGTTTCCATTTATATGTACCTTTTAGTGCAAACTATTTGATCCTTGAATTTTAAATTAATAACTGAGTATTCGTTCCAACCCGTCTTACTCAATCCTTTATCATAAAACACTCTTAACTTTTCGAGTTTTTCATCTAAATATTCAATATTTCCTAATAAAATTCGGTGGTTTCCAACTCTAGGAATCAGTTCAATATCCATATCGTCATTGATATAAATTTGAACGATTTGAGCTTTCCAGAATTCGTCTCTATCAATTCTTTTTGCCAATTCATAAATCTGATTTAGCATCTCAACCCCATCAGTTAAAACGGTATCCTCTCCCTCTGCTCTTTGAATAGAGTAACTTGTAATGTTGTTGTTGATGTTGCCATTGGCCACCAAAACTCGTGACGTATATTTATCTGAAGTTGGCATTAACTTGCCATTGTCGTCGATGTAATAGCTGTTTTGCTTGTTATTAAAAATTCTGACTATAGGGCGGCGTTGAGAAACCTCTACCATTATAACTCCATCAATTGTTGAATATACTTCGGCACTAGCTATAGAAGAGTTGTTCTTTAAGATTCCTTCTATTCTGTTGAGGTCAACATCATTTAAAGGTTGATCATACGCATAACCAAGGTTATTAATTATTCTTTTAATGTCTTCTTTTTCAACAAAGAAATTGTTGTGCTGAGTATCAATTTTGATCTTTAAATCACTGTATTTCAGTTGAGATGTTTCCATTTCAACAAAGCCCATTAGGATAAATATGGCAACTACACCACCTATCCACATTAATATATTAAATACCTGTCTCACTTATTATTTATTTTATATTCTAATTCTAATCTTATTGGTTCTAACAATTGAGAAATATCTCCTGCCCCAATCGTCATTATCACTTCAAAATCTCCTTTTTTAATCTCTTCTAATAAATCCTGTTTAGTTACCACAGTCTTTTTATTCACCATTACTTTATCTGCCAACACTTCCGAGGTAACCCCTTCTATTGGTAGTTCTCTTGCAGGATAGATCTCAAGCAAAATCATTTCGTCTAACAAACTCAATGCTTCAGCAAACTCATCCATCAAATCGTTGGTTCTGGAATAAAGATGTGGCTGGAAAATTCCAGTAAGTTTCTTCCCTGGAAACAGCTCTCTAACCGAACTTATAAATGCTTTTAACTCGGCAGGGTGATGTGCATAGTCATCGATAAAAGAAAGTTGTGGTGAACTAATTAAAAATTCGAACCGTCTTTTAACACCTTTAAAGTTTGAGATGGCATCCTTAATCTCATCTTCATTTAACTCCATCATCTGGCAAACTGTAATAGCTGCTACAGCATTTTCGATGTTGTGTTTTCCGCCGATGTTTATTTCAATATTTTCGATATCACCTTGGCTGCTTTTTAGATCAAAATGATACCCACCATTTTTACTTTTAATGTTGACAGCATTTACATCCCCAGTAGAATTAACACCATAGGAAAACTGAGGGATCCTTTCATCAACACTCATGGTAAGCCCTTCTTTCACAATCAATGTACCGTCGTTTTTAATTTGATTGGCAAACTGATTGAACGCGCTTTCAAGTTCTGTTCTGTTCTTATAGATGTCTACATGATCGTGATCCCAAGAGGTAACCACTGCAATACTTGGATTAATTGTAAGAAACGAGCGATCGTATTCATCGGCTTCAACAACAATAATATTATCGCTTTTGCCCATCTGTAAATTACCTTCTCCGTTTTGCATTACTCCACCTAAAAACGCCGTACAATCTATGTTGGCAGATTTAAGCATATGAGCAATCATAGATGAGGTAGTCGTTTTTCCGTGAGTGCCAGCAACCGCAATCGTTTTGTTGGCCTTGTTACAAACGGCCCCTAACACATCCGAACGTTTTACCAGCTGGTAACCGTTGTTAAGGAAATAATTATAGATCCTGTTGTTTTGTGGAATGGCAACTGTGTACACAATTAGCGTAGAATCTTTGTTTTCTTTATCTAAGAATTCACTCGGAATTGCATCTTCATCGTCGATGTACACAATGCTGATTTGATCTTGTTCCATAGCCAAAGTAATGCTGGAAGAGGTAAGGTCGTACCCAGCCACTTCAACACCCTTGGCGTTAAAGTATTTCGCCAGCGCACTCATTCCAATACCGCCTATTCCGATGTAATACATTCTTTCTATACTATCGAGGTTCAATTCAATTCTTTATTAAATTCAATAATTCTTCTACTATCTTTTCTGTGGAATTAAGCTTTGCCAATAACTTGATGTTTTCGCTCAGCGATTTCATTTTTGCGTTATCGGTTATTAATTCAATTGCTTTGGTTCCCAATTCTTTTATTGCGCCTTTATCTTTCACCATTATGGCAGCATCTTTTGCTACCAAGGCTTGTGCGTTTTTTGTTTGATGATCTTCCGACACATTCGGAGAAGGAATCAAAATGGTTGATTTGCCTACCGCACACAATTCCGAGATGGTAATTGCGCCTGCTCTACTCACCACAATATCGCAAGCTGCATATGCCAATTCCATGGTATCAATAAAGGCTTGTACCTTTATTTTATCTCTTTTCGATTTGTCCATAGCTGCATCGATGGCATCGAAATAACCACTACCCGTTTGCCAAATTACCTGCACATTGTTATCGTAAAGTAAATCGATATTGGCTTGTACTCCTTCGTTTATTGATCTTGCACCTAAACTTCCACCTAAGATTAACAGCGTTTTTAAATTGGGGTTTAATCCAAAGTGTTTTAATCCTTCTTCTCGCTTTCCTTCAATATTTGCAATTCCTTTTCTAATCGGATTGCCTGTGTTTACCATTTTATCGTCTGGAAAAAACCGACTCATGTTATCGTATGCTACACATATTCGGTCAACTTTATTCGCTAGCATTCGATTGGTGATTCCAGGAAAAGAATTCTGTTCTTGAATAAGGGTAGGAATTTTAAGTTTGGTTCCGTTGTATAAAACAGGCCCACTAGAATATCCACCAACGCCAACAATGGCATCTGGTCGGAATTTCTTAATGAGTCTTTTCGATTTCATAATACTTGCAATCAACTTAAATGGAAAGGATAAGTTTTTCATATTGAGACTTCGCTGAAACCCACTGATCCAAAGTCCCTCAATGTTGTAACCAGCATTGGGCACCTTTTCCATTTCCATTCTATCTTGGGCTCCTATAAACAAGATCTCCGTTTTATCATTTAATTCTTTCAGCCTATTGGCTATAGCAATCGCAGGAAAAATATGCCCGCCAGTGCCTCCACCGCTTATTATTATTCTAGGCGCTGACATATTCATTAGTCTCTTCGTTCACTACTTCCCTACTCACACTTAATATTATTCCGATGGCGATACATGTAAACCAAATTGATGTACCACCCTTACTTATTAATGGCAATGTTTGCCCGGTAACTGGAAATATGTTTACCGCTACTGCCATGTTTATTAATGCCTGAAATACTATTCCGTAGCAACAGCCAACTACTAAAAACGCCCCAAAGGAATTGGGTAACAGCGTGGCTACTTTTATTCCTCTAAAGAGGATAATTAGGTACAGCAACATGATACCGATACCTCCTATAAGTCCATATTCTTCTAATACAATTGCGTATATAAAATCTGAATACGGGTGAGGTAAAAAGTTTCGCTGAACGCTTTTACCTGGACCTTGCCCGGGAATACCCCCTAAAGCAATTGCAATTTTTGCCTGCTCCGATTGCCAGTTTGCTTTCTCTTCGCCACTCGAGAAATTATCAATTCTGTGTTTCCATGTAAGTATCCTTCCTTTATCTCTTAACGCGTCTTCGGGCATTGCCCAAATAACAGATACCAGAATTGTTACTGCAACTGCCATCATGCCTACCATAATTCCGATGTACTTCATGTTGATTCTGCCGATGAACATAAGAATTACACATGTAGCAAATAAGATTGCTGCGGTAGAAAAATCTGCTGGCATAATCAATCCGCAGATTATAATTACAGGAACGATGATCGGTAGAAAAGCGCCTTTAAAATCTTTAATTTGATCTTGCTTTCGCCCCAATACACGCGCCACATAAATTATCAGCACCAGCTTGGCAACCTCCGAAGGTTGAAAGGTTTTATTGATTATTGGAAGCGTTAACCATCTATCTGCCGAGTTTAAATTTGTTCCTTTAAACAGAGTATACAGAAGTAATGGCACTACTAAATAGAGTGCAATTTGAGAAATTCGAGAATAGTATCTATGCGGAATTAGATGTGTTAAATACATCAATCCCAATCCGAGGATTAGAATTTTTCCGTGTTCAAATAAATAATACTCCGTGTCGCCTGCCCTATATTTATAGGCCAAGGTAACAATAGAACTATATACCGTCAGTACAGATGCAATGCACAAAAATAGCACTGCAAACCAAATGACTTTGTCTCCTTTTATATATTTAGTTATCGCGTCCAATTTATCTTATCGTCTTATAAAAGCGTTACTGCCTCTCTAAATTTTACTCCTCTATCTTGGTAGTTTCTAAACATTTCGAAACTGTTACAGGCTGGAGAAAATAATACCACATCACCATCTTCAGACAGCTCGCTTGCCAATCTTACACATTCAGATACTGAAGAAGCCGCTGTAAAGCTGTCTACAGAATTATGAAATGCACTTCGCAAACTTTCGTCTCCAGCACCTAAACAAATAATTGCTTTTACTTTACTTTCAACTTTATCTGCAAACAAATCGTAATCGATTTCGCTATCTGGCGTACCCACTATCCACACAACTGGCTTGTTCATAAACTCCAATGAATACCATGTCGAATTTTCATCAGTAGCTTTAGAATCGTTGATATATTCAACACCATCCACATTCGAAACAAATTCTAATCTATGGTCTATAGAACCAAACGACTGCACACTACTTGCACGTGCTTTCAACAAATCGTTTGTCTCTTCTACTTTTGTGTTATGTATTTTAGTTTGATCGTTTTGTATCATTATTGATTTTTTAATGTTGGATAATATTATAATGCTCTTACTGCTTGCTTAAATTGATGCCCTCTATCTTCGTAGTTTTCGAATAAGTCGAAACTTGCACATGCTGGCGAAAGAAGTACCACATCTCCTTTTGTACCCATTCTGTACGATTGACGCACTGCTTCTTGAGCAGACATTACATCAACAATTTCTTCTACTTTTCCCTCAAATGCAGCATGAATTTTTGCGGTGTCTTCGCCTAAGCAAATAATTCCTTTGACTCTTTTATCTACAATTTCCGACATAAAATCGTAGTCGTTACCTTTATCTACACCACCAACTATCCAGATAATTGGTTTAGCAATGCTTTCCAACGCGTACCATGACGAATTTATATTTGTTGCTTTCGAATCGTTTACGAATTCGATACCATGCACTTTAGCTACAAATTCTAACCTGTGCTCTGCGTTCTGAAAGTCTGATAATCCCTCTCGGATTTTCTCTTTTCTTATATCTAATACTTTAGCTACAATGCCTGCTGCCATCGAGTTGTAAGTATTGTGTTTGCCTTGTAAGGCGAGTTCCATTATTGACATGTTTAGTTGTTTGTGGTTTTTAATATTTATTATTATTTCTTCTTTTTCTATATGCGCTCCTTCACTGTTATTCCCTTTTATTGTAAATGGAATGAGTTTTGCAGCTCCTTTATTCTTCTTTAAGACGTTGGTTATGTTTTCATCATCACTGTTGTAAATCAGTAAACACTCTTCATCTTGTTCTTTGCAAATCCTGAATTTTGATGCGATATAATTTTCCATTTTATAATCGTATCTATCCAAGTGATCCGGTGTTATGTTTAGTAGAACAGCTATGTCGCACTTCATTTTATCAATGTCGTCTAACTGAAAACTGCTCAACTCCAAAACACAATATTCCGGATCCTCCTCCGCAACTACACGGGCAAAACTTTTTCCAATATTCCCAGCTAATTCAACTTTCAATCCTGCTTTTTTCAGGATATGAAAGGTTAAAAGCGCTGTGGTTGTTTTGCCATTGCTCCCAGTTATGCCAATGATTTCCGCATTGGAATACCTGCTTGCAAACTCTATTTCAGAAATTATTGCGATTCCTTTAGACCTGATCTTTTTAATGATCTCAGCCGCTTCTGGAATCCCCGGACTCTTAATTATTTCGTCCGCGTTCAATATCTCTTTTTCAGAGTGTTGCTTCTCTTCCCATTTAATTTCAAACTTTGAAAGAACGTTCTTATACTCTTCTTGTATCTCTCCGCTGTCGGATACAAATACATCCAGCCCCTCTTTTTTCCCTAGGATAGCCGCTCCTACTCCACTTTCTCCAGCACCTAATATTGCTATCCTCATCTTCTCTGCTACCTAAGTTTCAGAGTAACTATGCTTGCTAAGGCAAGCATGATTCCTATGATCCAAAACCTCGATACTATTTTTGATTCATGAATCCCCTTCTTCTGAAAATGGTGATGAAGGGGAGCCATTAAAAATACTCTTCGGCCTTCGCCGTATTTCTTTTTGGTGTATTTAAACCAGCCTACTTGCAGCATTACACTCATGTTTTCTACCACAAAAACACCGCATAAAACTGGGATCAATAATTCTTTTCGAACAACAATGGCTAGTGCAGCTATAATTCCGCCTATGGCCAAACTACCCGTATCGCCCATAAACACTTGAGCAGGGTATGCGTTGTACCATAAAAACCCGATGCACGCACCCATAAATGCTCCAACAAATACGGTGAGTTCGCCAATGTTGGGGATGTACATTACATTGAGATAGTCGGAGAAAACGAGGTTACCTGAGATATAAATAAATAACCCCAGCGTAAACACAATTATCGTAGAGGTACCTGTTGCTAATCCATCCAATCCATCGGTGATGTTGGCACCATTAGAAACAGCTGTAATGATTATAATTACTACAAACAAGTATAAGATCCATGTGAGCGACCTTAGGCTAGGACTGATCCATGCCAATACAGATGAATAATTCAACTCGTTATCCTTAACAAACGGAATGGTTGTATTGGGCATTTTTCTTTTCAGCATAAAGTGTGTTTCACCTTCGCTGTCTATTAATTCTGTTACATCGCCGGCGTCAACACTAGCAACAATGCTTTGAGGAATTTCCACTTTAGTAACAATGTCGCCATGGAAATAAACAGTGAGCCCTACAATGATTCCAACGAAAACTTGGCCCAAAATCTTAAACCTTCCAGCAAGCCCTTTTTTGTCTTTTTTAAATACTTTAATGTAGTCGTCTAAGAAACCAATAAGCCCCAGCAGAATGGTTACCACAAGTAGTAGCACCACATAAATATTGCGGAGATCGGCGAATAGTAATGTCGGTATAATAATGGCAGCCAAAATTATTAAGCCACCCATTGTTGGTGTACCTTGTTTTTCGAGCTGACCTTTAAGACCTAAGTCTCTAACTGTTTCGCCCACTTGCAAAGAGTGTAAAAGCTTGATGATTTTCCCACCAAAAATCCACGATATGGCCAACGAACCAAAGATGGCTAATGCAGTTCGAAACGTAATGTAATCGAACAAACCAGCCCCTGGCATGTTAAAGTTTTCTTGAAGAAATCGGAATAAATAATAAATCATCAGCCTTCCATCATTTTAAGTGTGTCTTCCAAAACTTGCACGTCGTTAAATGGTAATTTCTCACCATTAATTTCTTGGTATTTCTCATGTCCTTTTCCTGCCACCAGAATAATATCTCCGTGGTCGGCTAAGGAACAAGCTGTTTTTATTGCTTCTTTCCGATCAACAATCGAAAGTGTTTTCCGCTGACTCATAGCGTTTACCCCTTTCTCCATTTGCTTAATGATATCCGATGCGTTTTCGTTTCTCGGATTATCTGAAGTAAGAATCACTTTGTCGCTAAATTCGCACGCCACCTTCGCCATCAATGGTCGTTTTTCGTTATCTCTATTGCCTCCGCAACCAATCACCGTAATTATTTTCCCATTGCCAGTTCTAACATCCTGTATGGCTTCCAAAACATTTTTCAATGCATCAGGCGTGTGCGCGTAATCGACAATTGCCTTAATTGATTCAATCGATTCAACTCTTTGAAACCGACCTTCTACAGGAGATAGGCTACTAATGACTGTTAATAATTCTAGTTTGTCTTCACCCAAAAGAATACCGACAGCGTAGACAACCAATAAATTGTATGCGTTAAACTCTCCTATTAATCTTGCCCAAATTTCGTTGTCGTCTATAATAAGATGTAAGCCCGAAATATCGTTCTCAATCACCTTGGCCTTATAATCGGCCATTGATTTTAGCGCAAATGACAATACTCTGGCGCTGGTATTTTGAACCATTACCTCACCATTTTTGTCGTCGATATTAATAAGTGCAAAAGCCGACCTTGGTAATTCGTCAAAAAATTTCTTTTTGGCTTTGATGTATTCTTTAAATGTGCCGTGATAGTCTAAATGATCGTGGCTGATGTTTGTAAAAACTCCACCTTTAAACGTTAAACCGCCAACACGCTCCTGAATTAATGCATGAGAGCTTACTTCCATAAAGCAATGAGAACAATTCTCTTCCACCATTCTAAAAAGCAACTCGTTCAACTGAATTGGATCTGGTGTTGTATGAGTAGAAGGAATTTCTTCACCGTCAATCATATTTACCACCGTGGAAAGCAAACCAACTTTGTAGCCCAATTCTTTAAAGAGCATCTGAAGCAAGGTTACGGTAGTGGTCTTTCCGTTTGTTCCAGTAATTCCTATTAGCGATAGTTTTTCTGATGGGCTATCGTAAAAGTTAGACGCCATTACCGGCAAGCTTACCGTAGTGCTTTCTACTTTAACATAGGTAACACCTTTAATAATGTTTTCGGGTAATTCTTCGCAAACAATGGCAATGACACCACTCTCGATAGTTTGAGCAATGTATTTATGTGCATCAACTTGAATTCCTTTAATTGCAATAAATAGAGATTCCCCACCAACCGCTCTCGAATCAGAATGAATTGACCGCACGGCAATATCGGTAGAGCCAACTACCTCTACAATTCGTACTTTATATAATATGTCTTTTAAAACTTTCACTTTAAGATAGCTTCAAATAAATTTTCTGATTTTTACCACTCTCCACTCCTGGCTTAATTGATTGCTGTTTTATCACACCTCTACCCTCAGACACTATTATTAGTCCTGAGTTTTCTAATAAATACACTGCATCCATAAGCCCCATACCAATTACATTTGGCACTAGGTTGTTTATTATTTTTCTGTTTTCGAGTGTTACATCCTCTTCACTTGTGCTCGTAATCACCCAATCATTTGCCGACAAGTCCACCTTTGGTTCAACCCCAATATTTTCAAAAACAGTTAGCAAGTCTTTTTTGTAGCCATTTTTCGAATATGGAATTCTAGAGTTTGCTTTAATATCCTGTTCAGCTAGTTCTTGGTAGAAAGCCATGTTGCTTGCAAAAATTTTATTGGCTATTTCTTTAAAAATGGGCCCAGCTACAGACGCCCCGTAATAATCGTAGCCCACAGGATCGCTCACAACAACTATGCACGAATACTTAGGATTGTCGGCAGGGAAATAACCGGCAAAGGATGCCCTGTACTTTCCTTTAAGAAATTTTCCATTCTTAGAAATCCATGCAGTACCAGTTTTTCCGGCAATTTTAAACTCGGCACTTTGTAATATTTTAGCAGTACCATTTTCATCTGCAACAACGTCTTCTAGCATCTTCTGAACCTTTTCGATGGTAGTGCTAGAACAAATCTGTTTTTTGAGCACCGTTGTTTCGAAACGCTCAACTAGTTTGGTTTTTTCCCTAATCTCCTTAACTAACATTGGTTGCACCATTTTCCCTCCGTTGGCTACTGCATTATATAGAGTAAGGATTTGGATTGGAGAAAACATCGTAGAATAACCAATTGCCATATTAGGCAATGTTGTACCAGACCAATCATCGCTGTTCACATCTATTATCACAGGAGTTTCTTCGCCCAATATTTCGATGCCCGTTTTTTGATGAAGATTCATGTTATGCAATTGCTCAATAAACTTCTCAGGATGTTTTCCGTAATGCTCCTCTACCAATTTTGCGATTCCAATGTTTGAAGAGTACACAAGTGCCTGATGAAGCGAGATAACGCCGTGCCCTCCTTTATGAGAATCTCTCATGGGCTTATCGTAAAACATATGGTAGCCATTTCCTGCATCCACACTGTCCTCAGGCTCAACATATCCATCCTCTAACAAAGCAATTACCGAAGCCAGCTTAAATGTAGAACCAGGATCGGTTCTTTCGCCGATGGCGTAATTGTACTTTTCGTAATACTTGCCTGTTTCACCTCTCGATAAATTAGCTATTGCTTTTATTTCGCCCGTTGCAACTTCCATCACCACCACAGTACCATGATCTGCTTCTCTTCTTTCCAAGTTTCTGAGCAGTGCCTCGTAAGCTACATCTTGAATATTAATGTCGATGGTGGTTAAAATATCGTATCCATCTTGAGGCTGTATTTCATTGTCGTCATTAATCGGTTTCCAAACACCACCAGCAATTTTCTGCATTAACCTACTTCCCGAAACACCTTTTAGCTCTTTATTATATGCACCCTCTATTCCAACACTCACAACATCCTCTCTGTCGTAGCCAATTGTTCTGTGCGCCAACATATTAAATGGCTTTTCTCTTTTATTTCTCCGAATTGTAATGAACCCACCTTTATATTGTCCTTTTCTAAATAATGGGAAAGTTTTTAAAATCTGTAAATCGTTGTAGCGAACATTCCTTTTAATAAGGTGATACCTCGCTCCATTTTCGCGCGCACTTACCAACTCTACTTTATAGTCTAATGCAGATTTATTGGGATAAAATTCGGCCAACCGCATACAGAGCGAATCAATGTGCTCATCAAATACCTCATTAGTAAGTGCGTCGGTATTCAAATCCATCCTTACTTCATATATAGGTAAGGAGGTTGCAAGCAGACTTCCTTTACAATCGTAAATATTGCCTCGAGTTGCCTTAATATCTATTATTTTGGTGGTGACACTTCTCCCTTTCGTTCGCAGTTCCTCGCCTTCCACGAATTGAATGATAGTAATTTTACCTATAATTACGAGACAAAAAAGACATGTAAGGATGTAAACCAGGTATATTCGCCAGAGAACGTCTTTCTTATTCGTTGTCATTAATAACAATTTTTTTAGGCGGTGTAACTGATTCTTTTAGGTCTAATTTCTCAACAGAGCAGGCAACTTCTGATTGTTTACTCTTCACCATAAAATCGGAACTAATGGTGATGTATTCTGAATTGAGCTCTCTTAGGTCGCCTTCGATGTTGTCGATTAGACGAACAGACTTTTCGGCATAGTATCCGTTACCAATGTAAACGATTACTAAGAAGGTTAAGAAAAACAAAAATGGCAATGTTTGTACAACATTGTCTTTTCCCAAGAAGTTGCCATTAACAACATCAAGGATAGTCTGTACGACTACATTTGGTTTTTCCCTCTGTTTTTTCTTGTCTTTAGGCATTCTATTCTTATTATACTCTATATCTTTTCTGCTATTCGTAGTTTTGCACTCCTCGCTCTAGGATTGCTTTCAATTTCTTCGCTTGTTGGCGCAATGGCCTTTCTGCTTATCATCTTTAATCCAGAATTTGTATTTCCATATAAATCCTGTTCAATGTTTCCTTCTATATTTCCCGATCGGATAAAATTCTTAACCAGTCTATCTTCTAAAGAATGATAAGAAATCACAACCAACCGACCTTCTTTATTTAATAAAGCCTTGCTTTGAGTAAGCAGTTCTTTTAAAGCGTTCATCTCGTCGTTCACTTCTATTCTTAGCGCTTGAAAAAGTTTGGCTAAAAACTTATTCTCTTTTCCTTTTGGCAAAGCCGATCCCAAAGCTTCTTTAAGATCATCCAGTTTTTTCAACTCATTGTGTTTGCGGTACGCAATAATGTTTCTTGCAATGTTTCTCGAATTTCGGAGATCACCGTACTTCCAAAACACATCTGCAAGTTCGTCTTGAGAATAAGCAGACAAGATGTCGAGTGCCGTTTTATCGGATAGATTATTCATCCGCATATCCAGCTCTTCATTAAATCGAATTGAAAAACCTCTTTCTGGTGTATCAAACTGATAAGAAGACACACCTAAGTCGGCTAGGATCCCGTCGATTCCAGTTACCTTAAGTTGTCGTAAATTATTTTTTAGATGTTTAAAGTTTTGCCTGATTAGCAAAAACCTTTCGTCGTCGATTGTATTATTGGCAGCGTCTCCATCCTGATCAAAAGCGTATAAGCGGCCGTTTTTCATTTGTTTCAATATCTCTTTTGAGTGGCCTCCCCCTCCGAATGTAACGTCGACATAAATTCCATTTTCTTTAATATTTAATCCTTCAATGCTTTGGTTCAGTAATACTGGGTTATGGTAGTTCATCAATCTTCGTCTTCTTCTATTTCCCCCATTACTTCTTCTGCCAAATCAGCAAAGTCAATATCCTCGTTATTCATTAGTTCATCGTGGGCAGCTTTATCCCAAATCTCAATTTTGTTAATAAACGACTTCAAAACAATTTCTTTCGTCATCGTAGCATAACCCATTAACCGCTTTGGAAGTAACAACCTTCCATTTCCGTCAATAATCAATTGAGTTGCTCCATTGTTAAATCTTCTTACAAATTCTCTGTTCTTCTTTTTGTACAAGTTCAATTTGTTCAACTTTTTGGTTTCTTGCTCCCACACGTTAATTGGCCAAAGCACAAGGTGTTTTTCAAAACCTCTGTTTACAACAAAGATCTCCTGAGAGCTAGGGTCAAGTTGCTTCTTGAGCCCAGACGGAAAGAGGAAACGCCCCTTTGCATCTATTTTACAATCAAATTCTCCTATAAAATTTCCCATGCCTAATTAATCGCGTGCATAAATATAGCCATATTCCTCCCACATTTTACCACTTTCTCCCACTTTTGTTAATAACTAGCATGATTATGAACATGTTTTGAACGATTTTTGGGGTCCAGGTCTCATTTGGTCAAAATATTTTTTTGAATTTTCAGAACAGAGCGACGAAATCGCAGCACTCTATATAGCTGATTTAATGAACCTTACATTATCCTGTTTTCTGGCGTATTTATTCTACTTTTGCAGCTAACAATAGATCATGGAATATCAGATTCATTCAGACGGAGATTTCGAGTACATCGAAGAGGGCGAAGGCCAAGTTATCCTTGTGTTACACGGGCTTTTTGGAGCGTTGAGCAACTTTGCAGACGTGATTAATGACTTTAAAGAAAACTATAAAGTTATTGTCCCACTTTTACCCATTTACACCTCTCCACTTCTCTCCACAAATGTTGGCAGTTTGGCCAAATTTGTAAGAAGTTTTGTGGAGCACAAAAAATTAGGGAAAGTGACACTTTTAGGCAATTCTTTAGGTGGCCACATAGCACTTGTGTATACAAAACGACACATGGAAGATGTTGAGGCTTTGGTTTTAACAGGCAGTTCGGGTCTTTATGAAGACGCTATGGGTGGTACTTTTCCAAGAAGAGAAAACTATGAGTTTGTTAAGGAAAAAGTAAAACAAACTTTTTACGATCCGGAAGTAGGTACAAAAGAATTAGTTGACGAGTGTTACGAAATCGTAAACAACAGAACCAAGGTATTAAGGGTTATTGCTTTAGCTAAGTCGGCAATTGGACATAATATGGCGAAGGATTTACCTAGCTTCAACATTCCTTCTTGCTTAATTTGGGGCAAGCACGATACTATTACTCCACCTAAAGTAGCTGAGGAGTTTCACAAATTACTTCCTGATTCTAACTTAATTTGGATCGACAAATGTGGTCATGCACCTATGATGGAGCATCCGAAGGAGTTCAATTCAAAGTTGATTACTTGGTTAGAAGAGCGATTTCCTAAATCTGTTTAAATGGAAATAAAGTCTGCACAATTTTTAATAAGTAATTCAGAGGCATCAAAATGCCCTGATACAGAAATGTTCGAATATGCCTTTATTGGCAGGTCTAACGTTGGCAAATCATCTTTAATCAACGCTTTAACCAACAGAAACAAATTAGCTAAAACATCTGGTACACCTGGAAAAACTTTGCTGATCAACCACTTTATAATTAATAAAGAATGGCATCTGGTTGATTTACCTGGGTATGGATATGCAAAGCGATCTAAGGACGATAGAGCAGGATTGGAGAAGCTTATTCAACAATATGTTTTGACTCGAAAGCAATTAATCTCGATGTTTGTGTTGATTGACGCAAGGCACACACCACAACAAATTGACCTTGAGTTTATGGAATGGTTGGGCAAAAAGGGAATTCCCTTTGTAATCGTTTTCACTAAGATGGATAAGCTCAAAAAAAATCAGCAAGTGTCTAATATTGCTGCTTATAAAGAAGAGATGCTAAAAACTTGGGGCGAATTGCCGCATAGTATAGCAACGTCTGCCACTAAAAAAACTGGCTGCAAAGAATTACTTGACTATATAGAGAAAACTAATTTGGAGGTTTCTAAATAGCTTATTTTCAAGTAATATCTAGCCAATGCAAAGGAGTGACCAACTATTTAAGTTCTGACCTTCAGAAGTTAGTAACTCTAGTAACATTTTTACACAAAAATTATAAAGGAGAGGTAAAAATTGTAGAGCACGATGAATTCAAACGTTTGGTTGAAGACAGAAATAAAGACTACATCGCAATGATTTCTGCAAGAGTATCCCTCAAAATATTCTTTATGTTTGATTTAGAATCAAGTAAAACATTGTACATAGGAGGCAAGCTTAAGATCACATCACTTCACGAACACCATCCTGAGCAATTCGAAGATCTATATTGGTACATCCGTAAGAGGGACAGGTAGTTTCACATTTCAATCCTACCTTCCGTCTTTTAGATATATAATAGGTTAACTCTCCCTTATCAAATTCATTTTATCGGCGAAGTGAGCGCAGAAATCTTGCATGTCGGCAACCATTTTATCCTCTCCAGTTGCTCTTAAAAAGCTTTCGGACATAGATAATAAGGTTTGATGAAAAAATTGCTTCATCTCGTCAACCTTCATCTCTTTTGTCCAAAGATCAATGCCCATAGTATTTTGCTGATCTTTATCCCACACAGAAACTAAAATAGCTTTGCATTCGCTATTCTGATTTTCATCTGCTGCCTCCCAATTAATTTTCTCAGGAATTTTATTCTCATCAAGAATTACATTAAACTTTATTTCCATGTCATTATTGATATCTGCCATAATCTAGATTTTAGGTTTGTATCTAGACTTGTTCAATATTTTTTGAGCGTCGTCTAGTTCCATTAGTTCTGTAAATGTTGTTTCAGGAAATTGGTCCATGTATTTTCTTACTATTCGTAAGCCAACCCAATTGCCTATTTTCCCCGGAGAATTGTTTCTTTCCTGCGTATCATCACTCATACCATAAGTAAAAGGCCCTTCCCCAAGATATCGTTTAGTTACATCATAATCCGACGAGAACAATACTTCCTGTTCTATAAAGGTAGCCCAAACTCTTACCTCGTTATTTTCGCACCAATCCATTTGAACAGGTGTATAGCCCAATCGAATAGAATCTTCTTCATTTATTACCAACCCATCTAAAATGTATGCCAGCTTCCCTCTATGAATCATTTGCTCTAAGAAATTAGTTTCTAACTCATCAATAGGATATTCTGTTTTTAGCCAACTCGAAACCAAATCAATTTCAATAAATTTCTTTTTTTTCTTTCGAGCCACATAACTAGGATATTGCAGTCGTGTGTAATCTAGTGTGTCTATATATAAGTCAAGACCGACGCCAATAGCACTGTCCGTTCTTATTATAGAAAAATTGAATCCAGAGACATAAGTGTACACAGCTGGAATCATCTTTTCTGGAAAATGATATTTATACCTTTTAAAATCATCGATTAATTTTGCTTCTAGCTCCGATAAATCTTTAAAATTACCATCTACATCATCAAACAGTTCGGAAAAACTAGGATGACTAATGAATCTATCTAATCCAATTTCATGCGCTGGAGTACCAGGAGGATCTATTCGGAGTGCTTGACCGCAGAAGTAATCGTAAAAACTACCGTACTTTTCTTGCAGAAACTCAGTTCTTTCCTTTGTTGAGCCATAACCTTTCGATATCAAATCCTTTTCAAACCGATCGAACTTTATATCTATCTGAATATCAGAAATATCAACATCAAATTTGTTAGTTCCACAAGAGGACAAGAAAAAGCAAAAAAATATTACTTTTACAGAGGTTCGTAGATAACCGAGAGAGTATTTACACATTTATGCCAAACATTATTTAAAAGCAAATTTATGAAAAAGTTATCTCTGATAGTTTTAATGCTTGCAATTACCACAACAACCTTTGCAGGAAATTTTAGAATAGGTCTTCAAGCTGACCCTGTTTTCGCCTGGATTAAGCCAGATGGTGATGAACCTTTAAAGCAAGATGGAATCAAAATAGGGTTTACTTATGGCCTTATTACGGAATATAAGTTTGGAGAGAATTACTCTTTAGTAACAGGGGTTAACGTTGAAAGCTTAGGAGGAAAACTCGTTTTTAACGATAGCATTACACTATTAGAAAGCGATACAAATTTTGTTCAAGTTTCTACACAACGATTGTATAAACTGAAATACCTTACTATTCCTATTGCAATTAAAATGACCACAAAAGAAATTGGTCCGTTTAAATATTATGGACAATTTGGCTTGGATATAGGCTTGAGAATTAACCCAAGAGCTAATGATAAATATACTGGGATTGGTGATGATGCTATAAAAGTACAAACCGAGAATAATAACCAAGAAATAGATGGTGAAATTACGTTGTTTAGAACAGCCTTGGTTGTTGGTTTGGGCATCGAATACACCATTAGCGGCAATACTGCATTGGTTGGTGGAGTAAAATTCAGCAATGGTTTTTCTAACTTATTCCCAAATAAAATTGATGGAGTAGAGTATTTAATTGACGGAAAGAAACCAAAGGCATACTCCAAAGCAATGATAATAACATTAGGTGTGATGTTTTAATAACTGGTTCAGTTCCACTTGAATCAAATTATTTTAAATGAAAGTTGCAATTGCTCAAATCAATTACACAATTGGTGATATTGAAGGCAATACTTCACTAATTCTTTCTTCCATAGAACAAGCTAAGCATGACCACGCAGATTTGGTTGTTTTTGCCGAATTAGCTGTCTGTGGCTACCCTGCCAGAGATTTATTAGAGTTTACTTCTTTTGTAAAACAATGCAATGATGCGATTTCTACAATTGCCAAAGCCTGCACAGGAATTACAGTTATTGTTGGCAGTCCTTCGTTTAACGAAGACAAAGCTGGCAAACCACTGAGAAACTCAGCCTATATTTTATCGGAAGGTGAAATTGAATTTATTCAGCACAAAACATTAATTCCTAACTACGATATTTTTGACGAGTATCGGTATTTCGAACCCAATACTGTTGCCTCTACATTTCGTTTTAAAGGACAAACAATTGCGTTGGTTATCTGCGAAGACATTTGGTACAACGATAATGATCCGCTTTACCAACATTGCCCTTTAGAGCAAATGAAATCGGATGATCCTGATTTAATAATTCATATCGCTGCTTCTCCTTTTGCGCACGAATTTGCTCAGAAAAGAATTGATACTATAAGTAACAAAGCAAAAAAATATAGCTGTCCTATCATTTCTGTAAATCATGTGGGCGCACAAACCGATATTCTTTTTGATGGTGCATCGTTGATGGTTGATGCTAACGGTAATCAGCTTTTCCAATGCAATAGGTTTGCTAGCGATTTTAGAATTATTGATTTAGACGAGATTAATTCTGAAGAAATAACGGAGATCGACAAATACGATATGATTTACGCCGGCTTGGTAATGGGCATTAAAGATTATTTCGGAAAATTGAATTTCAAATCTGCTATTTTAGGTTTATCTGGCGGTGTAGATTCTGCCTTGGTAGCGGTTTTATTGGTGGATGCTCTGGGCAAAGAAAACGTAACATCGGTAATGCTGCCTTCTATTTACTCTTCGGAAGGATCTGTAGTGGATGCAGAAGAGTTAATTAACAATATTGACTGCAAGTCCGAATCCATTTCTATTAAAGCAGTAGTTGATGCGGTTGGCAACACGCTAAAAGGCCAATTTGAAGGAACAGAAAGCGGTATAGCAGAAGAAAACATTCAGGCGCGTAGCAGGGCTTTATTGTTAATGGCCATGTCGAATAAATTTGGTCATGTATTGGTAAATACCTCCAATAAAAGCGAGAGTGCTGTGGGTTATGGCACTTTATACGGCGATATGAGCGGTGGCCTTTCGGCAATTGGAGATTTGTACAAAACAGAAGTTTTTGAATTGTGTGAGTATATTAATAGAGACAAAGAAATTATTCCCAGAAACATTATTAACAAACCTCCTTCTGCAGAATTACGACCCGATCAACAGGATTCTGATTCTTTACCAGGATATGATGTATTGGACAAAATCCTTTACAATTATATTGAAAAGCAAAAAGGCCCCGCGGAAATATCTGCATTGGGAATTGATGCAAAACTGGTTGCCGAAATATTATCGTTGGTAAACAGAAACGAACACAAAAGATACCAGTCTCCACCTGTATTGCGGGTTTCTAATAGAGCATTTGGCTTGGGCCGAAGAATGCCCATTGCAGGTAAGTTTTTATGAAATAATTAACAATTTACTTGCTTTTCCTTCCACAAATTCGTTGAATTAATCCTTATTTAAACTTCCTATTAGATTCAAATTAAACCAGTTACCACCGAGCCAGTTTACCTACTGATACCAAGGTATTACAATGATAAAATTTGTTAATAGTTCATTTACACAACTGCCCTTCACACCTCGATAATTACATAAATTTGTAGTCTAAATATTTCTAAGATGAATGTAAGAGGTTTGAAGATTGGTGTTGTTGCAATTGCAATTATTTGCATGTCGGTAGCACAATCGTTCGCAGGAAAAAATAGTGCCGATTTCGAATCAGCAAAGTTCGATTTAATTGAGAATTTATTTTCATGTCAGTCAATAGTTCAAACAACATCTACTTTAGATGAAGGGTTACAGCGTTTGAAGTTTATTTATTTAGGCCTCGGAACAGAGTGCAGCGAAAAAGCTTCAGATGCCTTGGATAGAATGCAAGCAGCAGACTCTGAATTCAGTAAAAAGTTAGTTAAGAGCATTTCGACGCTGATAAAAAGCTACAATGATTTTTACACTAAGGCAAACGATTTAACCAAGGCCGAAATGTCTGACGGTTCTGTTTTGGAAAGAGATGCCCTTGAAAAAATTGTAACGGAACTTTTTAAGCCGAGCAAGTAAGAGTAGAGAGGTAGAGAGGAAGGAAGGAAGGAAGGAAGGAAGAAGAGAGAGAGAGCACAAGTGAGGAGCAAGAGTAGAGAGGAAGAAAGAGATATCCTCTATTGAGCCTTAATATTCGCTCTAATTAGTTTTGCTTTATCAATTATAAAGTTTCTATTGTATTTATATTCAGGAAACTCTATTTTCAATTCCTGCTCTATAAAATCAATTTCTATTTCTGATAGGAATACTTTCACATAAGTTTCTCGAGTGAATTCGATTAAGTATTGGTCGTATAATTTTCGGAACTCAGTATTATCAAACACGCTAAATATTATAGTTTTAGGCTCATGACCTGTGTAATCCTTATTAATAACACTGTGTCCTAAAAATGGATTGCCCCATATTAAATGGTCCACTTCAGCATAACCATCGTAGCCAATAGGTTCCATTTTGTTTGTTTTAGGATTAAAATAAAATCGAATATTAATCCATCCCATAGAATGATAAGCAGTGAGCACATCGCATAAGGCATAGTACTTTGCCATTTTCACTAGGTCGAAATTCCCGTAAACAGACCAATCTTTTTCTTGATATTGTTTCAGAATTTTCAGCGCAGTATTTTGAAGATTGGTATCGCAACTTTTTTTATTTAATACTTTAATAAACGATGCCGCTAGTACGTCTTTTATTTTAAGTGAATCTGGCTGTTTAGAGTTTTTCCAAAATACCTCGTCGTCAAATTTCAAAATTGGTCCACGCTCCCCTCCCTGCTGCTCAATCATTCGAGTTGTACTGCTCTCTTCTAACGCATAGATGCCCAGAGAACGATTATTAATAGTTACTTGTACAAAGTTATACTCGGGACTATAAATGCCTTCCTTGTTGAGGAATTGATGAAACACATATTCGTCTAAATAGCCTCTTGTAAGTGGGGTCTGAATACTAAAAGATTTCAATCCGTCGTTCAGTTCATCTTTCAATTTAATTTTAAACGACCATTTATCGTTTTTTAAATGATCTAACTTATCCCCTTTTAATCTAATTTTCCCTTTAGACTCTTGTCCGTTATAATTGACTGACACTGGCACATAATCCCCTTTAGATCGGTATAAAATGCGGTCGTTAATGGCTTTAAATCTCAGTTTCTCCAACTTAGCATAATCCTCAGCTTTAATTGAAATATTTAATTGGTCTAACTTTTCAGATACTGGGTAACTGAAGTATTTAACCCGCTCAATTTTAAAATCGTCTATGTAAATTGAATCTGATTCAGAATTCCATAAATGAAATTTGACCTTACTATTCGTAGTGTTTCGAGGTATTTCAACCTTCATTTTTATATGCTGCCAACCAGCCTTTTCTTCTACAATCTCACCACTTTTATAATAAAGTTTCTTTCCTTGTTCGTTAGCAACAATCCAGCATTTATCGCTCCCAGTTACGTTTTTTTGCCACACGCTTATCTCAAATCTATCTCCTGTAACTAGGCTATCAATAGTAATGGATAAACCGTATGGATTACCTTTATGAAGCAGTATACTGTGGTTGCCAGAAAAAGCATATTGAGTTGAAACGCCAACTTTTGAAAAAGCACAATCTTTATGGGCAGGAGAAGAATTTGTGGAATTAACCACACATTCCACATCGCAAAAAAATGTTTCTAGTGCTTCGTTTTCATCCTCAACTGCAGGTGAAGCACATTGAACAAACGTGAATAAGAAAAAACAAATTAATAAGTGCTTGCTCATTTTAAAGTAATGGGCAATACTTAAATTCAGCATATAATTTGAACCCACCTTACAAAACTAGCAAACTATTTACGACGAGAATTTGAAAATGATTGATTTAACTATAATCCTAAGAGAATCTCTTTAGAGTCTTTTCCTCCAAAAATCATTTTAGCAGGATCTTCTAGCATGTTTTTAATAGCAACGAGGAAACCAACCGAATCTTTTCCATCAATTACACGATGATCGTATGAAAGCGCAATGTACATCATTGGCCTAATCACCACTTCGCCATCAACGGCAATTGGACGCTGTATAATGTTGTGCATTCCTAAAATCCCACTCTGAGGAGGATTAATGATTGGTGTGCTCATCATGGAGCCAAATACACCGCCATTGGTAATGGTGAATGTACCACCAACCATTTCGTCTACACTAATTTTACCCTCTCTAACCTTGATGGCTAATCTTTTAATATCCGATTCAATTTCCGCTAAGCTCATCGATTCTGCGTTTCTTACAATTGGCACCATCAATCCTTTAGGCCCACTTACAGCTATAGCTACATCAGCGTAATCGTGTAAAATTACCTCGTCGCCATCCAAAATGGCATTTACGTTAGGAAACTGTTTAAGGGCTTCGGTGACTGCCTTTGTAAAAAACGACATGAAACCCAATTTAACTCCATGTACTTCTTGAAATTTGGCTTTGTATTTATTTCTTAAATCCATCACCGGCTTCATATCTACTTCGTTAAACGTAGTAAGCATGGCAGTTTCGTTTTTAACGGCTACTAATCTAGATGCTAATTTTCTTCTCAACATCGACATTTTTACTCGCTTCACTTCACGACTTCCTCCCCAACCAGAAAGACTTTCGGTAGCAATTCCGCCAGCCAATTGAGCAACAACATCTTGTTTCGTAATTCTTCCGTTTTTCCCAGACCCTGAAATTTGAGAGGCGCTTACATTCGCTTCTGTCAATATCTTTTTCGCAGCAACTGATGGATGCCCCGTTGCATGACTTACTGCAACAGGTGTACTTTCTTTTGGAGCAGCAGCTTTGGGTGCCTCCTCTTTCGCTGGGGCTTCCTCCTTCGCTGAAGCTTCTGAAGACACGTCCTTTTTCGACTTACTAGATGTTCCCTCTACCGATGTATCTATGGTGCAAATAATGTCGCCAACAGCAACTACCTCACCTTCTTCAACTTTAATAGATACTGCACCAGATTCTTCCGCATTGATAGTAAGTGTTGCTTTATCGGAATCTATTTCGCAAAGTTCTTCGTCTTTTTCAACGTATTCGCCTTCAGATTTAAGCCAAGTAGCTATTTCAACTTCTGTGATTGACTCTCCTGGACTCGGTACTTTTATTTCGATAATCATTTTAAATTATTTATCGTTGTTAGGTTATTTCATTGCGCCGTCTATCACTTTGGCTTGTCGTCTCTTAAACCTTTCGTGAGAACCCGATGCTGGCGCAGAGCTCAATGTTCTGGCCGACAATGTAAAGTTGACTTTTCGATATGTTCTTAAAACAAATCCCCATGCGCCCATATTTTCAGGTTCTTCTTGCACCCACATGTGCTCTTTTGCATTGGAATACTTAGCTATCACCTTGTCAAATTTCACTTCGGGGAAAGGATACATTTGCTCTAATCGAACAATCGCGATGTCATCTTTCTTTTCTTCTTTTCTACGCTCCATCAATTCGTAATAAATTTTCCCAGAGCAGAAAACTACTTTTCTAACCTTATCGGCCTTAACAGTTTCGTCGTCTATCAATTCTTGAAAACAACCTGATGCTAATTCACCCACACTTGAAACACAATCTGGATGTCTCAACAAGCTTTTAGGAGTAAAAACAATTAGCGGTTTTCTGATTTTTCTATGCAGCTGTCTTCTCATTACATGGAAAAAATTAGCTGGTGTAGTACAATTTACCACTTGCATATTATCTTCCGCACAAAGGTTTAAGAAGCGTTCTATTCTTGCGCTAGAATGCTCTGCACCCATGCCCTCGTATCCGTGAGGCAACAACATCACCAAACCAGTCATTCGCTTCCATTTGTCTTCGGAAGCCGCGATAAACTGATCTATGATAATTTGAGCACCGTTTGCAAAGTCTCCAAATTGAGCCTCCCAAATAGTAAGCACTCTAGGCGAAGCCATGGCATAACCAAACTCAAAACCAAGCACTGCATATTCCGATAAAATGGAATTGTAAATATTTAATTTCGCTTGCTGACCTTCTTTGATGTTGTTTAATGCAACGTATTCTTCTTCCGAATCTTCCAGTTTTACAACTGCATGCCTGTGGCTAAAAGTACCACGCTCCACATCCTGACCTGTAAACCGAACAGTATAGTCTTCTAAAATCAAACTACCATAAGCAAGCAATTCGCACATGCCCCAGTCCAGCTTGTCTGTTTTTAACACCATTTTTTCTCGATCGCCAAAAACCTTCTCCATTTTTCGGAAAAACTTTTTGCCTTTCGGAACCGTGTAAAGCGCCTTAGCAACCAAAAGCAAATTGGCTTTAGGCACTCCTGTTTCTGGAGATTTTAGGAAATCATCCGCTAAAGATTCTCGCATACCTCTCCACTTACCTTCCATAAATGAAGTTACCTTGGCTTCTTTTTCTTCCTTGGCATCGCTTAATCTACTCTCAAGCAATCTCTTGAACCTCACCTCCATTTCATTCGCCAGTTCTTCACCAACAATTCCCTCTTTCATGAGTTTCTTCACGTAAATTTCACGTGGATTTGGGTGTTTGCTAATAGCCTTGTATAAAAGGGGCTGAGTAAATCGAGGCTCATCACCTTCGTTGTGTCCATACTTTCTGTAACACAATAAATCAATAAAAACATCCTTGTGGAAAGCCTGTCTAAATTCAACTGCCATTCTGGTAGCATAAACTACAGCTTCAACATCATCGCCGTTTACATGAAACACGGGCGATAAGGTTACTTTGGCCACATCGGTACAATAGGTGCTTGATCTGCCATCGTAATAATTGGTAGTAAAACCAATTTGGTTGTTTACCACAATATGTATGGTTCCACCTGTTCCATAAGCCTCAACTTGGGCCATCTGAATTAATTCGTAAACAATACCTTGTCCAGAAATAGATGCATCGCCATGAATTAAAATCGGCGCTACCTTATTGTAATCATTGTTGTGGTCTCTATCTAATTTTGCTTTTGCAACCCCTAACACTACAGGATCAACCGCCTCTAAATGCGAAGGGTTAGGCGCTAAACTTAAATGAACATGTTTACCAGAATCTGTGACGATATTAGAGCTATAACCTTGGTGGTACTTAACATCGCCATTAAAAAGCGCATCGCCATATTCTTTGTTTTCGAACTCGGCAAAAATTTCTTCGTAGGTTTTGTTAAGGATGTTCGCCAAAACATTTAATCGGCCACGGTGAGCCATTCCAATAACATACTGCTCTATTCCTAAGTTAGCACCTGATTCTATTGCTGATCCGATGGCCGGAATTAACGACTCGGCACCTTCGAGAGAAAATCTTTTTTGACCTACGTACTTGGTATGCAAAAAGTTTTCGAAGACAACTGCATGGTTAAGTTTTGTAAAAATATAACGTCTAAGCTTATCACTAAACTTTGGTGTGTTAAAATTCTTATCGAGTCTTTGCCTAATCCACGCCAATCGATCGGGACTTCGAATGTACATGTACTCAACACCGATAGACTGGCAGTAAGTCTTTTCTAACATATTAATAATTTCCCTAAGCGTACATGGCTTCTGTAAAATCTCAGACGCTGCTTGAAAAACTGTATCTAAATCAGATTGCTCTAAACCGTAATTTTCGATGGCAAGTGTAGGCGAATACTTTCTTCTTTCTCTAACCGGATTGGTTTTAGTGAACAGGTGGCCCCTACTTCGATATTGGTTGATTAAATTAACCACTTTAAATTCTTTGCTAACTGCCTGAGGAATCTTTCCATTCGACTCAAAATCCTTGCGCGCAAACTCAAATCCTTCGAAGAATTTCTGCCAACTTACGTCAACGGACTCTTCTTCTTTCAAATAACTTTGATAGAGTTCGTCTATTGACCCTAATTCGGCATTGCTTATATAAGAATACTTGTCCATTTTGAATATTGTTCTCCTCGTTTGAATTTAAACTTTCAAAGGATAGATAATGTTACAACAATAGATTCATTATTTCAAAAATTTGTTTGCTGTGAAACTCGTGTTTCTTAGATTATTTATGGGCATTTTCTAACATCTAAAAAATGTTTGCCTGAAAATCAATGCAATTGACTTGCAGTTGTTTCGAATTAATTATGAATCTTTTTTTGTAGAAAAGTTGCTTGTGCTAGAACTTTCTGTTCATTAATTCGCAAACAAACTCTCTGAATGGGATTTTCTGATCGGGAGAAAAGTCAAGTTCATCAACGCTTTTAGAAGCTTTGGAGTAATATGCTTCAACTTCGCTTTTTACAATTTCGGGGATGCCTAGTTCTTTATAAATTTTCTTGATCTGATCTATTTTATTTGCGTCGTCGAACTCTTTTGAAGTAAAAATACTTTGAAGTTCGTTGCGGTTCTCGCACAATTCCAAGGCCTTTAGGTACAAAATTGTTTTTTTCTGGGTAATGACATCTCCACCCACTTGTTTGCCAAATTTAGAATCGTCGGAAAAAAGATCGAGTAAATCGTCTTGTAATTGAAAAGCGATGCCCAAACTTTCTCCAATTTTATAAGCTCGTTCGCAATCTTCTTTAGAAGCTCCCCCTAAAGTGGCGCCAATTTTCATGCAAGTTGCCAAAAGCACGGCTGTTTTAAGCCTAATCATGTTAATGTACTCTTTTACACTAACACGCTCCATGGTCTCGTAATTCATGTCGAATTGCTGCCCTTCGCACACTTCCGAAGCCATCTTGCTGAAAGCATCAATAACTTTCTGTTGATCTGCAGCATCGCATTTAAACAATGCCTTGTACGACTCAATTAGCATGGCATCGCCAGATAAAATAGCCGTGTTTACATTCCATTTAAGATGCACGGCTTCTTTGCCTCTTCGAATAGGAGCGCTGTCCATAATGTCGTCGTGCATCAACGTAAAGTTGTGAAAGATCTCGATGGCAATGGCTTGATTAATCGCTTTGGCATAATCGCCGCCCACCATTTCACAAAATAACAATGTAAAGAGCGGTCTGATTCTTTTGCCGCCTAAATTTAATATGTAATCAATTGGCTGATAAAGCTCTTTTGGCTCTTTAGAAAAACTAACCTGAGCTAGTTCTTTTTGAAAAATAATATGTAGCTCCTCAACGGATTTCATCCATTAATCTTTGATGATCGATAACAAATAATCGCCATACCCACTTTTCAATAATGGTTCTGCCAACTTTCTCATCTGATCGCTATCTATAAATCCACGAGTGTATGCAACGGCTTCGATGCAGCCAATCATCATACCTTGTCGTTCTTGAACAACTTTAACGAATTGACTCGACTCCATTAAAGAGCTAAACGTACCAGCATCCAACCAAGCAGTTCCACGTCGTATTTCCACCACTTTCAAGTTTCCACGTTCCAAATAAACCTTATTTACATCGGTAATTTCATATTCACCACGCGCACTGGGTTCAATCGATTTTGCAATCTCAATAACACTGTTGTCGTAAAAATACAACCCAGGCACAGCAAAATTAGATTTCGGGTTTTTGGGTTTTTCCTCTAGCGAAATAGCATTTTTATTCTCGTCGAATTCTACCACGCCATATCTTTCTGGATCGGCAACATGGTATGCAAAGATAATTCCGCCATCAGGATCGGTATTCGTTTTAAGGGCAGTACCCAAACCTGTTCCATAAAAGATATTATCACCAAGAATCAAGGCAACGTTATCGTCTCCAATAAATTCTTCTCCAATAACAAACGCTTGAGCCAATCCGTTGGGCACTTCTTGAATAGCGTATGTAAAATCGCAACCTAAACTTGATCCGTCTCCTAATAGCTTTTTAAAGTGAGGTTGATCTTGAGGCGTTGAAATTATGAGAATTTCGTTGATGCCAGCCAACATTAGTACCGATAACGGGTAATATATCATCGGCTTATCGTACACTGGCAACAATTGCTTACTAACGGCAATCGTTAAAGGATGTAACCTAGTACCAGACCCTCCAGCTAAAATAATTCCTTTCATTCTACTGTGTTTTATCGTCTTTCCGCTCTATCTCCAATGCATCTAACTCGATGTCTTCGTCCTCGTCTAAAATTTCTAAAAATGGTTCTCCAAAAGTTTCTACCATAGCAGCCTTACCAAATGTAAGCAACAAGGCTGGTAGTAGTGTTAAGTTCGCCACCATTGCAATCATAAGTGCTATAGAAACCAAAAGACCTAAAGCAACGTTTCCGCCGAAATCGGAAGCAACAAAAATTCCAAATCCGAAGAACAAAACAATCGAAGTGTATATCATACTTACACATGTTTCTCGTAGTGCATTTATTACTGCATTAAACGTAGATTTTGTAGCAGACGATTTTAACTCTTGTCGGTATTTGGCTAAGAAATGAATGGTATCATCTACAGAAATACCAAAGGCAATACTAAACACCAATATGGTAGACGGTTTTATTGAAATACCATAGAAACCCATAATAGCAGCGGTAAGCAGCAAGGGGATAAGGTTAGGGACTAGAGAAACCAATACAATTCGAATGGAAGAGAATAGCAAGGCCATTAAGCACGAAATAATGATGATTGCCAAGAGTAAGCTAAATAATAGATTTTCTACTAAATAGTCGGTTCCTTTCAAAAACACAATGGTAGCACCGGTAAGCTGTACATCATATTTCTCAGGATTATATATTGAATCTATTCTAGGCTTTAATTCAGCCAATAATTTATTCATATGATCCGTTCCAATATCGGCCATTCGCGCACTTATCCTCGCTATTTGTTCTGTACTATCTCTATATGCGTTAAGTAATTCTGTTCTGGTATCCGAATTGTTTATGTATTTGAAAATGAAACTCATTTCCTGCTTACTTGGCAAAGCATATTTTTCGGGATTCCCTTTATGGTAGGCTTGTCGCAACATTTTAATTGCATCAACCATAGAAACAGGTCTAGAAAATTCGTCATACTCGCCAAGCAAATCATGCAACTTATCCATTTTACGGAGGTTGCTAAATGTCATAGCGCCTTTTTTCTTTTTGGTATCTATCAAAATCTCCAAAGGAATAACACCGTTGTAATTGTCTTCAAAGTAATTTAAATCAATAATTACTTGATCCGTTTCCATAAGGTCGCCAGCTAAATTCCCTGTCTTTTCAATGCGGCTCATGCCCCAAATGCCAATTCCAATTAACACAACGGTAATAGCGTAAATCGTCTTGCGACGATTGATTACCCAATCCTCCAAAACATCTGCTATTCGGGCCATTGTTTTACTATCGAGGTGCTTTGTATGCCTCGCCTTAGGTGGCTTAGAAAAACTAAAGATAATTGGTAACATGGTGATTGACATAAAGAATACCACCATGATGTTGATAGAAGCAATTACGCCAAAAGCACTCAATAAATCGCTTTCGATAAAAATAAACGGAATAAAACCAGATGCTGTGGTAACATTAGTCATTAAGGTTGCATTACCAATTTTTTGAACTGCCACCGACAATGCCTTTACTTGATTACCATGCTCTTTGTATTCCCTGTGGTATTTGTTCATTAAGAATATGCAATTGGGAATTCCGATTACAATTATAATCGGAGGCACTAATGCTAGTAAAGCGGTTATCTGAAATTGGAATATAGAAACGGTACCGAAACACCATACAACGCTTATGGCAACAACGAGTAAGGAGATCAAGGTCGACTTTAACGACCTAACAAAGAAGTACAGTAATAAAGCAGTAATAAGCCCAGCCAATATGATAAAAAGTGCCATTTCATCTCTAATCTTTTCGAGCATTACATTTCGAATTTGGGGCAACCCGGATCGCCTAATTTGAATACCTGTTCTCTGTTCAAACCCTTCCGACAATGCGTCAACCTGCTCTAATACAGCTACCCTATCCTGAGAATCGAAAATCTTTTTGTTAATGAGGACAAACATAATTGTGTTGTCTGCATCCTCTTTGTAGAGCATATCTTCAAACACTGGCAGATTCCGAATTACATTAAGTAAAGAATCAAGTTGCTTTTGAGATGTTGGTTTTTCGGGAAAAAACATCCCCTCTTTAAAAAGTTTTAACTCCTTATTTTTATAAATATTGAAAGCAGAACAAATTGAGCCAACCGTATCTACCCCATCAATTTTTCTTAAAGCTTGTTCTAAATCGTACCATTGATTAAAAGTTTCCAGCTCGAATAATTTAGAATCATCAACACCAAACAGCATCGTTACAGACTCTCCTTGAAATTGATCTTTAAAATTTTGATAAACAATATTTGCCTCGTGATCGGCTGGAAGGAGATTTAAAAACTGATAGGTTACTTGGTTTTGACTGGCCTTAAAGCCCATAAAACCAGTAATTAATGCTATGATAACGAGAATAGCTATTCTATTTCGTAGAATTACACCTGTAAGAAATAGCCACATTTATAGAAAAATCTTTACATTGTTATGCGTCGCAATACCTTATTGATCTAGTAATTTAATGCGTACACATTCATTGCAAAACTAAAACATTATAGAGTAAAAACAATATTCAAGCCAAGGTTTGAACGGTCTATTAAATTATCATTTGATTACCTTTAACTCAATTAGTTTCAACCGCAATTTTTAGTCGTGACAAAAAGCTACTTCTACGATCAATTAAATATCATCTCCAAACTCAACGTATGTAGGGTTTTCAATATCGTTATGGTGATGGTAAGCTATTATATCTCGAAGATTACGCAGCGGGCCATTCATTTAGGAATGCCTACCAGTGTTTCTATAGAACCTACTACATCGTGTAATTTACGTTGCCCCGAATGCCCAAGTGGCCTCAGGTCGTTTAGTCGAGATACTGGTATGTTAGACAAAGGTTTCTTTTCTAAAATGGTTGACGAATTGCACAAAAAAACGATGTACCTCACTTTTTATTTTCAGGGTGAACCGTTTTTAAACAAGGATTTTCTTCAAATGGTATCGGCCGCTTCCGAAAAGAATCTTTACACGGCAACTTCAACCAACGCACATTATTTTAACGATGAAGTGTCGGAAAAAACAATTAGATCGGGTTTAGATCGATTGATTATTTCTATTGATGGTACCACTCAGGAAACGTATGAATCGTACCGAATTGGAGGCAAGATAGAGAAGGTTTTAGAGGGAACTAAGAATATTATTAAATGGAAACGAAAATTGAATTCGAAGAAGCCTTATGTCATTTTTCAATATTTGGTAGTTAAACCAAATGAGCATCAGCTAGATGAAGTGCAAGCAATTGCAGACGATCTAGGCGTAGATGAAGTTCGGTTTAAAACAGCACAGGTTTACGATTTTAAAAATGGGAATGAATTGATTCCGACGATTGATAAATATTCGAGATACAAAAAGAACAAGGATGGCACTTACTCTATTAAAAACGAGTTGAACAACCATTGCTGGCGACTTTGGAATTCGAGTGTAATTACATGGGATGGTCATGTAGTCCCTTGTTGTTTCGACAAGGACGCTACGCACAAAATGGGCGATTTAAAATCGAAAAATTTTAAGGAAATATGGCAAAGCGAGCCTTATAATAATTTCAGAAATTTGGTTTTAAAATCTAGAAGTTCGGTGGAGATTTGTACTAACTGCACGGAAGGGACTACTGTTTTTTCTTAAGTTTCTTTCTATCTCCCATTCCAGTTTCTCTAAATTAGAAGGGTGAATAAAGTTACTTTATCTGTATTCTTAATCTGGCTACTTCTAATTTCCAGCATTACCCTAGCTCAAAACAACGAGGTTTTAAAAGAAACATATAACCTAATTGAAGAGACCGAGGATTGCGAAAAATCTTTGAAAATTCTTGACAATTTTATTAGCGATACAACCACTTCCGCAGAAGTTTTCCGACAGAGATCGCATTGCCATAGAAAGAATGGTGATTATGATGCAGCTCTAAAAGACATTCAAAAATCCATTCAATTAGATAGTACCATCGCAAGAAGCTATTCTGGTTTAGCCACCGTTTATGCCCTCACAAAAAAAATTGACTTGGCCATTATTAATTATTCTAAGGCAATTAGTTTAGACCCTAAACTTGCTAGGGCATATAACAACAGAGGATGTACTTATTATTATTTTGTAGAGGATAATGAAAAAGCATTGGCCGATTCAAACAAGTCTATTAAGTTGGATAATACCCGCAACCGAACATATTTTAACAGGGGATTGGTATTTCAAGATCTCGAAAAATACCAAAAGGCAATTAATGATTTTTCAACTTCGTTAAGCATGAAAAGCAAACAACATCGAGCACATTTCGATCGGGGAATCTGTTACTACTACATAGATGATTACAAGGCCTCCATTAAGGACTACAAGAAGGCATTGAAATACAACAGTAATTCAGATCCTTTTGAGAAAATGGATCTAGGAGAAGTTTATGATTGGATGCGGGCTTCTTACGAAGAACTTGGACTAGTTGGCAAAGCAAAAAAAGCAGGAGTAAAAGCCAAGAAGTTTGGGTATATCTCGGAATAATTGAACCAAGTTAAACTAGCACAACCTAAATCACAGGGGCTCCCCTCTTACAAAGCTGAATTGCCAAACCCCATGGGTCACGCATCATAAAAAGATGAGAACCATCATCGAACTTCTGCTCAATTACAACACTACATCCGGCCTCAACTAACCTATCCTTATCTTCAACTGGATTTATAGAAACAAATGCAATGTGAACCACCAATGGATCTTGCTCTGTATAATTGGGAACTGGAGCGGCAGAATTATTATAAAATTCTATCATAACAGTTCCAGATTCATCCTTTAAGAAATGCATAAATGGAGCTTCCTTGTTTTCTAGAGCGATGGTAAAACCAAGGTGCTCACAATACCATTTAGAAATGGCAATCGGATCGCTAACGTTCAGGGCAAAGTGTTCTATTTTCATTATAGGTTCAAATAAATTTATGCGGCAAAACTAAGCAACTCCATTGACTATGATTAACCAAGTTTGAGCAAGAGCGAAGATATATTCAAAACTTTACAAATAAATAAGATGTACTTCTTCCGCCAGAATCACTTTTTTCTAAGATCCTTTTTTTCAAAAGATCATTAAGGTCTCTTGTTGCTGTCATTCTAGTGCACTTTGTCATTCGCGTCCACTTAGAAGAGGTTATATTTCCCTGAAAACCTTCCAAAGTTTTTTCACCACTTTAAGCTGCCGATCGTTAAATTTTTCGCCAGAATACTTTTCCCAGAACCTTTTCTTAAAATCTACTTTATTTAATACATGTTCCGAACCTTCAACAGAATGAACAATGACTTTTAAGAAACAAACTATCCATTTCGTTATGTCCAGGTCTCCTCTGCTAGCTTTGTTTAGCTCGTTGTAATATTCCTTTTTCTTTTTAAGGATGGTAGTCGAAAAGCTGTAATACCTGTATGCCGACTTATCTGCTTCACATAACATTTTATCAACCAAAGTTCTTCCTATTCGTCCATTACCATCGTCGAATGGATGAATTACTTCAAACCATAAATGGGCAATTGCTGCTTTTACAAATGGATGATGAACAGAACTGTTATACCAATTAGCAATCAAATCCGCCCACAAAAGCGTCAAAAAAAAGTTTATCATTTGTTATGCTTAAAATTTTCTCAGTGGTCAGGTTATTTTTAATAAAATCATGTAACCATAGTTTTACATTTTCTAAATTTTCA
>JABSPQ010000371.1 GCA_013214205.1 Flavobacteriales bacterium
AGTGAACGCATTTGGTAAATAATTCACCTATCATCTTTCTTGCTCGGAGCTGCAATCGACGGTCTCCAAAACATCCTTTAAAATCTAATTCCATTTTGGAACAGCAAGATACTCAAATATTTGTGTACACACGGTAGCTCTTGAGAGGGGCTAGGGGTGTGTCCTTATACCAAAAAACGTTGAGTCATTCCCTTACCAACTTAACAACAACCTGCTCGCCTGCCGAACGAATTGTGATGAGGTAAACACCGCTTGGTGCATCAATGTTTAAATCGATCAAACGACTGTTTTCAAAATTATTTTCTGAGATCTTTCGTCCTATCAAATCGGTAATGGTTACTTGACAATCCCTAAGCTCATCTCCTAAATCAATACTAAAGTTGCCGTTGGAAGGATTCGGAAATACAACAATTTCATTCGCTAATAAAGCATCGTTAACTCCAACTGTGGTAGAGTCGCACGAGACTTCGAAAGATTGATAGGTGCAATCGTGAAAGCACGACGACCCCACTGCTCCGTAGCTATGCCTAACGCTATAAGTACCTGCTCCCAAGCCATAATCTGCTGGATAAAAATCTGCTGTACCAAAACCAGAAGTAATTAAAATAAAACCTCCCGAAGTATATTGCCCATTATTTAAAACTGGATATTCCTCGATAGCTACACCGTTAAAAAACCACTCGAATGTTTCTCTTTGAATTCCACAAGTAGGAAACCCGTTACTCGGAAATCCAAAAACGACTACTGTTGGCGGGTAAGACAAGTGCACATCACCTGTACACAAACTGCCCGACATGTTACCATAGGTAGATTCCATGCAGGTAGCACATTTGGTTGTATCGTTTAAATCTATCAATCCATTGCCATCATCGTCGATACCGTTGTTGCAAATCTCATACTCACATCCAACGCATTCGCAATCATCGTCATTAAGATCTATCAATCCATCACCATCGTCATCAATTCCGTTGTCGCAAATTTCTCTTATACAATCGGCAAAATAAACATAACCGCAAACGCACGTTTGGGTGACATCATGCACGTAATAGTCTCCCGCTCCATATAAATTACCCGACACATCTAATTCGTCGCTGGTTTCGCCTACCAAGGCAACTCCGCTTAAAAACCATTGATAAGGGCCTGCTAAAGAGTCTACTAAATTCCCGCCAAAACTCAACACTAAATTGCTATCGCATAAGTTCCCCAAACTTGTTATCCATGCTGGCTCCCAAACAATCATCGGACATATTACACTACAACTGTTGTAATCGTTCCGATCTATTAAGCCGTCTCCGTTGTCGTCAATACCATTGTCGCAAATCTCATTCTGACTTAATTTCTGAATAAAAGCATCGCTATTACTACTTTTAATTGAAGTCATTTCGAAGGTTCCAGAAGTTGGATCAAAATCTGGCGTGCCTTTAAAATAACCTGTTACATATACATTGGATGATGCATCAACTGTAATTCCTCTAGGGAAAGAAGTACTCCCTCCCCCTCCTTCTATGGCATTGGCCCAAACAAATTCTCCATTGGCGTTCAGCTTTAAATTAAATATACCGAAACCATTTAAAGCTTCAATATTGTATACCTCAACACCTGGATCTAAATCGGGCATACCATCTCCCGAATAACCAGTAATAAATATATTTCCTAAATTATCGAGCGCCATGGCGTAGCAGTAATCCCAGTTTACTCCCCCTATAGATTTCGCCCAAATAAATTCTCCATCGGCGTCTAGCTTTAAGATAAAGCCATCATAAAGCGCAATAGAAGTCAAATTATACTCCTCGGTACCTGGATCGAAATCGGTTGTTCCTCTATAGCTTCCTGCAATGCAAACATTGCCTGCATAATCTATCACCACATTTTCAACCAAATCATTCCCCGTTCCTGCTAACGATTTAGCCCAAACAAAATCCCCATCTCCATCCAACTTTAGGATAAACACGTCTTTGGCACCTTCGTTGTATAATTTATAAACAGCTATACCTGGATCAAAATCGGCAGTATCATTAAAAAGTCCTGTAATGTATACGTTTCCTGTATTATCTAAGTCGACGGAATAACAGCTTGAGGATGCCATTGAAGAAGCACCTTCAATTGTTTTAACCCAAACAAAATCCCCGTTCACATCTAACTTCTGTACATAACCTTGTGCTTTATCAACTAGATCTATAACAAACTCTCCAGCACCTGGGTCAAAATCTACTTCGCTTCTAAAATTTCCAGTTGTATAAACGTTTCCAGATTCGTCGGAAGCAACAAATAGGCAATAATCTGTACCGATTCCTCCAAATGATTTGGCCCAAATAAAGTTTCCATCGGAATCTAATTTGAGAATAAAATTATCGTCGCCTCCGTTTGAAGTGAGGTTGTAAACACCTGAGCCCGGGTCAAAATCTGCCGTCCCTCTATAATATCCTGCAACTAATACATCGCCAAAGGCATCTATGGCAATTGCCGATCCATGGTTGATGCCATCCGCGTTTATCGATTTGGCCCAAACAAAGTTTCCTGCTGCGTCTAACTTTTGAATGTAGGTAATTGTCCAGTTGGGATACAACAGAAAGGTATCCACACCCGGATCAAAATCGGCTATCCCCTGAAACATTCCGGTAGAATATACATTTCCAGCAGCATCGGTAACTACGGAATTACCGCCTTCGGTATTGTTGGAACCTGCCGATACAGCCCATTCGAGATTTACATATTGTGCGTTGCTAAAAGTTTGACTTGAAATAAAAACAGCTAATAGCAACAATGCTTTTAGCCCCGAATTTATTATGGTTGGTTTGTTCATGATTTTCTTTTGTTGGCTTTAGATTATTCAGGATCAATCTTATAGATTGCTCCTGTATTTTCTGGTTTGATATTTTAAAGACGCGTAATTGTGTGAAAGGTTGCTTTGGCGAATGAAGAAAATGTTATTTGGAGGGTGGGTTATTGGGCTTTTTGTGTGGTGGTGTTGGGGTGGCATTGGGCTGTCATGGTGTGGCATTGTGTGTTCTCGATAAAATCCGCCAGCCGGCGGATCACTCGAACTGACAATGCTGAGACATTCGAAATGACCTGCCCATTCTGGTACAGGCAGGCAATGTGGAAACATTTGAACTGACCTGCCCATCTGGTACAGCCAGGCAATGGCGGAACAACCTTTTAACAAACAAAATGCACCCCAATCCCACGAGATGCCACAAAGCTGTCCGCCCGTGCCGGTACGGACCGGTCGGTTCGAGTGAATTTTCTCTTCGAAAATTTGCCTGCCCGACCCAAAGGGCGGGTATCGAGAACCTACAGTTTTAGATGCTTATTGTAGACGAGATTCATAGAATTTAACAACGTTAATCTAAGTGTACTTTTTGGGTAGTTGTTCGTCCGTTGGATGTTATTTTTACAACATAAATTCCTTTGCTGCCTTTAACATTAATTCTGTTGTTGCCTTTTGACAAATTTGATTGATGCACTCTTTTCCCTGTCATGTCGTACACCGAAATTTTGCCTGTGGTTGCAGCTCTTCCCAACATTACATTAATGTCTCTACCAAAAGCATACACATTCGCCTCGGAGTTTCTTTGCTCTATTCCTGTTGCAATGGTTCTACCAGCTTCTATTCCGTAGCCTAAATAACTTTCGTAGGCATAATCATGAATTATTATTTCTGATGCAGTTTGATTTAGTGAAACCTGAACCCACCCATTGTAATAGTCGGCCCCAATTTTAAACTTAACGCCAATGTAGGAATTGGCTTCACCAAGAAAGTAACCAAATGTCCCAAATGAAAACGCTCCAAGGACTCCCGGTCCTTTCATTGGACTTGTACCACTGATCATAGAACCATAGGAAAACTTGCTAACCCAACTAGAAGTGTTAGCAAAAACATAGTTCGAATCTAATCCTGTAGCAAAACCTGAAACAAACATAAAGGTCGAAATCATATTGATTTGCATGTCTGCTGTTCCATCGTTATCCATGTCTATCTCATAAAACCCAAAGTCGGAATACACAACATCAGGATCGATGTCGGTATAAATAATTTGTGCGTTGGAGCTAAGCGCTGCCGATGTAGCAAGCATGGTTCCTGCAACGGTGGCGTAAGTGGTTAGCTTGCTTTTTGTGGTGCGGTTTTGCTGAGAACTAGAATTTATATCACTCATTGGTTTATCGAGTATTAAGATTAGACAGGCTCTAATTTAAGGATATAAACACAAAGAGGAGCAGGCTATCTATTTATCTTTCAATCGATTTACTCGACCATTGAGCGCCAAACAATCTTTGAATTACAGACAACAAAACGTTTTACTTAAACAGGTAAGCCGTTCTCTTTTGGGTATCTGGTCGGCCCGTTTTAGATGTAAAACTTGAGAATTTTCAACCTCCCCTCTTTTCATTTCTAATTAGCTTCCCGTTTTTGTCCCACTCCTTCCAAATGCCAGAAGGCCTACCATTATTATAATATTTTACCGATTTATCTTGTCCGTTTACAAACCACTCCTGCCACGTCCCAAAAGGCCTAGCATCTTTATAATATTTCACAGATTTCTCTTCGCCATTTTCAAACCACTCTCGCCATGTTCCTTCAGGAATGACATTATTAAAATATCTTACCGATTTTTTTTGTCCATTTTTAAACCATTCTTCCCAAGTTCTGTCCTTAAATCCATTGTAGTAAGTACCCCTTGTTTTCAAAACCCCATTTCGATATTTTTCCTCAAATTTTTCATACTTCTTTATTTCACCAAACTCTTTATCTGATTTGAAATAATAAAATATTGCAGGGAACGCCCCTGCCTCAATCATAATTAAACTATCTGAACTGAGTTTAATAATTTTGAATATTGTTGAACCTAAAGTTAATCTATCAGAATCAATTATATAATTTACTTTATACATTTGCCTTCCCTGTTTATAATCAAGTTGATTATCTTTAAATCTTAATAATATTTCAGGCTTTAGAGATGCTTCCTTCGTTGCTCCTATTGATATTGGTTCAATTCCGTCTAAATTTAAAACATTCTCTTTTCGATCTAATTCCCAGGTTCCTTCAATATCATTTTCATCGTTCTGTCCACTTGCATTTAAACACAAGAGAATCATCAATGCTAATAATATATTTATTTTCCCCATACTTTAATTATTTAATTTCAAGGCTTAATCAGTTTATCGTCACCAAACATTCTACGAATAGCAGACCTCAAATAAAACTTTATTTGAACAAATAAGCCGTTCTCTTTTGGTTATCTGGCCGACCAATTATGTTATTCATAAAGTCTTTTTGAATAACCAAATCTCCTTTTTTAATGTAGCCTTCTGCGTATGGCATGCAAGCTCCCCAAGAGGTTGATTTTTGACAATCGCTAAAGTCTTCTATTTTAACAACTGTGTGGTCTCCCGCAATGATGATGCATTTTTTGTAGTTGGCACTTTCGGTAATTAGTTCGTTGATGGTGCTTTGGGTAACATCCATTATTTTGTCTGCAGTTGCACGAGCAACTTTCTCAAAATCGGCTATTGGTGTTTTACTTTCTACTCCTTCTAAACTGGTTACGTCTATCAAAAAGTTCCGCACCATGGCAGAGTCGTTTCCTTCTTTATCTTGTTTGCTTTCTGATGAGCAGCCGAATAAACAGGTTAATATTATTGCGGCTGCGATGTACTTAATTTGTGTTTTCAATTGTTTGATTTTTGATTTGGGTGAAGGTAAATAAATCACCTGGCTATCGCAAGCGCTTGTGCAAACCGAAGCCGAGCGTAGGTTAGTCTGCTTACTCAACATAATACTTCACTTCACCTCGCCTCTCTACCTCAAGCATCCGCTCGTGGAACGGATTTCTATTACTAACTAAATTTTAATTTTTCGGCATAACTGCTGTTCCCAGCGGACGCTGGAAATAGAGATTGGGGGTTGGGGTGCTTACGAGAGCAATGAGGGCCGTTTATAATAAAGCAAATTAAAGTTTAATCATTGCTTTTAATTTTTTCAATCAATAAGTCTTCAAAATCAAGAATTAAATCGCGAGCTAAACAAACTTCTATATTGCTCGCCATTATCGCTCCTTGTGGAGTAAGGATGGTTCCTCCTCCTAGTACATTTACCTTGAGGAATCCTTTAAAAACACCAGTCTCAAAAAAAATTATTTTTTCAATTAATTCTTGTTTTACTTTTTCTAATAATATTTTACCCATCTCCCCTTTCTTCATCATTTTACATTTAGAAATCACCTCTCCAGTCTTAATCTTGTCAAATTTTATAATCTGAAATAATTTTACCAAATTATTTCCGAAAGTGTACTTAGCTTCGAACGTTATTATCTTCTGCGCTAACAAATCAAAATCAGTTTTTAATTTCCCTTTACCTCCAACAGCTGTTTGAATACTTTTAAATGCTAATTCCAAATAACCTGCATTGTTTGCCTCAATTGCATTTAAATTTAATAATGGCATTGGTAATTCTTTTGGCGTAATACCACTATGGCAAAATGGGATTGTAGGAATTTCTTTTCCACCTCCACCAACGCTCATTGAATTTCTAATCCAAACTGCTCCAAGCTCAAAATTTATCCAATTTCTTTTTACTGATACAGGACTAATTAAATAAATTGCGCCTATACACTTAAATAAACCGTCTTCAATTCGCTTTAATAAATTACTTCCAGCTGGGATCGTTTTTCCATCTGATGAAACAAAAACAGAAACAAATCCACTAAATTCATTTTCGATTGCATCTTGAACTAGTTTAGCTAATTCTGCTTCCTCGTGTATGTGCGATAAAAATATTAATTCTGACATTTAATGTTATTGTATGATTAAATTCCTGCCTTATGATTTTTGGTTAAAATTCATTAGGCATATATAAAATCTTTACACAGTAATTTCCAAACAATAATGTAAATTACTTAGTCAATTTATTTTACTTCAAGTTTCATTTTAATAAATAAATCCTGACCGTAAGTCCCGCTCGATTCCAAACTTTTTAATTGATACTCTAATTGCTTTTCAAAATTTAAGGTAAGAGCCTTTATTTTATAAATCAAGCTAGAAATGTTAATTCTAATTATTGGATTAGCCCCTGAAACTTTAACAGATTCAAGTATTATCTTATCCACAGGAGGTGTAAACTCTTCTCCAAAATGCATAGGAATATCAGCGGAATAACCTTTCCTCACATGCCCGGGAAATAATGTACAACTATGATACACTTCTCCGTCTTCTGAATGCATCCAATGGAGAACACCCCATACCGTAAGATTATTCTTTAATATTGTTTCATCTATTCGTTCATCCAAATGCTGTAATGTATTCCTAAAAGCTTTTGCTTCTCTTAAGAAATCGATGTTTACTGGATCTATTTCAGTTAAACTCGCATCAGAAGGATACTTAATTATTAATTGAATTAAATTCTCAAGCCGAGTTACACCATCAATGATGCTCCAAACTTCCTTAAATGATGAGTAAAACTCAATACTATCAGGTTTATCTTTAGAGCTAATATTCTGTAAAACATTCTCAAGATTTGAATATGATAGTGAAATCATATTAATTGAATAGCGGATACCTTCCAATATAGAAACATCACGTTTATCAAGAGCTACCGGGATTTTCAGAAAAATTGAATCTTTTTCTATAATTAGTTTCGACATTTTATCTTTTACGAATTAATCTATTACTCATTCCACCATAAAAACGTTACCAAACTTACCAAAACCAAGTACAAATACCTATTAGTAATTATCAAATCATCAAACCTTTTTCGTATCTTAGCAATGCGAATTAACTTATATTACAAAGTGAACAAAACACACAATACGTTCAAACAGAAAATTTTGGAGAGGCATAAGGGTGCAAGTCCCTTGACTAGTTGTAGCACTGCTATAAGTTGGTTCGCGGTGACCTCTCCTCTCTTATATTTCAATTTCATTTCATTTCAAAATCTATTTCAATATGCGAATCAACGACAAGAAAAACACCTGTACGACATGCGGACAAACAACACCTATTAAACCACAATTAGTTACAGTAGAACTAACACCCGAAATGGCGGTGGCCATAGAATTTATCAAATTTCAAGAAGCGGGCGCGTTGCCCAATGCGCTTAAAAAGATACACGATTTAGCGCTGTATTATACCAACGAACCTTTAAGCCAAGACGAGATTTGGGCGCTGTATTTGGTGGAGTTATTGAGGGAGAAACTTAGCTCTTGACTCTTCCCCTTCCCTTCTCTAACCAGAGAAGGGTGTCCCGCCCTTTAGGTCGGGCAGGCAAATGCGCAAGGCGCATCTTACTGTTTTAGTTAACGATATTTTTATTTTCAAACAGAATGTGGTCCCTCTTTGTAAGTCTTTTTCAGACTTAGAGAGAGGGATTTAGGCTTCGAGTCCCGACACTTCGGGAGTGAGTCAAAAGGAGATAGGCACATAAACTTGCCTTCCGTAAATCCAAGTTGCAAACTTGAATTTGCAGGCATTATTAAGCAGAATGACTGTCTTTGTTGAATCCTTTAGGTTTCGACAAAAAAAGGAAACAGCTGTAGAAGTAGTCATCATTTTTGCTGTGTCCTTTAGGGCATAGCAAATGATGATGAAGAATGAATGTAGGCAGGTATAACAGATTGTCCTTAAATCCAAGTTGCAAACTTTGATTTGCGGGCATACATTAGGGGAAGGTCCTGAAATAAATTCAGGAAAGCATTACGGGAGGTTTGAACATCGTTACTTATTAACTCCGTAAATCCAAGTTGCAAAACTTGAGTATGCGGAATAAATTCAGTTTTCCTCTTCTCCTTCAGGTTCTGGTTTTTGTCTTAGTACGTCGATATTGGGTTGAAAGAAGAATTGGTTGTTGGTAAAATCGAAAGCGCAAAGGTTTCCGAGGCCTTCTTTTTTAACAAAAACACAACCTCCATCTATATTAATTGCTTGGTTGCTGATGCTGAATTCAATTGTTTCTTGAGATACAGGGGTGTGCCCATGGATGATTCTTCTTCCTTTTAAAAACTCGTTATCCAACTCCATTTCTCTCGACCACAGCATTGCTTTATAACCTACCAAAGGGTCTTCTCTCTCGAAGTTAAAGCCGGCATGTACCAAGAAACAATCTTCTAATTCTATATAGAATTTTAGCTCTTTAATAAAGTCTATGTACTCTGTAGGGATATTGTCTTCGTGTGTAGCTTCAAAACTTCTCAATGTCATTCGCGCACCATTTTGGTACCAAGGCTGATTGGTATCTCCATCTATGGCTCTCAAAAGCATCTGTTCGTGATTGCCCTTGGTAGCAGTAACCTGAAAACCATCTTCTTTTAATTTAAAGATGTAATCGATTACTCCTTTGCTATCTGGCCCACGATCTATATAATCTCCTAGTAAATAAAGGTGATCTTCTTTGGTCAGTTTTACGTGGTTTTCCACCAATGCTTTAAACGTTTTGCAACAACCATGGATGTCGCTAATGGCAATGTTTCTCATTTTTATTTAAACCAGTTATTTCTGTTTCTAATTTCATCTAAACTTTTTCTTACTCGGGGTGCTTCTGCTCTACTTAAAAGTTCCTCGGATAAGTCTTTGTTATCACCCAAATACCCTACAGCAAGCATAACAGCACATTCAAATTCTTCGGGCACATTTAAGTCTGCTTGTGCTTTTTCGGCATTAAACCCGGCCATTTGCCTAACGTATAAATCTAAATCGGAAGCTTGTAAACAAAGGTTGGTTACAGCGGCACCTGCATCATAAAAAGCATGTCGGTTATCGCTGTTGTTCATGGTAAACGTTTTTTTTGTGGATACCAAAATGAGTGCTCCAGCGTTTTTGGCCCATTCTTGATTAAACTCTATGATGCAATTTAAAACATTATTGAACTCTAATTCGTCTTCGCGTTTTGCGTAGATAAATCTCCATGGCTGTTCGTTGTAAGAAGATGAAGCCCAGCGTGCTGCTTCAAATAGAAGCTCCATTTTTTCATCTTCAATTTGTTTTGAAGAGAATGCCAAAGGACTAAAACGCTTCTTAATTAGGCTGTTAATTTCGTTCATAAAGGTTATCTTTAAAATGCTTTTATTAGATGGATAAAATTAAAGCATTTTGTCGAATATGGTTTCAAAGTAATTTCAAGACAATGTCAATAAAGAAAATGGGAGACGACCTAGGGCTTAATAGCGATGAGATGCATTTTGGCAAAAATGTTTTAGGATTGCTTTTACCCACGGAACCAGGTTTTACTCATTACATTCACAGAACATCCGACAAGGATACATCGGAGGCTATTCTTAAAAATGGTTTTCATTTTGTGGATTCGTTTCAAAAAACAACCGACATTGTAATCAATAATCCTGTTTATTTGAAGTACTGGTTTGGTGTTAGAAAAGGCTATGGAAACTATTGCGTTGTTTTGGGAATTTCAGACAACATTTTAAAAGAGTATCAACAACTTTTAAATAACATTGTGAATAATGTTTCTGAAGTACCTCAGATTCTTTCTGAAGCTGTGGAAGAAGACGACGAACCTCTTTATCTTCTTCCAAGAGCATACGTGAAAGGATACTTTAATTTGGATACTGAGAAAATTAAATACAATCCAAATTATGACCCTTTCTTTGTATCTACCCTAGCTCAGGAAAATTTAGATAAGCTAAAGTAACCTCGTCTCTTTTATAAAGCTCTATCTAAAGTTAAGAATCCAATTTGTGGTGTGGCATTAATACCATCATCTAGGATATAATAGTAAGAGTCATTCGGCAATAATTCACCTTGAATGTCCTCTCCGTTCCAATCGTTTTTGTAAGGACTAGCATTGTAAACTAAATCTCCTCTTCTATTGTAAATTGCAACGGAGTTATTTTCTGCTAATTCGTTACCAGTGGTTACTTCCCAAGTGTCGTTGTTACCATCTCCATTCGGTGTAATTTCAAAATCTTGCGCCACTAGACATAGTGGACTTACGATCATCGCTGCTATTGTTATTATCTTCCTCATCATCTTTCTGTATTTATAGATACTAATAAATTATCTTTCAATGTATATAACGCGGCGATGTTATATCAGTTGAATGAAAGGCTATTTTTTAATAACTTATGTAAGGTTTAGGGTGCTTTTCAATACATTCGCATGTATCTATGAAGGAATATGTGATTTTGGCGAAAATAACGCCCAATGAAAAATGTTGGAATTTGAACTTTAGTTCACATATCAACGATTTTCTCCAAAACACTCAGGGCGCGTTTTTCGACGACTTGCTTGTAAAGCGACATTTCGATAGACATGAAGAGCTCTTTTAGGCTGAAAGGCCTTAGGAACTCATGTTACGCAGATATAAATGATAAATTTACATATGGATGTTGAAAACTTATTGCAGATTTATCAGAAGGGCTTAATGGCCAGTTCTTTTCAGGTAACGTGTACAGGGTTATCAGATATTACGGCTCTGTGTTAATTTAGGTGGGTAATGGGTAAAATACTATTTTAGAGGATGCATAATTCTACTGAAATCTTCTCAATTGCACTAGGTCTTGTTGATCCCTGGAAAGTGCTCGAAGTTAGTTTCGATAAGTCCCAATCAGTGTTAAATATCTA